>CABRZC010000013.1 GCA_902475375.1 uncultured Collinsella sp. | reverse complement strand
CGGCCGTTATTTGTATGTCCCCGATGTAGGCATACCGCTCGTCTAACTAGGGGTTGCAATCGTCGTGTTCCGCGTTACCCTAATGGGCGCATTGTTTCCAAATTGTTAACGAGGGGTTGCCGTAATGGCTGACGAGCACGAAACAGAAAGCCAGGCATGGGCGATTGAGGCTGCCGCGGCAGAGGCGGCATCGCGAGCTGCCGAGGAGGTACATCGTCCTCCCGTGGTGCCGATGGAGCGCGTGGTTGATCGCACCGATATCGAGCGCGGCGAGCGTGCCGGCCAAAAGCGTAGCCAGGAGCCAGGCTTCCCGCGCTTTTTCGCCGAGCTCAATCTAGGTCTGATTCTTACGGCCTTTGCCATCGTTGCGTTTAAAACCCCTAATCACTTTGCTTTTGGCGGCACCTCGGGCGTGTCGGTTATTCTGTCCACGCTGTTCCCGACCCTGCCCGTCGGCGTCTTTATGTGGATTATCAACGCGGTTCTCGTCGTTTTGGGCTTTATCTTTTTGGAGCGCAAGGCAATCCTGTGGAGCGTCTTCGCCTCGTTTGCGCTGTCCGCCTATGTTTCGCTTTTCGAGCTCTTTATCCCGACCAGTGTCTCGATGACGGGCGATATGTGGCTCGACCTGTGTTTTGCCGTGATTCTGCCGGCGCTCGGCAGCGCCATCGTCTTTGATATCGGCGCCTCGACGGGTGGCACGGACATCCTCGCTATGATCCTCAAACGCCGTACCACACTCGAGATTGGCCGCGCGCTGTTGCTGGTCGATATCGGCATCGTGACCATCGCGGCCTTTTTGTATGGTCCGCGTATCGGTCTGTATTGCGTGCTCGGCCTGTTTGCCAAGACGCTTGTGGTCGACAAGGCCATCGAGAGCATTCATCTTCGTAAGGTCTGCACGATCATTTGTTCCGAGCCCCTTAAGGTCGAGGAGTTTATCGTCAAGCATCTCAACCGCACGGCGACCATCAGCCGCGGCTACGGCGCCTTCTCGGGCAAGTGCGTGACGGTGATCATGAGCGTGCTGAGCCGTCGCGAGGCCGTGCAGCTGCGCCGTTATGCGCGCGAGGTCGATCCTGGTGCCTTTATCACGATCGTCGACAGCTCCGAGATCGTCGGCAAGGGTTTCCGCGGCACGAACTAGCGCGGACACACTCGTCAAACAATCGAAAAGCGCCTCGCGCGTTGCAAATACGTCATCTAAGAGTATTTGTCCTCACATTGGGTGATAATGATGCCAAAGACATCGTTTGCGATCCAGGTGATTCGCTCTAGATACGAAGGGATGATTTCGATGTTCTGTTCGCAGTGTGGCGCCCCCATGGGCGATAACGACAAGTTCTGCGGCGTGTGTGGTGCCCCCAATGCCGGTGCTGCAGCTTCCACCCCTCAGGGTCAGCCTCAGCCTCAGCAGTTTGTTCCTCAACCTGTCGCGAACGCGTCCAAGGGCTGCACGGCTCAGGCGTTTGAGGATATGACCAAGACTCCGGGCGTGCTGCAGCGCGTGTGCCAGATTGCCTTTTTGCCGGCGCTTATCTGTGTCGTGTCGGTACTCGTGCTGTTCATCCCCGTTATCGGCGGTATTGCGGCTGCCATCGGCTTTTTGGCTGCCTACGTGGCGAGCGTGTGCGGTTCGGGCTTTGGCATCGAGTGGGGTCGCGACCTGTCGCTTAAGATCGATGACGGCATGGGTCGTCCGTTGATGCGTTCCACGTCGTTTGGTCTCGGAATCTTTTCGAGCGTTATTTCGGTCGTGCTCGAGGTTATCGCTGCCATTCCCATTATCGGTGTAGTGCTTTCGCTGGTGGAGGGCGTGGTAATTGGCGCCGCGGGCTCGTATTCTTATTACGGCTCTTATGCGCTCGAGGCTGCGCTGTTTGGCTCGCTTGGCCTGCTTGTCCTGGCTATGATTGCCACGGCGGTCCTGGGGGTCTTCTTTAAGATGTTCGCCGACATTGCCGTGATGCACTTTGCGGTGACCGGTCGCGTCGAGAGCGCGTTTTCGCTCGATAAGGTTTGGGCAGCCTTTAAGAACAATAAGACCAAGCTGTTCTGCGCTTCGTTCCTTCCCGAGTTTTTGACGGGCCTGGTCGCCAACGTTGTCACATGGATCTTGACGGTCGTCTTTGGCGCCGTTGCCTCTGTCGGTATGTATAGCTACTACTATCGTCCTACGGGTATTGAGGCGATTGTTGCCGGCGGTGGCATCACACTCGTGCTGTTCCTGGTGCTGGTCGCTTTTGTCACCGTATTTCTTACGGTCTTTGGCAAGATGCTCAAGCATCGTGCCGTTGGCTATTGGGTCGCACGTTATGCAAGCGAGTGGGTTGACGAGGACAAGGACGACGTCCTGACCTTTGTATTGCCCTTCGAGAAGAAGTCCGCTCCCTCGGGTTACAGTGCTCCGGATGTCGCGCCTGAGCCCAAGCCCGCGCCCGAGCCGGCGCCCGTGCCTGAGCCTGACCCTGCGCCTGCGCCTGAGCCCGAGTCGGCACCTGCACCTGAGCCGGCGCCTGCGCCCGAGCCGGCGCCCGAGTCAAGTTCCGACGAGGACCCTCAGGACGAGTAGCATGCCGCCTGCCATTTGGGGACGGGGTAGAAATGGTAGAAATAACGCTTGACAGATGAGCGGGGGCGGACGTTTCGACGCGTCCGCCCCCGCTTTGCTCCAGCCAGGCTGTTATGGATGGGTGTGACGACTACTCGTCGTGTTTCTCCTCGCGGCGAGCGGCGGCGCGGGCTTCGTGGATGCTCTTGATTGCGGCATGGCGAGCCGTGCGGGCGTCGTGGATGGCGTCACGAGCCTCGGCGGTCGTCGCCTTGGCAGAGCGCAACTTGGCGGCCAGATCGGGGTTGGTTTCGGCGACCGCGGTGATCGCGGGGCCGTCGAGCTCCTCTTGCGTGGGCTCGGCCAAAAAGTCGATAGCATACTGGGCGGCCACCATGGAGCCCTTTGCCAGCACAGTCTCGTCGATCTTGTAGAAGCAGGAATGTTGGGCGTACGTGGCGCCAATTTTGGGGTTACGCGTACCTACAAAGGCGAGCACGCCCGGCACACGGCGCAGGTACTCCGAAAAATCCTCGCCCGAAAGTGTGCCGCGATAATGGCCTTGGCCGGCGGGACCCAGACACTTAATTACGGCCTGACGGCAGCGCTCGCTCGAGGCCGCGTCGTTTTCGACCTTGTAGTTGGCGATGGTGTAGTCGGTGAGCTCTGCCTCGGCGCCCAAGGCCGCCGCGGTATGCTCCACGATGCGGCGCATAAGCTCCGGCATTTCCTCGTGGGTTGAATCGCCGTAGGTGCGTACCGTGCCGGCGAGGTAGGCCGTGCCGGCGATAACGTTGCGCGCGGTGCCGCCGTGCAACTCGCCGACGGTGATGACGGCCGGCTCGTAGGGGCTGATCTCGCGCGAGACGATGGTCTGCAGGGCGTTGACAATCTCGGCGGCAACCATAACGGCGTCGTGGCCGCGCTGGGGCATGGCGCCGTGGCACGAGGTACCGCGGACATCGATGCGGAACCAGTCGGTATTGGCCATGCGCGGGCCGGGCTCGCAGCTTACGGTGCCGGCGTCGACCTCGCTCCAGATGTGCGCGGCGTAGGCACCATCGACGCCGTCGAGCACGCCCGTGCCGATCATGAGTTTGGCGCCTTGGCCGTTTTCCTCACTGGGCTGGAAGACGATGCGGACCTCGCCGTGGATGTCGTCTGTCATATGGCGCAGGATCTGCAGCGTGCCGAGCATCATGGCGATGTGGCAGTCGTGGCCGCAGGCGTGCATGCAGCCCTCGTTGACGCTGGAGAAATCCTCGCCGGTCTGCTCGGTGACGGGCAGGGCGTCGATATCCGCACGCAGCAGGATGCGGCGGCGCGGCGTGCCGTCCTCGCGATAGGCGTCGGGCGCGGTGCCGCGAAGGGTCGCCACCAGGCCCGTCTTAAGGGGACGCTCGTAGGGGATATTCATGGCGTCGAGCTGGTTGGCGATGTCAGAAGTCGTGCGCTCTTCGGCGAGGCTCAGCTCCGGGTGCTTATGGAAGTGCCGACGCTGCTTAATGATGTAGGGTTCAAACTCGGCGGCGATATCTTGGATGGCTGCGGTGACGTCGTCAGCCGCGCGAGCCTCGGTCGCCGCCATAATCTGCTGTGCCTTGGTCTTCGTCATGGTCGATTTGCTCCTTGCTGGGTTGATCGCAAAATCGTACAGGCTCTCTCCAGTATGCCACCTGCCGCTAGGGCTGGTAAAGTTGCCGTTTGCCGCTTGGGGTTTTGTTGCAAGGGCGGGGGAGTACACTCGGGGGTGTTGAATTTCCTGCCAGAGATGGGGATGCCCATGCAACATATCGATCGGATTATCCGCTCCAAGAACGTCTTTACCGCGCAAGACGGCATCGATACCGCCCGCGAGCTGGCGATTGCCATCGCAGGCGACCGTATCGTCGCAGTCGGTGCGCCCGATGACGTGATCGCCGCCGCGCCTGCCGCCACGCCGGTTCTCGACTACGGCGAGCAGTTTGTCTGCCCCGGTTTCCATGACGCTCATCTGCACTTCTTCCATACCTCGGTCGGTTCCTCGCCGTACATGCTCATGGATATGGGCACGTCCGAGGCGGCACTGGTGCAGCACGCGCTCGAGTTTTCCCAGGACCTGCCCGACGACGCCTGGGTTGTGACGCAGGGCTGGCGCGACTACCGTTGGGACCCGCCCGAGCATCCTACCAAGGCGTCGCTCGATGCAGCATTCCCCGATCGTCCCTGCGTTATGTATTCGGGCGACGGGCACACGCTTTGGCTCAACAGCCGCGCACTCGAGGCGCTCGGCGTCACGCGCGACAGCGAGCCGCCAGCGGGCGGCAGTTACGACAAGGACGCAAGCGGCGAGCTCACGGGCATTGCGCACGAAGCGGCTGCCATGCAGCTGCTGCCGCGCTGCCTTGAGTGGCTGGACGAAGGTCGCATCGCAAGCGCTTACGCCGATCAAATGAGGCGCATGGCCGAGCAGGGTATTACTTCGATCTGCGATATGTCGCTCATGCCCATGCCGGGCTGCGATTTTATCCGCGACGATGTCTACGACAAATTGCAGACGGCCGGTAGGCTGGGCATTCGTGCCCATCTGTTTCCCACGCTGCTGGATGACCAGTCGCGTCTGGAAGAGCTGCAGGTACGTTACGCGAACAACGCGCTGCTTTCGGCGCCGGGTTTTAAGCAGTTCTTCGACGGCGTGTCGAGCGAGCATACCGCATATCTCACCGATCCCTATACCAACCCGCGCTTCCCGGGCGACCAGGGTCGTCTGACGGTTCCCGTCGAGCGCATGCGCAAGCTGGTTCTGGCGGCGGCCGAGCGCGGCCACACCGTGCGCATCCACGTTATCGGCGACGGCGCCATCCATGCCGCACTCGATATCTTTGAGGAGGCGGCAGAGCTCTACGGCTTGCCCCAGCACGGCCATAATACGCTTGAGCATTTGGAGAATCTGCTGCCCGAGGACATCGATCGTCTGCGCAAACTCAATGTCATTGCCTCGAGTCAGCCCTGCCATATCACGCTCGACCCGGGTGGTCCGGAGCGCGACCTGGGCTTGGAACGCAGCCGCATCATGTGGCCGTTTGCGACCTATAAACAGCGCGGCATCCGCCAAGCCTTCGGCACCGATAGCCCCATCACAGCCGTTACCAGCATGAACGTGCTCTACACGGCTATCACGCGCCAAGACCCCCGCAGCCACTGGCCCGAGGGCGGCTGGTTGCCGAGCGAGCGTATCGACGCGGCAACGGCCCTGCGCAACTACACGCTTGGCAGCGCGTACGCAGCGGGCGACGAGCAAAACCTCGGCAGCCTAGAGCCCGGCAAGTATGCCGACCTGGCGGTCCTTGACCAAAACCCGCTCACCATCGACCCTCAAGAGCTCCAGGCTACCAAGGTTCAGGCAACCTACCTGGCAGGTAACTTGATTTACGAGCGCTAAGAATTCATGTCGTACCGTTAAACGCGGCTCGGGCGGCCTATTTTGGGATGGTGCTCGAGCCGCGTTTGCGTTTCGGTGAGGATCCGCCATGAGTGTCCCTGCTCTGTTGTATTTGGACATGGGGCGGAGGCGCCGCTGCCCCGCGCTCAATTTGGACATCAGCAATGTCGACCCTTGATGTTTTGCATACTTCTCATTGCAGATTGCATAAAAAAGCTGGGATGTTCTTTCTGGCCCTGATGTACCCCCGCCTGGGCCGTGCAAAAAACGGAGTATTCAGCACCGCAAGCCCCGCCGGTGCCGCTGCAGTTGAGTAACATTGCGGAGATTGACGTCATTTTGGGGTCCGACGTGGCGCGAGGCACGCTTGTTTGTCTCGACGAGCTCTGTCTACCGACCCAAATCGCCGGTCGAAGGCGTCTTTGGGACCAATATGGTGTGTCCGGCGCGTATGCAGCCGCCCTGGCCTGCTGAATACTCCCAAAAATGCACGGTGCTCCCCAGGGGACCCGTGCGCGCGGCGAAAACCATGTCCATGTCGCCATCCGCATCGCCATTTTGCTGCACTGACTTTTCTGAATGCCGGGTCCGATAACGTTGACTCAGCTCCCGTGTGGCGCCGGAGGGGCGGGATATAAGGCTTATCGCGAGTTCCGCACGAGCCGAAGGCCACTTAATGTGGCCTTCGTGCGAGCAGGACTGCCCGAGCAGGAAACCTTATATCCCGCCCCTCCGGCGCCACACGGGAGCCGCGTACAAGTTATCCCCCGGCATTCAGAAAATCTAAGTGCCAAAAAATAAGATTTTTTGACTCCGTGTTGTATAACCCGCCATTCGTGGGTACCATTCAACGCGTACGCAAACAAAAAGGGTTAACCCGCGCGGCATGACCGCGCGGCCCACAAAGGAGGAAACAAGCATGTCGTCTTTGAAGCCGCTTGCAGATCGCGTCCTGGTCAAGCCCGACGAGGCCGAGCAGAAGACCGCCTCTGGTCTGTACATCGCCAGCAACGCTCAGGAGAAGCCGCAGCGCGGCACCATCGTTGCCGTGGGCGCCGGCAAGGTCAACGACAAGGGTGAGCGCATCCCCATGGACGTCAAGGTTGGCGACGTTGTCATCTACGGTAAGTTCGGTGGCAACGAGGTCAAGGTCGACGGCGAGAAGTATCTGCTGATGCGCGCCGACGACATCTACGCTGTCGTCGAGGCCTAGTCTCGTCAGAATCTCTGATTCGTCTTTGAACGCGCTCGCTGCATAGGACTCGGAAGCGGCGACGCGAGTCACATTTCTTTTGGAGGATTACTCACCATGGCAAAGAACATTACGTTCAACACCGATGCCCGCGCTAAGCTCGCAAAGGGCGTCAACACTCTGGCCGACGCCGTTACCGTCACCATGGGCCCCAAGGGCCGCTATGTCGCTCTGCAGCGCACGTTCGGTGCTCCGACCATCACCAACGACGGCGTTTCCGTCGCCAAGGAGATCGAGCTCGAGGACAACATCGAGAACATGGGTGCCCAGCTGGTGAAGGAGGTCGCCACCAAGACCAACGATACCGTGGGTGACGGCACCACTACCGCAACCCTGCTCGCTCAGGCCATCGTCAACGACGGTCTGCGCAACGTTGCTGCTGGCGCTAACCCGCTGGCCATCCGTCGCGGCATCGACAAGGCCGTCAACGC
The DNA here is from genome assembly GCA_902475375.1 of uncultured Collinsella sp. Classification (GTDB taxonomy): domain Bacteria; phylum Actinomycetota; class Coriobacteriia; order Coriobacteriales; family Coriobacteriaceae; genus Collinsella. The sequence goes on along the minus strand of CABRZC010000013.1, from coordinate 20,423 downwards.
CGCCGTCGCCGAGATGAAGAAGCAGGCCAAGCCGGTCGAGACCAAGGAGCAGATCGCTTCCGTCGGTACCATCTCCGCCGGTGACCCCGAGGTCGGCGAGAAGATCGCCGAGGCCATGGAGGTCGTGGGCAAGGACGGCGTCATCACCGTCGAGGATTCCCAGACGTTCGACATCACCATCGACACCGTCGAGGGCATGCAGTTCGACAAGGGCTACGTCTCCGCTTACTTCGTCACGGACAACGACCGCATGGAGGCCGTGATGAAGGATCCGTACATCCTCATCACCGACCAGAAGATCTCCAGCGTCCAGGACATCATGCCTGTTCTCGAGGCTGTCCAGCGCGCTGGCCGTGGCCTGCTCATCATCGCTGAGGACATCGACGGCGAGGCTCTGCCTACCCTCGTCCTCAACAAGATCCGTGGCGCCCTCAACGTCTGCGCCGTCAAGGCTCCGGGCTACGGCGACCGCCGCAAGCGCATCCTCGAGGACATCGCTGTCCTCACCGGTGGTCAGGCTGCTCTGGACGAGCTGGGCGTGAAGGTCGCTGACATCACCGCCGATATGCTCGGTACCGCCAAGTCCGTCACCATCTCCAAGGACAACACCGTCGTCGTCGGCGGCGCTGGCTCCAAGGAGGCCATCGACGCTCGTATCGCTCAGATCAAGGGTGAGATGGAGAACACCACCTCTGACTTCGACCGTGAGAAGCTCCAGGAGCGCCTGGCCAAGCTCTCCGGTGGCGTTGCCGTCATCAAGGTCGGCGCTGCTACCGAGTCCGAGCTCAAGGAGATCAAGCATCGCGTCGAGGACGCCCTGCAGGCTACCCGCGCTGCTGTCGAGGAGGGCATTGTCGCTGGCGGCGGCGTCGCCTTCATGGACGCTGCTCCTGCGCTCGACGCTGTCGAGATCGACGACCCCGAGGAGAAGATCGGCGTCGACATCGTCAAGAAGGCTCTGACCGCCCCGGTCGCCACCATCGCCAAGAACGCTGGCTTTGAGGGCGCTGTCGTGGTCGACAAGGTTGCCGAGCTGCCCGCCGGCCAGGGTCTCAACTCTGCCAACGGCGAGTGGGGCGACATGATCGAGATGGGCGTCCTCGACCCCGTCAAGGTCAGCCGCGTCACCCTGCAGAACGCCGCTTCTGTCGCCAGCCTGATCCTCATCACCGAGGCCACCGTCTCCGATGTGCCCAAAAACACTCAGCTTGAGGACGCTATCGCTGCTGCCACCGCTGGCCAGCAGGGCGGCGGTATGTACTAAGGCCGACAAGGTCTAGAACTCCCACCGGGAATCCGGGGGCGTGAGGGGCTTCTCTCCGGAACGTCCTCGGACATGCAAAGAGGCTCCGCATCGCGCTTTGCGCTGCGGAGCCTCTTTGCGTGCGGAATGTTCCGGAGAGAAGCCCCGTCACGCCCCCGGATTCCCTGCGTTTACGGCCTTGAGGTCGGCGGGCGGAGAAGGACGTGGTTGATGGGAATGCGTGTCCCCTTCGCTGTTTCGCGCTTTGCGCGAAAGGCGCGCTACTTTGGGATGGGTGGGGAACGTGGTTGTTGCGGCAACTGATCCCCACCATAAATTACCCTTGGCATACTTGCGTGAAAACCTGCTCGTGCTACACTTGCAATTGCTGTTTCAGGGCGGGGTGGAATTCCCCACTGGCGGTAAATCGGGCGGTGTCAAGGGGACGCCGTGGCGCAGGCGAGGTGTCTGCGACCGAGCCGATGAGTCCGCGACCCGTGTGTGCGTTGGTTCGCATGCCGGCTGAACTGGTGAGACCCCAGTACCAACGGTTAGAGTCCGGATGAAAGAGGCAGGTGATCTTATGTCTGAACAGTCGCAGCATATCCATTTTGAGAACACGAATAGGTGGAGCACCAAACAGCTCGTAACCATGGCGCTTATGTGTGCCCTGGGCGCGCTCTTTATGTATGTGCAGCTGCCCATTCTTCCTTCGGCGCCGTTTTTGACGTATGACCCGTCGCTGGTGCCGGCGATGGTGTGCGGGTTTGCATATGGCCCCGGTGCCGGTACCGCTGTTGCCGCCATGGCGATCGTCATCCATGCGCTCACTACGGGCGACTGGGTCGGCGCGCTTATGAACCTGGTTGCCACGCTGGGCTACATTCTGCCCGCGGCTATCGTCTACCAGAAGATGCATACCTATAAGGGTGCCGTGATTGGCCTGGTGCTCGGCGTTATTGCCGCTACGGCGTTGTCTATGGCCGCAAACCTTACCATTGGCGTTTGGTTCTGGTATGGCTCGGTCGATGTGATCGCCCCGCTCATGCTTCCTGCCGTGCTGCCGTTCAACCTTATCAAGACCGTGCTTAACTCGGTGTTGACGCTGGCGGTGTATAAGGCGGTCTCCAACCTCATCACGCCTAAAAAGGACCAGGTCAAAGGCCGCGCATGATTGAGTGTCGGGGCGTTTCCTTTAGCTATGACGGTGCCGTACCGGCACTCGACGGTGTCGATCTGAACATTGAGGACGGCGAGTTTTTCTGCATCCTCGGTGGCAATGGGTCGGGCAAGTCGACGTTTGCCAAGCATCTGAATGCACTGTTGCAGCCCGATGCGGGCACGGTGCGTATCAACGGCATGGATGCGTCCGACCCCGAGCTGGTCTACGACATTCGTTCGACCGCGGGCATGGTATTCCAGAATCCCGATGATCAGCTGGTAGCAACGCTTGTCGAAGATGACGTTGCGTTTGGTCCCGAAAACCTTGGCGTGCCATCGGCGCAAATTGCGCAGCGCGTACGCGAGGCGCTGAAGGGCGTGGGCCTGGTGGGCTTTGAGCGCCATGAGACCCACGCGCTTTCGGGCGGCCAAAAGCAGCGCGTGGCGCTTGCCGGCGTGCTCGCCATGGAACCGCGCGTGCTCATATTGGACGAGGCTTCTTCGATGCTCGATCCGCGTGGGCGCAAGGGCCTTATGAAGGCTTGCCGCGCGTTGCACGATCGCGGTATGACCATCGTGATGATTACGCACTTTATGGAAGAGGCCGCCGAGGCCGATCGTGTCGCGGTGTTTCGGGCGGGGCGCGTTGCCATGCTCGGTACGCCCGAGGAAATCTTGACGCGGGCAGACGAACTTGCGCAGCTCAACCTGGATATGCCGGCGTCGTGCTGTCTGGGCAGGTCGCTTCGTGCGAAGGGCGTGCCCGTTTGCGCGCAGGTGCGTGAGGCGGATATGGTCGCCGAGATTGCACAGGTTTATGCCGAGCGGAGCGGGGCGGACGTCGCAGCACAGCCTTCCGCATCCGATTCTCGTATGCTTGACAATGGATCCTCTGCGGCCGATGGGATGGCCGCGTCGGAGCCCGTTATCGAGATTTCGCATCTCTCGCATAGTTACTCGCTGAGCGCCCGCGAGCGCCGTCGATGGCACAAGCGCTCGACCACTGCGGACGCATCGAGCAAACAGGCTCTTTGGGGTAACGATCCAAACAGCCCCTGGGCGCTACGTGATGTTTCGCTGACGGTGCGCCGCGGCGAGTTTCTGGGCCTGGCGGGTCATACCGGCTCGGGTAAATCGACGCTGGTTCAGCATCTCAACGGGTTGATTCGTCCGCAGGAGGGAAGCGTTTGCGCGCTGGGGCTCGACCTATCAAACAAGAAAGACGCCGCCGCGGTTAAGGCCAAGGTCGGCGTGGTGTTTCAGTATCCCGAGCGCCAGCTATTTGCCGAGACCGTGGCGCAGGACGTGGCGTTTGGCCCGCGCAACCTTGGCCTGCCGCAAGACGAGGTTGCGCGCCGTGTCGCATCATCGCTTGCGCGCGTGGGTCTCGACCTTGCCGCGATAGGCGACAAGAACCCCTTTGAGCTTTCGGGCGGCCAGCAGCGCCGCGTGGCGTTTGCCGGCGTGCTCGCCATGGAGCCCGAGGTCCTGGTACTCGACGAGCCCATGGCGGGGCTCGATCCGGCTGCGCGCAGGGATTTCCTGGGGCTCATCGATCGGCTCCATCGCGAGGGCCTGACCGTTGTCATGGTTTCGCACAGCATGGATGACCTGGCAAATTGTTGTGACCGTATCGTTGTGATGAACGAGGGCGCCGTTTTTGCCGAGGGAACGCCCGCGCAGGTGTTTGCGCGCGCGAACGAGCTCAAGTCGATCGGTCTAGGTGTTCCTGCCGCTCAGCGTATGGCGTTGGCACTTGCTGGGACTGGCGTGCCGCTGCGCTTCGACAAACTCTATACGGTTGAGTCGCTGGCCGATGAGCTGGCCGGCGTGCTGATGGGCCGTGCGGGCAAGCCCGCGGACGCCCTGTGCCAGGTCGATTCCAAGATGCCCGCGCGAGAGGAGGGCTGCTAATGGAGGCGTTTTCGTTTGGTAGCTACTATCCTGGAGATAGCGCGGTCCATCGACTGGACCCGCGCACCAAGTTGCTCCTAGGGTTCGCATTTCTGATCACCGTGCTCACCGTTGGCAGCTTCCGCGGGCTGGTGCCGGTCGCAATGTTTGTCGCGCTGGTCTATGTCATGGCCCGGGTGCCGTTGCGCCGGGTCCTATCATCGATGGCGCCGCTACTGGCGATTGTCGTGGTGGTCGCGGTGCTCAACCTGTTTTCCGATCAGAGCGGCCGCATCCTGTGGCAGCTTGGCTTTTTGCAGGTGAGCGAGGGCTCGCTGCGTTCTGCTGCGTTTGTGGCGTGCCGCCTGACGTTGATGATGGCCGGCATGAGCGCCATTACACTCACCACGCCGACGCTCGACCTCACCACGGGTTTTGAACGTCTGCTCGCACCATTTGCGCGCGTGGGGCTTCCGGCGCACGAACTCGGCATGATTATGGGTATCGCGCTGCGGTTTATGCCGCAATTTGCCACCGAGATGAAACAGACGGCCGATGCACAGGCAAGCCGCGGCGCGCGCGTGACGGGCGGTCCGCTCGGCGGTGTGCGCATGCTCGGCAGTGTGGCGATTCCGCTGTTCACCGGCGTGTTCCGTCATGCCGAGACGCTTTCGGCCGCCATGGATGCGCGCTGCTATCACGGCGAACAGGGACGCACGCGTCTGCATGCGCTTACGTTTGGCCGGGGGGATGCACTGGCCGCGGTGGCGATGGCGCTGCTGGTGACATGCGTTGTCGTTATCAATCTTCAACTTGTCTAAGCTCGATTCGAGCGCAAGAAAGGGGTCTCTATGACCGACATCGATCGCACGGCTCAGCTCGAGCGCGCCTGCTCGTATCTCAGGCGCATTCCGGCGTGGTATCTTGCCACGACCGATGCGAGCGACGGGTATCAGCCCCGCGTGAGGCCGTTTTCGTTTGCCATGGTCGATGACGGCAAGCTGTGGTTTTGCACGTCGCGCGACAAGGACGTGTGGGCGGAGTTGAGCGCGAATCCCAAGTTTGAGGTATCGGGCTGGAAGCCGGGGGAGTGCTGGATCGTGTTAACTGGCGAGGCCGCGCTCGAGGACGATGCATTCGTGAGCGACAAGGTGCGCCAAGCGGGCTTTAAGCACATGGTGGGCATTGGCGAGCAACACGATAGTGCCAACGACGGCCGCCTTGCATTCTTCTCGGTCCGCAACATCGCTGCGCGATTCTGCGATATCGACGGCAGCGAAGAGCGCCTCGAGCTCTAATTTCCCAAATTGACTACCCATTCCAAAAAGACTGGTCAGGCGACAGGAGGAAACGTGGACGGATTGAATACGGTGCTGGAGTATCTGACGTCGGTGCCGGCGTGGTATCTGGCGACGAGCGTGGACGGGCAGCCGCATGTGCGTCCGTTCTCGTTTGCGCAGATTCAGGATGGCAAGCTGTGGTTTGTGACAGCGCGCACCAAAGATGTGTGGCAGGAGCTGCTGCAAAACCAGCGCTTTGAGGCCACGAGTTGGTGGCCGGGCCATGGTTGGTTGATCCTGCGCGGGCGTGCGGGGCTGGAAGACCGGGCTTCGAGCGAAATGCGCGAGGCCGGATGGAAGCATCTTGAGCGCTTGAGCGAGCACTATGAGGGGCCTAACGACCCCGCGCTCGTCTTCTTTAGCGTCGAGGATCCCGAGGCATTTATCTGCAATCACGACAAATGGGTGCCAGTCGAGCTCTAGCCAGCTGGCTCATCCTAACAACTTAGTTTTCGCATGGGCGGGCCCCGTGTTGCCCGGCGCCGTAAGGGGCGCCGGGCAACACGGGACCGCTCCATTTGTCAATTCCTTCAAGCGAATGTGTCGGGAATGTTTCAATGCATGAACACGCAAGCCATTTACGTATTCATGCATCTTTTGGTGCTAAAGTTTCAAACCACTTCATAACGACCGCTGCGAAATGCGCATCGGTGCATAAATCGCAGACAAGGAGTCTGATATGTCTTTGAAGGTTGGAATCGTCGGCGCGGCTGGATATGCCGGAGCCGAGCTCATTCGCCTCGTGTTCGGCCATCCCGAGTTTGAACTTGTGGCCATTACGTCCAACGCCGATGCCGGCCAGCCGCTGTCCGCGGTGTATCCGAGCTTTGCTGGCGTGAGCGACCTGGTTTTCACCACGCATGACGCCCCCGAGCTCAAGAGCTGCGATGCGGTTTTTCTTGCCGTGCCGCACACGGCTGCCATGGCACAGGTGCCTGCACTGCTTGCCGCAGGCGTTTCCTGCTTTGATCTTTCGGCTGATTACCGTCTGAGCGACGCGTCTGTCTTTGAGGCATGGTATGCCGCCGAGCACACGAGCCCCGAGTTGCTCAAGATCCGCGCTTTCGGCCTGCCCGAGCTGTTCTGCCAGGACTTAGGGACCGCTGCTTCCAGCCATGCCGCTGGCAGGCCCGTGTTGGTCGCCTGCGCCGGCTGCTATCCCACCGCAACGAGCCTTGCAGCCGCTCCTGCCGTGCGTGCGGGCTGGGTGGCCGAGAACGGCCCCGTAATCGTCGATGCCATTAGTGGCGTGACGGGTGCCGGTAAGTCCTGCAACGCCCGCACCCATTTTTGTAGCGCGGACGAGAACCTGGAGGCCTATGGCGTGGGCAAGCATCGCCATACGCCCGAGATTGAGCAGATCCTGGGCCTGACCGATCGCGTCGTCTTTACTCCGCACTTGGCACCGCTCAAGCGCGGTCTGCTTTCCACGGTGACGATGCCGCTCGCGCCGCAGGCTCTCGACACGTTGGCCCTTGAGGACGTCGTCGACCATTACAAGAAGTTCTACGCCGGTCGCACCTTTGTGCGCGTGCTCGATGCCGGCCAGCAGCCCAAGACGGCTTCGGTCGTCGGCACCAACGCTGCCCAGATCGGTCTTGCGCTCAACAAGCGCGCGGGCGTGCTGGTGGCGACGGGTGCTATCGACAATCTGTGCAAGGGTGCAGCAGGCCAGGCGGTCCAGTGCGCCAACATCGTTTTTGGCTTTGACGAGCGACGAGGCTTGCCCACAGTGGCGTGCCCGGTGTAGCACATTCGATTGTTAACGATTTGGTAGTCGAGTATCGAGTTGGGCGCCACTTTTAAGCTGGTCTACTAATTGCGACCGGTATGGCGTGCCAGCCGATGCCCGTTTTTTTGTCTGATATAAGGAGTCGTAGGGACGATGAATACCGACCTGATTGATATTAAGATTCGCGCCGTCGAGGGTGGCGTTACGGCAGCTGCCGGCTTTAAGGCCGCAGGCATCCATGCGGGATTCCGGAAGAATCCCGAGCGCTTGGACTATGCGCTCGTCGTGCCCGATAGGCCCTGTCCCGGCGCCGGCGTGTTTACGACCAACCGCTTTTGCGCGGCGCCCGTGCAGGTGAGCCGTGCCAACCTGGGCGGTGCGGACAAGGGCTATGGCATTATCGCCGGTGTTTCAATCAACTCCGGCAACGCGAACGCCGCCACGGGCGAGACCGGCCTTGCCTGCGCGCGCGAGACCTGCAACATCGCCTCGCAGGTTATCGGCTGTGAGCCCCAGCAGATCCTAGTTGCATCCACGGGTGTGATTGGACAGATTCTGCCGATCGACACGTTTGAGACGGCTGTTCCGTCCGCCTACGAGGCGCTCTCTGCCCATGGCGGTGCCAATGCGGCCCGTGCCATCATGACGACCGATACGCACTCCAAGGAGTATGCCGTTCGCTATCGCAGTGAGGCTGTGGGCCATGCGGGCAACGCTTATACGGTGGGCGGCATGTGCAAGGGCTCGGGCATGATCATGCCCAATATGGCCACCATGATCGCGGTCATTACGACCGATGCCCCCGTCGAGCCGGCGGCGCTCCACACCCTACTGCTCTCGACCGTTAAGCAGACCTTTAATAAGGTGACAGTCGATTCCGATACCTCGACCAACGACACCTGCATCATGCTTGCTTCTGGCGCTGCTGCCGCTGATACCGAGGCTATCGTCGAGGGCACTGACGCCTTTGACGAGTTGGGCTTTGCCGTGCACGAGGTGTGCGAGAGCCTGGCGCGCAACATCGCGGCCGATGGCGAGGGTGCGTCAAAGCTCGTGACGGTTAACGTCACCGGCGCCGCCAACGACGAGGAAGCCGATATCGCCGCCCGTGCCGTCGCCAACTCGCCGCTCGTCAAGACCTGCATCGCCGGCCACGACTGCAACTGGGGCCGCGTTGCCATGGCGCTCGGCAAGTGCGGCGTGAAGTTTCATCAGGAAGACGTTTCCATCGACATGATGGGCATGCCTGTCTGCCGCGACGGTCTGACTGTTCCCTTTGACGAGGACGAGGCTCTGCGACGTTTTGAGGCGTCCGAGATCGTGATCTCGGTCGACCTGGGTGCAGGCGACGCGGCAACGACCGTGTGGACCTGCGACCTCACGCACGAGTACATCTCCATCAACGGCGACTACCGTTCCTAGATTCCAGGCACGCTGCGCATCTTGCCGCGATTGCGGACAGCGAAGCACAGCGTGATAACGATACGAAAGACGAGGCAGATTATGAAATTCGCGCGCGATTGTCGTTCGAGCGAATCCAACGAAGCAACCGCGCAGCTGCTGTTCGAAGCGCTGCCGTGGATTAAAAACCTGACCGGCAAGACGGTCGTTATCAAATATGGCGGAGCCGCCATGGTTGACGAGCAACTGCGCCGCGACGTGATGAGCGACATCGTTTTGCTCAAGATCATCGGCATGCGCCCCGTCATCGTGCATGGCGGCGGCAAGGCCATCAACGAGGCGCTGAGCCATTACGATATTCCCGTCGAGTTTAAGAACGGCCAGCGCGTGACCACGCCGGCGACCATGGATATCGTGCGCGAGGTGCTGGGCGGCAAGGTCAACCAAGAGCTGGTCGCCGCCATCAACCGCCACGGCAACCTGGCCGTAGGCGTGTCGGGCAGCGATGCCGGCACGCTCATCGCCGAGCCGCTCGACCCCGAGCTCGGTCGTGTGGGCAAAGTGACGCACGTCAACACCGACTATATCGAGCGCTTGCTCGATAGCGAGTACATTCCCGTCATCGCTACCGTCGCGGCGGGGGAGGACGGCGGCTTCTTCAACATCAACGCCGATACCGCCGCCGGCGCCGTTGCGGCGGCGCTCCACGCGCACAAGGCGATCTTTTTGACTGACGTCGACGGCCTGTACAAGGACTTTAGCGACAAGGACTCGCTTATCTCCAACCTAACGCTCGACGAGGTTAACGAGATGCTCTACGGTGGCGAGGTCGATAAGGGCATGATTCCCAAGCTGCGCGCGGCCGTCGATGCGCTTGCCGGTGGCGTATTCCGCGCCCACATCATTAACGGTACCACGCCGCATTCGCTGCTCCTGGAGCTGCTGACCGACGCCGGCGTCGGCACCGTGATCCATTCCACCGAGACGGCCTACGAGTTCGATACGCACCCGCACCCGCTTTCGACCTTTGCGGCGCGCCTGACCGAGAACCTCGACGAGGTCGAGAAGCTCCAGACGGTCTAGCCGGCTCGAAATTGCTACGCCATTACGCCCAAACTCCGCGCTACCTGGCGCTTAACGAAAGGTATCTCATGTCACTTGCAGCACAACAATCGCTCGAATCCCACTACGTCATGCACACCTTTGGTCGCTCGCCGGTCGAGTTCGTCGAAGGCCACGGCATGAAGCTCACCGGCGACGATGGTCGCGAATACCTCGATTTTCTTGCCGGTATTGGCGTGTGCAGCCTGGGCCACGGCAATCCGGCAGTGCTGTCGGCGCTCGAGGATCAGACCAAGAGGCTCCTGCATGTCTCCAACTATTTCTACATCGAGCAGCGCGGCCAGGTCGCGGCGCTGCTGTCCAAGCTCGCTAACGATGATGCGGACGGTGCACGCGTGCTTGCCGACGCGATTGCCGCTGGCGACGAGACCACGGCGGCGGCACTTGGCGCTCCGGCTGCGGGCGAGCAGGTGTGGGAGACGTTCTTTGGCAATTCCGGTGCCGAGGCCAACGAGGGCTCGATGAAGCTCGCGCGTCTGTACGCCAAGCGTGCCGGCAACGGTGGCAACACCATCGTGTGCATGCGCGGCGGCTTTCACGGTCGTACGCTCGAGACCATTGCCGCGACCATGCAGGATTGGCTGCAGGACAGTTTCCGCCCGCTGCCGGGTGGCTTTGTGGCCTGCGCACCCAACGATGTAGATGAACTGCGTGCAATTTTTAAGCAGTTGGGCAGTGAAATTTGCGCCGTGATGCTCGAGCCGATTCAGGGCGAGAGCGGTGTGCACCCCATGACCGAGGAGTTTATGGCTACGGCGCGCGACTTGGCGCACGAGGTGGGTGCCGTGCTTATCGCCGATGAGGTCCAGTGCGGAATTTTTCGCACGGGTAAGCCGTTTGCGTTCCAGACCTATGGTGTGGAGCCCGACATCATGAGCCTTGCCAAGGGAATCGCCGACGGCGTGCCCATGGGTGCCGTGGTGGCAAAGAAGGAAATCGCTGACGTCTTTAAGCCCGGCGATCATGGTTCGACCTTCGGCGGTAGCTGCTTGGCTGTCGCGGCGTGTGCCGCGACGCTCTCCGCGCTTGTGCGCGGCGATTATGCCGAGCATACTGCCAAGGTTGGCGCCTATATGGAGCAGGCGCTGGCTAAGCTTCCGCATGTGGTAGAGGTGCGTGGCCGCGGTCTGATGCTCGGCTGCGATCTGGATGGTGCTGCGGGTGATGCACACGACGTTGTAACCCGTGCATTGGGGGCTGGTGTCGTGATCAACGCTACGGGCGCTCATACGCTGCGCTTCCTTCCGCCGCTCGTGTGCGAAGAGGCCGACGTGGACAACCTGATCGAGATTCTGTCGGACGTTTTGGCGTAGCGCCATCAGACATAGCAATTTGGAGCGGGTTTCAGGCTGTCACGTGCCGTTTGGCGCACGATTGGGCGAACTGGAGCCCGTTTTGCTATCGATTTACCATGGCTGGGATAGGGCGTGTGCAAAAAAGAAAGGCCTCCATCACTGGAGGCCTATCAAATCAGTGGTGGGCGATGAGGAATGTCCGCGTGCGGCTGGCGCCGCCCGCGCCCCGCTTCGTCGCTCCGCTCCTCGCGTGCTGCGCTGGAAAACGCTTCGCGTTTCCTCAGCTCCGCACCCTGTCGGGTTCGAATCCCATGCACCGGGCACAAAAAAAGAAAGGCCTCCATCACTGGAGGCCTAACAATTCAGTGGTGGGCGATGAGGGATTCGAACCCCCAGCCTTGTGCGTGTAAAGCACCTGCGCTAACCGTTGCGCCAATCGCCCGCAGGGATTGAGTATAGCGGAAACCCTGTGTGGTTCACCGCTAATTCATAACGAAATCTAGGCGGCGACTTCGGCGCTCTTGTTCTCGTCGATAAAGAAGCGCTTGTACCAAATGAGGAACGTCAGCGTGGTATAGATCTTGCGCTGGTTGAGCGCGCGGCCCTCAAAGTGATCGTCAAGCAGTTTCATGAGCGCATCGGTGTCAAAGAAATCGGCAGCCCACGGTGCGGTGAAGTATTCCTTTACGTAGTCGTAGTACTTTTGCTGGCGCAGCCAGAACTTGACCGGTACGGGGAAGCCCACCTTCTTGCGCGTTGCCCACTCGTCGGGCAGCGTGCGGTTGGCAGCGTGACGCAGAACGAGCTTGCAGCCTTCTTCGTTAACACGGTAGTTGGCGGGAATGTGCTCGGCAAACTCCATGACCTTCTTGTCCAGGAACGGGACGCGAAGCTCCAGAGAATGCGCCATGCACATCTTGTCGGCCTTGAGCAGAATGTCGCCCGGTAGCCACATGTTCATATCCAGATACTGTTTCTTGGAAAGCTCGCAGCAGTTGGGAACCTGCTTGTAGTACTCGGCGCACATCTCGGCGGCGTTCTTGCCGGTGTCATAAGCGGGCTTGAGCACCTCGTCGACCTCGGAGGGATCGAACACCTTTGCCTGACCCACATACCAGCGCTCGGGAACCTCGGCGCATTTCGTCAGGAAGTTGTGACCCTTAAAGTAGGGGAGATGCTGAACGAGTGAGCCCAGGGCGCGACGTACACCGAGCGGCACGCGCTTCTTAAAGGTGCGCATCTCGGGGGTGTCCTCGTACCACTCATAGCCGGCAAACAGCTCGTCGGCACCCTCGCCCGAAAGGACGACGGTGACCTCCTTGGAAGCCATCTGCGCCAGATAGTACAGCGGCACGCTGGACAGGTTCGATTGCGGCTCGTCCATGTGGTACTGGATATCGGGCAGTGCATCAAAGAACTCGTCGGCGGTAATCATCTTGCGCACGTTCTTGATGCCCAGCTTGTCGGAAAGCTCGGCAGCGTAGTTGGTCTCGTTGAAGTTCTTGTAATCGAAGCCGACGGAATACGTGGTGTCGGGCATGAGACAGGCGGCAATGTAGCTGGAATCGACGCCGCCAGAAAGGAACGAGCCCACCTTAACATCGGCGATTCGGTGCGCAGCGACGCTTTCGTGCACGACCTTATCACACTCGTCCACGTACTCCTCGAAGGTCTTGGAGTTGTCGTCGGTAAAGTCGCAGCTCCAGTAACGCTTGATGTCCATGGTGTTGGTCGTCAGGTCATACGTAAAGCAATGCGCCGGGGCAAGCTTGAACACGCCCTTAAAGAACGTTTCCTCCGTGGCGGGGAACTGCAGCGTCAGGTAGGGGCGCAGCGCGTCGTGGTTGACAGCCTTCTCAAACTTGGGATGGTCCAGGAAGCTCTTGATCTCGGAGCCGAACAGCAGCGAGCCATCGGATGCCTGGTAGTAATAGAACGGCTTGATACCAAAGATGTCGCGAGCGCCAAAGAGTTTGTTCTTGTTCTGGTCGTGAATCACGAACGCGTACATGCCGCGCAGACGGTTGACCAGGTCCTCGCCCCACTCCTCGTAACCGTGTACCAGGACTTCGGTATCAGCGTTGCAGTGGAAGGCGTAGCCGGCCGCCTCCAGCTCGGCGCGAAGCTCCTGGAAGTTGTAGATCTCTCCGTTGAAGACAATCGTGACCTTGCCGTCGTCGCTCGACATGGGCTGGGCTCCAGCTTCGGAAAGATCGAGAATCGAAAGACGACGGAAGCCAAGGGCAACGTTGTCGACGATATGCTGGCCGCCCATATCGGGACCACGGTGGATGATGCGATTCATCATGGCCGTGAGAACCAGCTCACTCTGTTCATCTGTACCGGTAAAACCGACAAAACCGCACATGCAAGATCCTTTCTGCTGACGGCTCAGGTGTACTGCCGCAAAGATTGCGGCAGCTGATGTCAAATAATCTTTACTATCATGCCAATCTTTTGTTTCGTGATGGGGCATAAGCGCCGAGCGAACCGAAAAAACCACGTCCCGATCTTCAGACGAAGCGGCGGGACGTGGTTGCGAACACTATGTTAAAGAACAGCACCCAGATTTCCTTGTTTTTACACGGGGTGAACACTGTTGCCATTTATTAGACCACGGCACAGTCCATGCAATTTTTTAGAAGGCTGTGATGCGCGCAAGGTCAGGTGGCATATTAGGATGGTTGATAATACAGAATGTTTCATCGTTTCTGCCGCGGGACGTCTTCTGCCCTTTAAGGCTGAATTTAGCGAGAGAGGTCTTTGTATGTCGAGTCCGACACAAGAGAAGCTAACTCTGATGCGCTATATAGAGTTGCTCGAGGAAGATGACCTTGTTGTTTCCAGACCGAGCGCTTCGTGCGACCAGCGCATTGAGTTTGCGACTGATGACTCGCGCCAGGTGCGTCCGGGCACGTTGTTTGTCTGCAAGGGCCGTGCGTTTAAGCGCGAGTACCTGCTTTCGGCAATCGCCGATGGCGCCGTGGCCTACGTTTCCGAGGTCGATTACGATGTTGATCTTCCCGCGGTGATTGTGAGCGATATTCGTCGCACGCTCGCCGTGGTGGCAGATGCCTTTTATGGGCACCCGTCGGGTAAGGTGAAGGTCTGCGCCTTTACAGGCACCAAGGGTAAGTCGACCTGCAGCTTTTATCTGCGCGGCATCCTCGCCAACGAGGCCAAGCTTACGGGCTGTCATCGACCCGCTCTTAATACGGGCATTGAGTTCGACGACGGCATCGAGACGGGCCCTTCCAAGCTGACGACCCCCGAATCCTTCCTGCTGCAGTCGCGTATCGCACATGCCGCCGAGGCGGGCGCTCCGTGGCTGGTTATGGAGGCATCGAGTCAGGGCCTCAAATACGAGCGTACGGGCAAGATTGACTTTGAAGTCGGCGCCTTTACCAATATCGGCGAGGATCACATTTCGCCGATTGAGCATCCGACGCTCGAGGATTACTTTGCCAGCAAGCTCAAAATCTTCTCGCAGAGCCGTTTTGCCGTGGTCAATCTCGATATGGATAAGGTCGATCGCGCGCTCGAGGCGGCATCTCGTTGCGAACGTACGGTGACGTTCTCCCTGACCGACGAGCGTGCCGACGTGCTTGCGCTGGCGATTCGCAATGGCGACTGCGGCGTGGTGGCAACGGTGCGCACGCCCCGTTTTACGCGTGACATTGTGATTCCCACGCCGGTTAAGTTCAATGTGTCCAACGCGCTTGCCGCTATTGCCTGCGCCGAGGCCCTGGGCATTTCCGAAGAGGGTATCGTCCATGGCTTTGAGGGCGTCTTCGTTCCCGGTCGTATGGAGCTCTATCCGTCCGTATCGGGCAAAATCCTGGGCATCGTCGATTTTGCACATAACGGCATGAGCCTCGAGACACTCCTGCGCGACTTGCGCGAGAACTATCCCGAGCGCGAGCTGGCGGTTGTATTTGGCGCTACGGGCGGTAAGGGTGTCGATCGACGCACCACGATGGGCATCGCCGCTGGCAAGTATGCCGACCGAATCGTGATTACCGAGGATGACCCCGGCCCCGAGGATGTCGAGGACATCTGCGCCGAGATCGCGCGCAACGTTCAAGCGCAGGGAAATGATAACTGGCAAATCGTGACTGATCGCGTTGCCGCTATCGAGACTGCCGTGCGCGAAACTGTCCGTCCTGCCGTGGTCATCGTGACCGGTAAGGGCGAGGAAGAGTGTATGCTGCGCAAGAACGGACCCGAGCCTTGTGAGCGCGACGGTTCGATTCTCAAGCGCACCCTTGCGGCGTACGACGCCTAGACCAGCCCCTTCTATGTAAACGGAGTGACCATGTCCCACAACATCCTGCCGACCGTTGCCGAGCTTTCGGGCGAGGTGCGCGAGCGTCTTGCCAAGGTCAAGTATGTCTTTACCGATCTGGACGCCACGATGCTCGCCCCCGGCTCGTGTGTACTGCGCGATAACGACGGCAATCCCTCGACCAAGCTCGTCGAGGCGGTTGTCGCGCTCGCCCGTGCCGGCATCCAGGTGGTCCCCACCTCGGGTCGCAATCGCACCATGATCCATGAGGACGCCCGCGTGCTCGGCCTCAACTCCTACATCGGCGAGATGGGCGGCCTGGTCATGTACGACCTCAAGGCCAACGACTGGGAGTACCTGACGGGCGACATGCCCTACGACCCCGCCTGCGGTCTCACGCCGCACCAGGTGATCGAGCAGACCGGCGTGTGCGAGAAGATCCTTGCCCGCTGGCCGCACAAGATCGAATACCACAACGACATGTCGACCGGCTACAAGTACCGTGAGGTCACCGTCGGCATGCGCGGCGATGTGCCCGACGATGAGGTCCAGGCCATCCTGGACGAGGCCGGCTGCGGTCTGGTCTGGGCTTGCAACGGCCATCTGACTCACCTGTCCAAGCCGACGACGCTCGAGCTTAATCGCGTCGAGGACGGCCGCGCCTTCAACATCAATCCGGCGGGTCTCAACAAAGGCGTTGCCATTGCGCGCTTCTGCGAGCACCTGGGGATCGAGCTCGAGGAGACGCTTGCGCTCGGCGACTCCGAGTCCGACTTCTACATGGCCGACCATGTTGGCATGTTCTGCCTGGTCGAGAACGGTCTGACGAGCGCCGGTGCCCCGGAGTTCTTGGACGCCTGCGACAATGCCTATATTACGCGCGGCAAGATTGTCGACGGTTGGGTGGCAACGGCCGAGCTGCTGGTCGCAGCCCGTTCGTAGCGCGACGCATCACGAGTGGTCGCATTTTTCGAGAGAGAATCTGGTGAGGTAATGTCCGATATCGATAATCTGGCCGGGGACACGCGTCCGATCGGCGTGTTCGACTCGGGCCTGGGCGGCTTAACGGTCGCGCGCGCGATCGCAACGGCGCTTCCGCACGAGTCCGTCTACTATTTCGGTGACACTAAACGCTGCCCTTATGGCACCCGCACCGAGGACGAGGTTCGCTCGTTTGCGCTGCAGGCGGGCCGCTGGCTATCGAGGCACGACGTTAAGATCATGGTCATCGCCTGCAACACGGCGACCGCCGCGGCCTTGCGTCTGGCTCAGCAAGTGCTCGACGTTCCCGTGATCGGCGTGATCGCCCCGGGCGCACGCGCCGCCATCAACAGCACGCGTACGCGCCGCGTGGGCGTGCTCGCCACCAACCTCACCATTCGCTCGGGCGCCTACACGCGCGCCATCCAGGATTTGGATGCTGGTGTCGATGTGTATGGCTGTCCGGCCTCGAGCTTTGTCGAGGTCGTCGAGCACGAGCTCGCCTCGGGCGCGCACCTGCAGGAGCAGTGGCTCGAGAACGAGGATATTTTTGATACGCCAGCCGTTCGCGCGCTGGTCGGCGCCACAGTCGAGCCGCTGCACGATCGCGGCATCGATACCGTGGTGCTCGGCTGTACGCACTTCCCGCTGCTGGTGGGTCCCATCCGCCATGCGCTGGGACCCGGGGTGCGCGTGGTGAGCTCCGCCGAGGAGACCACCCGCGAGCTGACCGATATCCTCACGCGCCGTGAGCAGCTGGCGGGCGATACCGCCGAGCCACAGCATCGCTTTGCCACCACGTCTGACAACATTGCCGAGTTTGCGGTGGCGGGTAGCTTTATCTTTGGCCAGCCGCTTAAAAGCATTGAGCATGTCGATATCGACGAACTCGGTTAGGCTCGCAATGTCGCCGGAGGCTTCGCCACATCTTTTGCCGAAAGGATAGTTCCATGGAATACATGCAGGTCAACCGCGCCAACGGCCGCGCCGCAAACGAGCTGCGCCCCGTTAAGCTCACCCGCGGCGTCATGAAGCACGCCCACGGCTCGTGCCTGGCGGAGTTCGGCGACACGCGCGTACTGTGCGCCGCCACCATCGAGGAGGGTGTGCCGGGTTGGCGCAAGGGCGCCAAGGCCGGCTGGGTAACGGCGGAATATGCGATGCTGCCGGCCTCGACCGGTAAACGCTGCAAGCGCGAGCATGCCAACCGCAAGGGCCGCTCCATGGAGATCGAGCGGCTTATCGGCCGCAGCCTGCGTACCGTCGTCAACATGAAGGCGCTCGGCGAGTACACCGTTACCGTCGACTGCGATGTGATCCAGGCCGATGGCGGCACGCGTACGGCGAGCATTACCGGTGCCTGGTTGGCGCTGCACGACGCCCTTGCCATGTGGGTCGAGGCGGGAAAACTCGAGCGCATCCCGCTCACGGGCCAGGTTGCCGCCATTTCCATGGGCGTCGTCGACGGCAACACCCTGCTCGACTTGGATTATTCCGAGGACAGCCACGCCGAGGTCGACATGAACCTCGTCGCCACCGATTCCGGTGAGATGATCGAACTCCAGGGTACCGGCGAGCAGGCGCCCTTCGATCGCAAGCGTCTCAACGCCCTACTCGACCTGGGTGACAAGGGTATCGCCGAGCTCATCGAGCTTCAGCGCCAAGCCCTCGCCTAACCTGCCAAAAAGGGACAGGTTTATTTTGGCAGGTTTTATCTGGGAAAACGTCGAAGTATAAGACTGCCGTTGATTGAGACGGGAGAGAGGCCGAAGTCCTCGTCGTCCTCAACTCGGCATTGCTATAGAGACAAAGGAGGCCAGCTATGGCACTTGAGAAGATTGACATCGACACTCTCGACCCGGCGGCGACCATCGTCGTGGCAACCGGCAACGCCCATAAGCTCACCGAGATCGAGGCCATTTTGGGCAAGGTCATGCCCGAGGTGCGCTTTGTGGCGCTCGGTCAGCTGGGCGATTTTGAGGACCCCGAGGAAAACGGCACGACGTTTTTGGAGAACGCCATCATCAAGGCGCAGGCTGCCGTTGAGGAGACGGGCCTTATGGCCATCGCCGACGATTCTGGCTTGGTCGTCGACGCGCTGGACGGCGAGCCGGGCGTGTATAGCGCGCGCTATGCGGGCGTGCATGGCGACGATGCCGCCAACAACGCCAAGCTTCTCGTTAACCTGGAAGGCGTGGCAGACGAGGACCGTACCGCGCGCTTTATGAGCGTCGTCGCGCTTATCGATACGGACGGCCTGGTCACCTATGGCGAGGGCGCCTGCGAGGGCGTTATCGCGCACGAGGGCCGCGGCGATCACGGCTTTGGCTACGACCCGCTGTTCCTGCCGGTCGATACGCCGGGCAAGACCATGGCCGAGCTCACGACGGACGAGAAGAACGCCATCAGCCATCGTTTCCATGCGCTCGAGCATCTGTCCGCTAAGCTGACGGGCGAGGAGTAGGCCGTGCGTGCGGTGGTACAGCGCGTGCTCAACGCCGGCGTGACAGTCGACGGCGAGTGCGTGGGCCGTATTGGACGCGGCTACCTGGTGCTGCTGGGCGTGGGCCACGGCGACACACGCGCCGAAGCCGACAAGCTGTGGGGCAAGCTCCGCGGGCTGCGTATCAACGAGGATGAGAACGGCAAGACCAACTTGGCGCTGGCGGATGTCGACGGCGAGGTGCTCGTGGTGTCGCAGTTCACGCTGTTTGCCGACTGCCGCCACGGCCGCCGTCCGTCGTTTACGGACGCCGGCGCGCCCGATGTCGCTAACGAACTTTACGAGTACTTTCTGACACTCGTCGCTCAGGACGTTGAGCATGTGGCGCACGGTATCTTTGGCGCCGATATGAAGGTCGACCTGGTCAACGACGGTCCGTTCACCATCGTCCTCGACACCGATAGTCTGTAAGTAGTCAATTTGGGACCGGGCTTTTTTAGCTGCTTGCGTATGGCTGCAACAGGGTGCTATAGTATTAGAGTTTTGTCTATCTTAGGGGTATTATCCCCTTTTTGAATTGCACCCTCTGGAGGCCCTATTCATGGAAGAGATGGAAGTCAATCACGTCGACGACATCCACGAGAAGCTGACCGATATGGTGGGCGATCGCGTCAAGGTTAAGGCCAACATGGGCCGTACCCGCGTCATCGAGCGCATGGGCACCATCAAGAGCGTCCACCCCGCTGTCTTTATCGTTGAGGTTGACGAGCGTCGCGGCCGCAAATCGCGTCAGTCCTACCAGTACATCGATGTCCTTACCGGCCAGGTCGAACTGTTCGACCCCGAGAGCGGCGAACATATCTTTACCCCGCTCGGCAACCAGCTCGAGGAGCACTAACGGTGACCGATCGGTCCCTCATCCTTACCGCGCCGGCAAAGATTAACCTCTATCTGGGGGTTCATACCGAGCGCGACGCCCGCGGCTATCACAGGGTCGATTCCCTGATGGCAGCCGTCGGTCTAGCCGATGCCGTGACGGTCACGCCGGCGCAGGCGTTGACCGTCCAGACGGTTCCGGCATCCGATTTTCCCATGCAAAAAAATACGGCCTATCGGGCGGCAATCGCTATGGCCGAGCGTTACGGTCGCGATGCCAACGCGTGCGTGACGATCGAAAAGCGTATCCCGCTGTGCGCCGGCCTGGGAGGTCCTTCGACGGATGCCGCTGCGGTCATTGTTGCCTTGGCCGAGCTGTGGGGTATCGACCGTGCCGACCCCGCGCTCGATGACATCGCTCGCGGTATCGGCGCCGACGTGCCGTTCTTTTTGCACACGAGTCCCGCACTCTACGTCGGCGGGGGAGATGTGCTGGCCACTGAGTATCCTGTGCTTCCGGCGACACCTGTCGTATTGGTCAAACCGCACGAGACGAGCGTTTCAACGGTTGAAGCGTATCGACGATTTGATGAGAGCCCGGTGCCCGCGGAAAAACCCGATGCGATTGCTTCTGTCTTACGCGCCGGCGAT
>CABRZC010000012.1 GCA_902475375.1 uncultured Collinsella sp. | reverse complement strand
TGCCCCTGGTGCCGTCACCACACGCTGCACAAAGAGACTCGCTAGTCTCTAGTCACATACGCCAGTAGTTCAATTGGTAGAGCATCGGTCTCCAAAACCGAGTGTTGAGGGTTCGAGTCCTTCCTGGCGTGCCAGTCATTATTCCGTAAGCTCCCACTTGGGGGCTTACGGTTTACTCATGTATAAGCGCATTGCGCGGAGGTAACCCAAATGGCCAACAAGAAGAACAAGAAGAAGGCTCAGCAGCCGGCACCTGCCAACAAAGCTGCCGCCAACTCCAAGGTTGAGGCCAAGAAGGCCGTTGCCAAGAAGAACGAGAAGGCTGCGAAGTCCAAGAAGAACGAGAAGCCTGGTTTCTTCGCCCGCACCAAGAAGTATTTCGCTTCGGTCAAGTCCGAGATGAAGCGTGTCACGTGGCCCGATAAGAAGGAGCTCGTGAACTACTCGGTTGTTGTTTGCGCTTCTCTGATCGTCGTCGGCGTCGTCATCGCTCTGCTCGATGCTGGCTTTGGCGAGGCTCTTGCTCTGTTCTCTGGATTGAGGGGCTAAACCATGTCTAAGCGTTGGTACGTCGTTCACACTTACTCTGGATACGAGAACCGCGTTAAGTCCGATCTCGAGCATCGCATCGAGACTATGGGCATGCAGGACCGTATCTTTGATATCGAGATTCCTATGGAGCGCGTCACCGAGATTAAAGAGGGTGGCAAGCGTGAGACCAAGGATTCCAAGATCTTCCCGGGTTATGTCCTGGTCCGCATGGAGATGGATGACGATGCTTGGACGTGTGTTCGTAACACGCCTGGCGTCACCGGTTTCCTAGGCGGCAACGGCAAGCCCGCTCCGCTTTCCCGCGACGAGTACAACAAGATGACTCGTCGTCCCGGTAAGGGCGATTCGCCCAAGCGCACCTCGGTTGATATTGAGGTCGGTACGTCCGTCCGCGTCACCGATGGCCCGCTTACCGACTTTGATGGCAAGGTCTCCGAGGTTAACACCGAGGCTGGCAAGCTCAAGGTCACGCTGATGATCTTTGGCCGCGAGACGCCGGTCGAGCTCGACTTTAACCAGGTCGCTGTCATCGCTTAAGTTTTCGTCCGTTCGCGCGAGCGTGCTTCTTCTGTGACTGCTCATCTCAGGAGTGCTTCTAACACGTGCGTGCTTACGATATAGCAAGTACTTCACACTCGTGATTCGAAAGGAATGACCATGGCTGAGAAGAAGGTTGCCAACGTCATTAAGCTCCAGATTCCTGCTGGTGCAGCAAACCCCGCTCCTCCCGTCGGCCCCGCCCTGGGCGCTGCTGGCGTGAACATCATGCAGTTCTGCCAGGCCTTTAACGCCGAGACGCAGGACAAGAAGGGTGACATCATCCCCGTTGAGATCTCTGTCTACGAGGACAAGTCCTTCTCCTTCATCACCAAGACCCCGCCGGCGGCTCACCTTATCAAGAAGGAGCTGAACCTCAAGTCTGGTTCCGCTAAGCCCCAGGCTGACAAGGTTGGTCAGCTCTCCCAGGAGCAGCTCACCAAGATCGCCGAGATCAAGATGCCGGACCTCAATGCCAACGACATTGACGCCGCCAAGAAGATCATCGCCGGTACCGCCCGTTCCATGGGCGTCACCATCGCTGAGTAGCGATTTCTTATGGTAACGGCGGGTGCTCCGACCGGGGCGCCCGTTAAATGTGTGCAATAGGGCACACGATACGATGTGGGAGGGCTCACGCCCGTTTAACCACAGGAGGTAATGCACATGGCTAAGCATGGTAAGAGCTATAACGCCGCTGCCGAGAAGATCGACCGCGCCACGCTCTACACCCCCCTTCAGGCTGCCAAGCTCATCAAGGAGCTCGACACCGCCAAGTTCGACGAGACCGTCGAGGCTCACTTCCGTCTGGGCATCGATACTCGTAAGGCTGACCAGAACATCCGTGGTTCCATCTCCCTGCCCCACGGCACCGGCAAGACCGTTCGTGTTGCCGTCTTCGCCGAGGGCGAGAAGGCCCGTGAGGCTGAGGCTGCCGGCGCCGACATCATCGGTTCCGACGAGCTCGTCGCCCAGATTCAGAAGGGCGAGATCAACTTCGACGCCGCTATCGCTACGCCGAACATGATGGCCAAGGTTGGCCGCATCGGTAAGATCCTTGGTCCCCGTGGCCTCATGCCGAACCCCAAGCTCGGCACCGTGACCATGGACGTCGCCAAGATGGTCTCCGAGCTCAAGGCTGGCCGCGTTGAGTACCGCGCCGACCGCTACGGCATCTGCCACGTGCCCCTGGGCAAGAAGTCCTTCTCTGAGCAGCAGCTCGTCGAGAACTACGCTGCCCTGTACACCGAGATTCTGCGCGTCAAGCCCTCTTCTGCTAAGGGCAAGTACGTCAAGTCCATCTCCGTGTCTTCCACCATGGGCCCTGGCGTCAAGGTCGATCCCGCTGTCCAGCGTGACTTCCTGGCTGAGTAACTGCTAGTTACTGCCTGAGTACAGCAAGCATTGCTAAAGAAACCCGGTTCTGCCTTGTGCAGGACCGGGTTTCTTGCTATCGCGTCAAAAGCACCATAAAGGGGACAGTGTCCCCTTTATGGTGGTTACCAGGGTGTTCTGGCTGTTGAGGACTCGATGGCATCGTGGCGTTTGAGCTCGCGGCGCATGGTTTGCGAATTGAGCCAGGCTGCCTGCCAGCCACGGATGGGGTAGCGCGTCTGGTCGAGCTCAAACTGCGTATAGCCGCAGGCGTTGATGATCGTCGTTCCACACACATGCTGCCGCTCGCGCTGAAAATCGTAACCGTAGCTTTGGTGTACATGCCCATGCACCATGTAGTCGGCCCCCCAGGATTCAAGCGCCGTGTTAAAGCACTCAAACCCTCGATGCGGCAGATCGTCCAGATCACCCATACCGGCGGCGGGTGCATGGGTAAGCAGAATGTCGCACCCGCCGACCATCCTAACCTTACGCGACAGCTTACGCATGCGCTTGGACATCTCGCGTTCGGTGTACATGTTGGCGCCGTCGCGATAACGCATGGACCCGCCAAGGCCCGCAATGCGAATCCCTCGGTACGTGTACACGCTGTCTTCTACGCAGATACATCCGCCCGGTGCATGACGTGCGTAGCGGTCATCGTGATTGCCACGCACGTAGATGAGCGGTTTGTTGATGACCGTAACCAAAAACTCAAGATAGTCCGGGTCCAGATCGCCGGCGGACAAAATCAGGTCGACGCCCTCAAAGCGTTCCTTGCGAAAGCACTCCCAAAGGCATCGTTCTTCGGTATCGGCTATGGCAAGGATTTTCATAGGGCAGGGACTTTCGGCTCATCGTCGAGCTGCGGAATGGTGCCTACCACGTTATCCGCCAGCCAATTCATCTCGACAATCTGCGTGCTCGGCAGCGGAGGGAAGCCTTCGATCTGTACCACGCCGTTCTGGCTGTGGAGCTCGCCGCCAAAGGGGTTGATGGATCCCTCAACAATGCCGTTACGGAGCAACTGCACGAGTTTGCGCGTCTGGTAGGGTAGGCCCGGAGCGTAACGGATGTCGATAACGCCAGAGCTCATGCCGTACCAGTAGTTGACGGCGCGCACTTGGTTGTCATCGCTGGTCTCGTCCCACGTGCCGTGCAGAAGGCTGCGAACGATGAGCTCGTAGTAACGGCCCCAGTTCCATACCGGCATGGCGATGCCGGTAACCTTGCCATCGACCAGGCGGTGAAGTCCGTAGGCCGTGGGGTCTTCGAGCGACTTTGACATGTCGGCGCCGGTCATGACGCTTACACCTTCGCGGCACATGGCCTCGGCAAGGCCTCCGGCGGGCACATCGCCCCAAGTCAGGATAATTTGCGCACGGGGGTCGAGCAGCGAGGCGCCAATCGCAAAGGCGTTGATCTCGCTGAGCGCGCCCGAGGCGAAGACCGACGCGTGGTAGCCGATGCGGTGGTTGTCCGCCATGCTGGCGGCAAGGGCGCCCAGGAGGAACTTGGCCTCGTACATCTTGCCAAAGTACGAACGGACGCTTTGATGGGGAAGGCCGATAGAGCAGTTGAGGAACCGAACCTGGGGATACTCAACGGCAGCCCTGAGCGTGTATTCCATCAGGCGGTGCGAGGTCGAGAAGATGACGTTTGCCCCATGTTTGACAGCCGTTTCCACGGCGGCGTAGAACACATCCGGATCGTGACAGTCCTCGAACGCCTCGGTGCGCACGATACCGCCAAAGTGCTCATCGAGATACTGACGCCCTTGGTCGTGCAGGCTGTCCCAGCTCGACGTCGCACAGGGGAACTCATGGATAAAGGCGATGCGCAGGGGGTTGGTCGCCGAATAGACGGTCTTGCCCATAAAGAAGTTGAGCACGCCGGAGGTGGACTTGGCGGGCGACTCCTCCTCGTCGACGCTCGGCGCTTCAACAAGATCGACCTTGTCCTCGTCATTTTTGCCGGCAATGACCAGCTCGCGCCAAATCTTGCACAGGCGGTTTACGACGATATCCGTTGGCGTATCCAGCAGGCGGTCCTGGTTGTACACATTGAGGTACACGAGCATGGCGTCGGCGGGCGTAATGTCCAGGTGGTCGCCGCCTGCGCGAAGGTAGGCGCGCTTAAAGAGCAGGAAGGTGTGGCGCAGGTAGTCGACCTTTTTCTGCGGCCATTTTTCGATAAGATTCTGACCGAGCATCTTGGCGAGCGTCTCGTAGCTTCCCTCACGCGAGAACTCGATCTCGTATAGGGGGCAGACGCGCCAAAACGCGCAGAATTCACCGTACAGGCGGCTTTCGACGGAATCCCATGTGCCGGGGTAGAGACGGGTGACCCTGGCCGAAACCGTTGGAGCGTCCAAGAATTTGAGGACACTGACGCGTTTATTGCCTTCCTGGACATAGAACCGATGCATGAACTCGGTGACGATGATGGGGTCGCGATAGCCCTCGGTTACCTGGATGTCGTAGAGGTTGGACCACTTGCGGGCGAACTCGGTGTTAAACGGCAGCAGGGGCATAAAGTTGCATGAAAAGGCGGACTGACGGCCCTTGGTGACAGTGCCGACGACCATTTCGATCGGAATATCCCGCAGGCCGACACTCACTCGCTGACCTAAGGGGAGCTGAGCAATCAAACTGTCGAGGTCCGTAAGGTATGGATGCTCGCTTTGGCTAATGGCGCGTCGACGTCCTTGCTCGCCGCGCTTGCGTGCTTGACGATAGGCCTCTTCCATGGTGTCTACTCCCTTAGTCGTTTAAACAACGATATGAACCATGGTACCACGATGCGAAACCACCACAATGGTGCCTGTCCCCTTTGCGGTGGTTTTAGGCGATGATGGGGGCGATGGCGCGGATGCAAGCGTCGGCTGCCGTGAAGGTGGTGCTATCGTCGCTGACGATAAAGATGATTTTGCCCTTGACGCCAAAGTCGCCGATCTCGCTAAAGAGCACGTACGGCTCCTTGTCAAAGCCAGAGATGGGAAGCACCGCGGCCTTGGTGGCGTCGGTAAGCTCATCTGCCAGCGCGTCCAGCGAGGCCCACTTAGACGTGTCCTTTACGGCAACGGGCACGGCCACACGCCCAAAGGGCATCAGATGCACGAGCGTGTTCTTGGAGATGTTGGAGTTGGGCACAATGATGGTCTGCCCGCAGGCATCCTCGATGGTCGTGTGGCGCCAGGTGATGTCTTGGACCACGCCCGACACGCCGCCGACCTCGATATTGTCGCCGGGCTTGATGATGCCCATGAAGGTCACCTGCATACCGCCGATAAGGTTCGACAGCGTGTCCTGAAAGCCGAGCGAGATGGCGATGCCGCCGACGCCAAGAGCGGCGACGAGGGCGTTTGCGTTGATGCCAAAACAGTTGTCTAGGATAAAGCTGCCGCCAATCATCCAGATGACGGCGCGCGCGATGTTGATGAAGATACTCGATGCCGGAAGCGGGTTATCGTCTCGGTTAAGCAGATGGTTCAGGGTCTTGGATACGACCTTGGCGGCGACGGCGGTGCCTATCGCCAAGATGACGGCCCAGATGATGTTGTGGACCCACCGTTGCTCAAAGAAATGAAGAATCGGCTCAAACAATTCCATGTAGGGAAAACCTCCTAATGATCGTTCAACCATGATACCCACCAAGAAGCCCGTCCGATCAAATTCGGACGGGCTTCTGCGCTCGATATAAGGGTTAACGAAAACCACCACAAAGGTATCTGCTCCTTTGCGGCGGTTTTGACGTTTGCCGAGATAAAACCTGCCAAAATAAACCTGTCCCTTTTTGGTAGGTTTAGCTCAGCAGCATGCGGTCGTTGGCGAGCTCGCCGCCCGAGACCTCCTCGAACTTCTGCAGCAGGTCGGCTACGGTGAGCGACTTCTTCTCGTCGCCGGCCACGTCGTAGATCACATGGCCCTCGTGCATCATGATCAGACGGTTGCCCAGACGGATAGCGTCGTTCATGTTGTGCGTGACCATGAGCGTGGTCAGGTGGTTCTCGTCGACGATCTCCTCGGTCAGGTTAAGCACCTTAGAGGCCGTCTTGGGGTCGAGGGCCGCGGTGTGCTCGTCGAGCAGCAGCAGGCGCGGCCTGGTGAGCGTGGCCATCAGCAGGGTGAGTGCCTGGCGCTGGCCACCCGAGAGCAGGCCGACCTTGGCGTTGAGACGCGTGTCCAGACCAAGGTCCAGGCGCTTGAGCAGCTCGACGTACTCATCTTTCTCGGCCTTGGTGACGCCCCACGAAAGGCCGCGACGCTGGCCGCGACGCTTGGCGAGGGCCAGGTTCTCGGCGATCTGCATGTCGGCAGCGGTACCGCGCATGGGGTCCTGAAACACGCGGCCCAGGTACTTGGCGCGCTGCGACTCGCTCAGGCGCGAGATGTCGGTGCCGTCGAGCTCAATAACGCCCGAATCGAGCGGGTACACGCCGGCGATCATGTTGAGCAGCGTGGACTTGCCGGCGCCGTTGCCGCCGATCACGGTTACAAAGTCGCCGTCATTTAGGGTAAGGTCGACGCCGGTGAGCGCGCGCTTCTCGGTGACGGTGCCCTTGTTAAAGGTCTTCTTGACGTGCGAGAGCTTAAGCATCTGCCTCATCCCCCTTCGTGTAGGAGCTGCGGAGCTTATAGCGCTCCCAAACCACGGGCACGCACAGGGCCACAGCGACAATTACGGCGGAGAGCAGCTTCATGTCGTTGGCGTCCATGCCCAACTGCAGCACGATGGCGCGGATAAGGAAGTACACCACGGAGCCAAAGACGGCGGAGGCAAGACGGACGCTAAACTGCGTGAGGCCGCCGGGCAGCAGACGGCCGAGCACCTCGCCGATAACAATGGCGGCAAGACCGATAACGATGGCACCGGTGCCCATACCAATGTCGGCATACTTTTGGCTCTGGCAGATGAGCGCGCCCGAAAGGCCGATGAGGGCGTTGGAGAGCACGAGGGCGATCATCTTGGTGGAGTTGGTGTTGACGCCCAGAGCGCGGATCATGTACTCGTTGTTGCCGGTGGCTCGCAGCGCCGAGCCGATCTCGGTGCCAAAGAACCAATACAGGATGGCAACGATAGCCACGGCGAGCAGGATGCCCAAGATGATGGCAACGGTGGACTGCGGCAGACCGGTCATATTGCTGACGGCCGAGAACACGGTGCCTTTGGCAAGAATGGGCGTATTGGACTTGCCCATGATGCGCAGGTTGATGGACCACAGGCTGATCTGGGTGAGGATTCCGGCGAGGATCGCAGGAATCTCAAAGACGGTGGTCAAAATGCCCGTGACGGCGCCCGCGATGGCGCCGGCGCACATACCGGCCAGCACGGCGAACAGCGGGTCGACGTTGTTATTGACGATGAGCACAGCGCAGACGCAGCCGCCGAGGGCAAAGCTGCCGTCGCAGGTCATATCGGGAATGTCGAGCAGGCGGAACGTGATAAACACGCCAAGCACCATAATGCCCCAGAGGACGCCCTGCGAAACGGCGCCCTGCAATGCAATGAGCATGCTTCATACCTCCTAGAATAGGGTGGACACGTGATTTTCCATAATAGCGGTAACAATGTATAAAAGAGCTGCGGACAGACGTTTTGTTTTACCTGAAACAAGCAGGGCGGACGCCGGTCTACAGCGCCCGCCCCTGTGGCTCAGATATTGAATAACGCGGCTGTGGCGCGCGTGCGGGCCCTAGACGCGTTACCGCGCATGGCGCTACTCGTCCAGAGCGGAAAGGTCGATGCCTAGAGCCTCGGCCATCTCGTCGTTCTTGACGACGACCAGGTCCTTGCTCGAGAGGTGCTTGATCGGCATATCTTCGGGCTTGGCCTCGCCCTTCAGAATCTTAACTGCCATCTCGCCCGCGGCGTAGCCCAGATCCTCGTAGTTGATGGAGAGGGTGAACAGGCCGCCGGCCATGCACATGCCCTCCTCGCCGGTCACGAAGGGGAGCTTATTCTCCTTGCAGATCTGACCGACCTGCGAAGCACCCGCGGCGATGGTGTTGTCGGTGGGGGAGTACAGCGCGTCGACCTTGCCCACGGCAGACTCGACGACGGACTGAATCTCGTTGGAGCTCGAGACGGTGAAGTCAGTGTACTCGAGGCCCAGCTTGTCGAGCTCCTTCTTGGCGGCCTTGATCTGGACGTCGGAGTTGGACTCGGCGGTGCAGTAGAGCAGGCCGACCTTTTTAACGTCGGGCAGGACCTTCTGCATCATCTCGAGCTGCTCGGCGACCGGGGTGAGGTCGGAAGCGCCCGTGACGTTGGTGCCGGGCTTGTCGTTGTCCTGGACCAGGCCGGAGGCGGCGTAGTCGGTGATGGCGCAGCCCACGATGGGGATATCGGCCGTGGCGCCGGCGGCAGCCTGCGCGGCGGGCGTGGCGATGGCATAAATCAGGTTGACGTTGTCGCCCACAAACTTGTCGGCAATGGACTTACACGTGGACTGGTCGTTCTGGGCGTTCTTCTGGTCGATCTTGACCTTAAGGCCGCTCTTCTTGATGGCCTTGACAAAGCCGTCGTTGGCGGCGTCGAGTGCGGAGTGCTCGGTGAGCTGCAGAACGCCGACGGTGTAGTCGGAACCGGCGGCAGCAGAGCCGGAACCAGAGTTGCCGCCGCATCCGGCGAGCGGAGCGAGCGCGAGCAGGCCAGCAGATACCAGAAGGCTCCTGCGGCTGATGGTGATGTCCTTCATATCGTTACCCCCAGTATAGAAATGGCTGGAAACACTGCACTCAAACAAAGTGCAAGTGGAACTATAGTAGCGCGGATGTCCATTTTTACAATAACTTGGCGGGTTTTTTAATACAGAATCGGATGGGCGGTACGGGTAGTCGAATGGGCGGCGGAGGGTCTTATGCAGCGGAGGCGTCCTCCTCCTCGTCCAGGGCGGCGAAAAGCTTCTTGCCGTCGAGGAGACGTGTGGTGACGTTTCTCATGCGGCCAATCTCTACGGTACGCAGCGTGTCATCGGCGCCTCGGGCGTCATAGACCGTTCCCAGCAAATACGAGATGCCATCGCGCTGCCTGATGGCAAAGGGGCGGAGTGTCATCCGTGCTACTTCGGTTTCGCCACGTGCCGTGACGCTCGAAATATCAAAACTCACCGTGGTTCCGTGGTCGATGGCCTGCTCGACGAGCTCGCACGTGTCGATGCGCTTGATGGGCGTGCGTGTTGCCTTGGTAGCCTTGCTGCCTGCGCTTGGAGCGGGTTCGGGTGTATCGAGGTAGCCGCGAACGTCGGCGCTCGCCATGGCAACTAAGTGCTGCGCCATGCTCTTGCGGATAGCGATAGGCGTGGAGCGGTTGCGCATGACCATACCGTGGAGCCGGATGATCTCTTCATCGGTGAGCGGACGGGTAAGAAGTTTGTAGCCCACGCCGCGTTTGTACTCAATTTCGTATCCGGCATGGCGAAGCGCGGAGATGGCGGTGTAGATGCTGCGCCGCGCCGCCGAGATGGGCATGCGGGCGGGGTCGTCGGGATGGGCGAGGCGCCGGATCAACTCATCGGAAAGCATGGCCTTGTCTTCGCCGGTGTTTTCGCTCAAGAGCTGCAGGATACGAACGGCGCGATAGGCTGCCATCGAGGCGGCGCCTCTCGTCGTGGTGTCGTAGGTTTCAACAGCGGCTTCGGTCATCGTGCCCACGTCCTTTCCGTTTTGGGTGGCGACGGTATGGAGCCTAGGACGTGGGGCTTTCCCAGGGGCGCAGAGCGCTCTGGGCGGTCGGTAGTCGTCGGCAAACGGCGGGTTGAGTTTTCAACAGCCCTGCTCAACTGACCAAAACCTTGCCAAAAGCTTGACGGATGCTGTTGAAAAAAGCGTCTCTCGACTGATGTCGAGAGACGCTTATGCGATGAGCATTGGCGTGTGGCGACGCGAGCTAGCGTCCGACGATTAGAAGTCGGCGTTGCCCACGGTGCGCGGGTGCGGCAGGACGTCGCGGATGTTGCCCACGCCGGTCAGATACATGACCAAGCGCTCGAAGCCCAGACCGTAGCCGGCGTGCTTGCAGGAACCGTAGCGGCGCAGGTCAAGGTAGTACTTGTACTGCTCGGGATTCATGCCCAGGTCCTTGATGCGGGCCTCGAGCAGATCCAGGCGCTCCTCGCGCTGGGAGCCGCCGATAATCTCGCCGATACCGGGCACCAGGCAGTCGGCGGCGGCGACGGTCTTGCCGTCCTCGTTCATGCGCATGTAGAACGCCTTGATCTCGGCCGGGTAGTCGGTCACAAAAGTCGGTCGCTTAAAGTGCTCCTCGGTCAGGAAGCGCTCGTGCTCGGTCTGCAGGTCGATGCCCCAGCTCACGGGGTAATCAAACTGGTGGCCAGCAGCGACTGCCTGCTCCAGGATCTCGACGGCCTCGGTGTAGGTAACGCGGGCAAAGTCGGAGTTGGCGACATGGTCCAGGCGCTCGAGCAGACCCTTGTCCACAAACTTGTTGAGCATATTGAGCTCGTCGGGGCAGGTTGCCATAACGTCCTTGAGGACGTACTTGAGCATGGCCTCGGCGTTATCCATGTAGTCGTTCAGGTCGGCAAAGGCCATCTCGGGCTCGATCATCCAAAACTCGGCGGCGTGGCGCGTGGTGTTGGAGTTCTCGGCACGGAAGGTGGGGCCAAAGGTGTACACGTCGCCAAAGGCCATGGCAAAGTTCTCGGCATTGAGCTGGCCGGACACGGTGAGGCTTGCATGCTTGCCAAAGAAGTCCTGGCTCCAGTCGACCTCGCCGGACTCGGTGAGGGGCGGATTTTTGGGGTCGAGCGTGGTCACGCGGAACATCTCGCCGGCGCCCTCGCAGTCACTCGTGGTGATGATGGGGGTGTTGACGTAGACAAAGCCCTGCTCCTGGAAGAAGCGGTGAATGGCGGCAGCCGCGACAGAGCGGATGCGGAACACGGCGCGGAACAGGTTGGTGCGCGGGCGCAGGTGCTGCTGGGTGCGCAGGAACTCGACGGTTGCGTGCTTCTTCTGCAGCGGGTAATCCGGGGCGCTCGTGCCCTCGACCTCGATGGAGGTGGCAGAAAGCTCGAAAGGCTGGGGCGCATCGGGGGTCAGCTTGACGGTGCCGGTGCAAATGAGTGCGGCCGAGACGTTTTGATGGGCGATCTCGTCGTAGTTGTCGAGTGCCTCGCGGTTCATGACGACCTGCAGGTCGCGGAAGCAGCTGCCGTCGTTGAGCGTAACAAAGCCAAAGTTCTTCATGTCGCGGACGGACTTGACCCAGCCGGCGACGGTGACGGTCTGGCCGCCGAGCGACTCGGCATCGGCATAGAGCTGCGCGATTTTGGTGCGGTTCACGTATCCTCCCATAACGGTTGTACGGATTATTTCCAAACAGTTAACCATTCTAACCCGCGAGGGGAGCGTAGCAAAACGGCAAGCTCGATGTATGGGCGTGACGTGGGCACCGCGCAAGCGCCGATTTTGCGTTGCCTAGTGCCCGCAGATGGCTTGGCGTATGAGGGCTGCGTAGGTGCCGATTCCCGCCTGGGTGAGGTGTGTGCCGTCGTCGACAAGGTATTCGCTGTGGCCCTCTGAGGCGCCGTTCCAGTCGATGACGCCGGCGTTGTCGTTTTGGGCGCATACGTCGCGGATCGTCTGGTTGTTGCGGTCCTGCAGCTCGAGCGGCACGCGCACGGTCACAAAGTAGATGGGCTTGCCGCCCACGGCATTAATCACGTCCTGCACCTGCTGGGAGTCGCGGATGAGGCCGTTGGTGCCAAGCGCGCAGATGACCACGCTCGGGTCGTAGTTGGCGCTGTCCTGTGCATAGACATCCTGGAAGGTGTAGAACTGGCGGCTCACCACGCCGTCGATGTACGCGTTGGGAAGCGCCGCCTGAATGCCAGGTTGGGCACCTGCGGTGACCGAGTCGCCGATCATGAGCACGCGGGCGTCGCAGGTTCCGGTTGCCTCGTCGTAGGTAAAGCTCTTCCAGTCAAGGTTCTTCGGGACCTTTTCGGCGATAGGTCCCTCTTTGGGTTTTTGCTTGGTGGCGTCATCGGATGCGGTGTCGCTGGGCTGGGATTCTTTACCGGATGCGGGCTCGGCGCCCTTGTCGTTGGCTCCGTTGTCCTGGGTCGAGGTCGCGTTCTGGGCAAGCTCGGGACGGAGCTGCTCGGCGCGGGCGGTGGCGATGCCTGCCCAGTCAAGCGGCGCGAAGGCAAGTGCGGCGACGCATGCGGCGCCAAGCGCGGGGAGCACCATGGCGGGCGCGGGGACGCGCTTTCTTGCCGTGCTGTCCTGTTGGGCCGGCTTGTGGGACCAAGGGCGTTCGACGAGGCGATAGAAAACCTCGGCTACCGCAAGGATCAGTACAAGCTGTAATACCTGCTCCCACCAGGCGATGCGGGTGGTGCGGGTTGCGGGGTTCATAAGAAGCAGTAGGGGATAGTGCACCAGATAGACCGAGAACGAGCGCTGGCCCAGCCAGACGAGCGGCTTGACCGACAATAGACGACGCACGATACATTCCGTGTTTTGTACGCAGGTGATGAGGAGCCCGGTGAGCAGGGCAAACAGCAAAAAGCCGCCGCGGTAGAGCCAGACGCTCTCTCCGGTCAGCATGAGTGCGCCGGCTATAACGGCAACGAGCCACGCGATAGAAATCGCGTTGACCTTTGAGATGCCCTTGTTGGCGCCGGGGATATGGATGTCACCGCTCAACATCTCGCGCAGACGCGGCGCGGCGATGGCGGCTAAGGCTCCGCATAGAAGCTCGGCGGCACGGGCGTCGGTTCCGTAGTAGACGCGCGATGTGTCGGCGGTGGGATTAAACATGAGGACCATGGCTGCCGTCGATGCAAGCGCGAATGCGATCGTGATGCCGATGGCGGTGTTGCGCGACCTGGTTTTGCTGCACAGTGCCATAAGGATGACCGGCCATACCAGATAGAACTGCATAGTGACAGCGCAGAACCACAGGTGCGTGAGCGGCGAGGGGAGCCCCGCGGCGGCGAAATACGAGACGTTACGGAAGATGTAGAACCAGTTGCTCAAAAAGAGTGCCGATGGCAGGGCGTCCTGCTGCACCTTAGGGAGTAGGCTCGGGGCCGCGATGTAGGTGGCGACGGCGGTAAGCGCGATGGTCACGACGATCGGCGGCATCATGCGCGCAATGCGGCGGCAGATATAGCGCGGGTATGAGAATCCGTCGCGTGCCGTAGCCCGCATAATGCTTTTGGTGGCGAGATAGCCACTCAGCGTAAAGAAGAGTGTAACGCCCAAAAAACCGCCGGTCAGGCGGCTGGGGCGAAGGTGATATAGGACGACGCCGGCGATGGCGAGGGCGCGGAGCCCGTCGAGCGCGACGATGCGTTGGTTGCGTTGAGGCGCGGCATGTGCGGCGCTCGTGGGTGTGTTTTGCATCGATCTTCCTCCAATGTCGACCTAGCAGTCTAGCGCTCTGCGCGGACAAAGGAAGGGGGTTCGTGCGGTTGAACAACATGCCGCGGGGCGATGCCTCGCTACGCAAAAGCCGCACCTGCGTTGATGCTCAGCTGCCTATATAGAAACGTTTCAGAACCTCCACATAGGCAAAAACAACAACACAGATGCGGCAAAGATGCACGGGTGGTTGAGCCTTTATGCGATGATGCTCGGCTACTTGGTCTTGGCAACCAGCAGCGGATCGCCAAGCTTGACGAGCGGATTGCCGCCGATAAGCGTGCCGGACTCGCCGACGTGGTCGATGCTCTTGAGGCGGTCGAGCTCAGAGACGATGACGGTCACGATGTCCTCGTGGCCGGCGGCCTTGATGGCGTCGCGGTCGAAGCTGATGAGCGGCTGGCCGGCCTTGACCACATCGCCCATCTCGACAAAGCGGGCAAAACCCTTGCCGTTCATTTCCACGGTGCCCAGGCCAACATGGATGAACACGCGCAGGCCGTCCTCGGTGATCATGCCGATGGAGTGGTTGGTGACGGTGGTGGCGCCGATACGGCCGTTGGCGGGCGCGTAGATGGTGCCGGTAATGGGTTCGATGCCGTAGCCCTGACCGAGCATGCCCGAGGCGATGGTCTCGTCGGGAACTTCACTCAGATTGACGAGCACGCCGTTGACGGGAGCGTAGATGACGCCTTCGCGGGTGGCGAAGCTTGCTGCGGGCGGAACGGACGCCTCGCCCGACGAGGTGAACGTGGACTTGAGCGAATCGAGCAGACCCATAGTTGCCTCCAACGTATCAAGTGCGCATATCGCGCGCGTGTAGTTTTGCCGGAAACGTTTCGTATGTGTTTCCCAGCACGGTCAGCGCCCCTATTTTACGCTGCCTAACGATACCTCTGAACAGCGATTTTGTGATATATCAGTTGAAGGCCAACTTATTACGGGGGTGTTTCTGCGCCGCGGGCTCAACTGGGGTACGCTAAGGTGCGAAAAACGAGTGCGCACGAATCGCACGGAGGGAGCACCTATGATTATTGAGAACCATGCGCTTTGGGGCGAGGAGCCGACCGAGGATTATCCGGCGACGTTTACGTATCTGGGTGCCGAGCCGCTGCCCGACAAGCCCAATGGCCGCCGCCCCGCGGTGATCATCTGCGGCGGAGGCGGGTTTACGCATATCGCTCCGCACGAGCAGGACCCGGTGGCGTTTGCATTTTTGGACCGCGGCTACCAGGCCTTTGTGCTCAACTATGTGACGAGTGCCACGGGCGACGTGAGCTTTCCGCACCCGCAGGCGGACCTCGCCAAAATGGTCGCTACCGTGCGCGCCAATGCCGACGAGTGGCATGTCGATCCCAAGCGCGTGTGCATCGTGGGTTTCTCGGCGGGCGGTATGATCTGCGCCTCGTTGGCAACGCAGTGGAAGACCGGACCCTTCGCGGGCCTTGCCGGGGCTCGTCCGGAGGATATTCGTCCCGACGCCGTGGTGCTGGGCTATCCGTTGCTCGACCTTGCCTATGTGCGCGATATGCAGACGCGCGACCCGCGCATTGACCTGCGCGTGCCCAAGACGGGTGGCAAGACGGGGCGCGATTTGCTCAACGACTATCTATCGATGGTGACGGGCGGCGAGGCGACCGATGAGCACCTGACCGACATTTGCCCTACCACGCACGTTTCGCGCCAGATGCCCCCGACCTTTGTGTGGGGCGTTTCGGACGACAAGACGGCGCCGGTCGCGCAGGTCTATCCGTTTGTGCAGCGCATGGCCGAGGAGGGTGTTGCATGCGAGATGCACGTCTTTGACCAGGGCGGTCACGGCCTTTCGCTCGGCAACGCCAATACCGCGGTCGACAACGAGGACAAGCAGGCTTCCGTTCGTCCCTGGATCCGCCTGGCCTTCCGCTTCCTGGAGCGCCATCTGTAAGAGGACGGACATCCCCTCAATAACTTGCGGTGAAATAGCTCCTATTTAAGG
The DNA here is from genome assembly GCA_902475375.1 of uncultured Collinsella sp. GTDB lineage: Bacteria > Actinomycetota > Coriobacteriia > Coriobacteriales > Coriobacteriaceae > Collinsella. Next base: position 12,629 of record CABRZC010000012.1, on the reverse strand, counting down.
CCTCAACCAGCCCAAGCAGGAACTATTCCACCGCAATTTTGGTTTTGATGCCCCGCCCGGAAACTGCGTCCCGGTTTGGGCGCGGATTCCGGGATGCAGTTTCCCATAGGGCCTCGACTGGGAAAGCGCGTCCCGTTTCGAGCGGGGATTCCGGGATGCATCTTCCGCAAGAGGCTTGTTTGGGAAACCATATCCCGTTTCGAGCCAGAATTCTGGGACGCAGTTTCCCCGAGAGGCCCCATCGGGAAACGGTATCCCGGAATCCGCCCGGATGGTGGGATGCGCTTTCCAGGAGGGCGCCGTTTGGGAAACTGTGACCCGTGATCCACCGGGGACGGAGGAGGGCTGACCATTTTGGGTGGCGGCGGTCGGCTATTTCAGCGTAATGCAGGATGCGAGGAGATCGCAGTACGTTTCTCCCGTGAAATCATAATTGATCCCAAGCGGGCGGTATCCATCCTGAACATATCCCCAGTAAGGTCCGCCGGACAGCACTACAGTCTTGCCCGATGACGTCTTTCCAATCGTCTTAGAGAAGGCGGTCTCTGCGCCGTGCGGCGATCCATCGGTTGCGTATACCGTAAAGTTCGCTTTCGAGGCAACATCTTGCTCTTTAACGTCATTGGCGGTAAGGGTGTCGGACGTCGTTTCGAATTCAAACCAATCCATGGGGAACCAGTCGGGGAGGACCATCGTAAAGTAGTCGGTCTCAAACGTCCTTGCCCGTTTTGCCTCCTCGGCCTTCCGGGCCTCTTCCTCCGCCTGGCGCCTTGCCTCCTCCTCGGCCTGCTTGGCTGCCACGGCGTCGTCGCGGCGCTTGGTCGCGGCGGTCGCGAGCGCATCGGCGTCAATATTGAAGCCGGCCTTCTTGGCGCCCTCGTCCTCCTCGGCGTACTTCTTTGCCGCGGCGATCTGGTCGTCGGTCACTTCGGCAGCCTCGACCGGCTCCAGCACCACGTCGCCCGCGTCGACGGTCTTCTTCTCGGCAGTCTTCTCGCCCAGCTTGATGTCGAGCTTGTCGGCGGGGACGGCGTAGATCGTGCCGTCGGCGGCGATGGGGGAGGCGGCGACCTCGACCTTGTAGCTTCCGCGGCGGAGCTCGACGCCCTCGCCGTCGCTGTCCACGTAGCGCACGGCGTCGACCTTCTTGCCACGCTCCTCCTTGCCCGTAATATGAACCGGCAGCCTGCTCGCTCCCGCCGAGGTGTCCCAGCCCTGGGCCGAGACGCTAAAGCGCACGGCGTGCTTCGCCGCGAGCGCCTCCTGTTCGGCCGCCTGTCGAGCCTGCTCGGGGGCGTAGACGCCGAAGTAGTAGCCGGCGCCGCCGCCCGCGGCGAGCAGCGCGGCCACGACGGCGGCGATCATGAGGGGTCTCTTTGAGCGCTTGGCCTTCGCCGGCGCCGGTGTAGTTGGCTGCGCCTCGGCTGCCGGGGCGGATTGAAAGCCGCCCTGCGATTCGGCCGGGGGTTCATATTCGTCAGCGACGGGCTCTCCGCACACGGGGCAGAACCTGGTCCCGTCCTCGACCTTCGACCCGCAATTTCGGCAGAACATGTGCAGACTCCCCTCGATCGGCGCTCGCGCGAATACCGGGCGCATCCTCATCCGCCTCTATCCTATGCGCGGACTTGCGCCCTTTGTTGCGCAACATTGCCGGGCTCTCGTCCGGGGAAGCCGTATCCCGTTCCGAGCGCCGATTCCGGGACGCGCTTTCCGCTATAGACCTCAACCGGAAAGCCCATCCCGTTCTGGCGCTCCAGAGTGGGACGCAGTTTCCCCGAGAGGCCCCATCGGGAAATCGGGGACCGGAATTCGCCTGAGTAGTGGGATGCGGTTTCCGCAGCAAGCCCGTCTGGGAAACCACGGCCCAGAATTCCCTTTGCACCGATCTGTCGATTGAACATCGTTGCGTGTTCGCGCTATCATGCATGGTTACAATTGGTTAGCCATGGCAAACGGTTAGCCATGGTAAACATAAATGCAACGCCCTGTGGGCGCCGGGGGAGGAACACGGACGTGAAGCTCGATACACTCGAGATTGGAAAGGACGCCGTTGTCGCATCGGTGGCATCGGACGACCAGGCACTCCGACAACATATTTTGGACATGGGCCTAACACCGGGCACCGAAGTCACCATGATGAAGTACGCCCCCATGGGCGACCCGCTCGAGATTCGCCTGCGTGGCTACGAGTTGACGCTGCGCAAGGACGATGCTGCTCGCATCGAGCTCGTGGGTATTCACGACACCGATACGGGTCCGCGCGCTAACGCCGCAATCGGCACGACGGAGCATCCGGCCCTGGGCGAGGGGACGTATTCGCCCCGTGCGGCAAAGACGGCCGTGCCCGAGGGCGCGCCGCTGCACTTTGCCCTCGCCGGCAACCAAAACTGCGGCAAGACCACGTTATTCAACCAGCTGACGGGCTCCAACCAGCACGTCGGTAACTTTCCCGGCGTGACGGTCGACCGCAAAGATGGCACCATCCGTAACCATCCCGAGGCGAGCGTTACCGACCTGCCCGGCATTTACTCCCTGTCGCCGTACACAGGCGAAGAGGTCGTGAGCCGTCAGTTCATCCTTGACGAGCGCCCGGACGCCATCATCGACATCATTGACGCCACCAACATCGAGCGTAACCTGTACCTGACACTGCAGCTCATGGAGCTTGACCGTCCTATGGTCATCGCGCTCAACATGATGGACGAGGTGACCGCCAACGGCGGCGCCGTGGACGTCAACCTGCTCGAGAGCCTGTTGGGCGTGCCCGTTGTCCCCATTAGCGCTGCCCGCAACGAGGGCATCGGCGAGTTGGTGGATCACGCCCTGCACGTGGCACGGTTCCGCGAGCGCCCTGGTCGCCTGGACTTTTGTGCGCCCGACGGCCCGGACGGCGGTGCGCTGCATCGCTGCATCCACGGTATTGCTAACCTGATCGAGGACCATGCCGTGACGGCGCACATTCCGGTGCGCTTTGCGGCGACCAAGCTGGTCGAGGGCGATGAGCTGGTAACCGAGGCGCTTCACCTGGATCGCAACGAGCTCGACGCTATCGAGCACATCATTACCCAGATGGAGGGCGAGGCCGGCACCGACCGCCTATCTGCGCTGGCCGATATGCGTTTTAGCTTTATCGGCGACGTGTGCGGGCGTTGCGTCGTCAAGCCGCACGAGAGCCGCGAGCACGTGCGCTCCGTCAAGATTGACCGCATCCTGACAGGTCGTTACACAGCCATTCCGGCGTTTCTGGTGATCATGGGCCTCGTCTTTTGGCTGACGTTTGGCGTGATTGGCGCGGCGTTGCAGGGACTCATGGAGGACGGTATCGCTGCCATCATCGCCTCGGCCGATGCGGGCCTCAAGGCATTCGGAACCAACGACGTGGTGCGCTCACTGGCTGTCGACGGCGTACTTACGGGTGTGGGCAGCGTGCTGACCTTCCTACCGATTATCGTCGTGCTCTTCTTGTTCCTCTCCATTCTGGAAGACTCCGGCTACATGGCACGCGTAGCCTTTGTCATGGATAAGGTGCTGCGTCGCTTTGGCCTGTCGGGCCGCAGCTTCGTGCCCATGCTCGTCGGTTTTGGCTGCACCGTGCCGGCTATCATGTCGACCCGTACGCTCCCATCCGAGCACGACCGCAAGATGACGGTCATGCTCACGCCGTTTATGAGCTGCTCAGCCAAGCTGCCGGTTTACGGCTTGCTGTGCGGGGCTTTTTTCCCGCAGGCGACGGTTCCCGCCATGGTCTCGCTCTATCTGATCGGTATCGTGGTCGGCTGCATCGCGGCTTTGGTGCTCAACCGCACGGCATTTAAGGGCGACCCGGTGCCGTTTATCATGGAGCTCCCCAATTACCGCCTGCCGAGCGTCAAGACGACGGTGATGCTGGCATGGGATAAGGCCAAGGACTTTATTACCAAGGCTTTTACCATTATCTTTGCCGCTACCGTGGTCATCTGGTTCCTTCAGACGTTCGACATTCGCTTTAATGTGGTCGCCGATCAGTCGCAGAGTCTACTTGCCGGTCTGGGTAGCATCATCGCGCCGGTATTGGCCCCACTCGGCTTTGGCGACTGGCGCGCCTCGACGGCGCTCGTCACCGGACTTATCGCCAAGGAGAGTGTCATCTCGACACTCACGGTGCTTTTGGGTGCAACCTCGCCCGCGGCATTGTCAACCATGTTTTCGCCGTTTACCGCCTACGTGTTCTTGGTCTTTACGCTGCTGTACCCGCCTTGCGTGGCCGCTATCGGCGCTGTCAAGAGCGAGTTGGGCGCGCGCTATGCCGTGGCCGTATTCGCGTTTCAGGTCGCCGTTGCCTGGATCGTGGCGTTTGTCGTGCATTCGGCGGGCATATTGCTGGGGTTGGCTTAGTTATGAATTGACGACGCAACCTCTGTGTATCGAATTGTTTTCGGCCCCGCTTCTGTACTGACGGATGCGGGGCCGTTGCTATATAATCGCCTCCGCTCAAAACGATTGGAGACGTTATATATGACTCAGGCAAGGCAAGACGGCATCACGCTCAGGCAGTGGCTCCCACTCGTCGGGCTCACCTGCTGTGCGTTCGTGTTCAACACGTCGGAGTTTATGCCCATCGGCCTTTTGACTGATATCGCCGCGTCGTTCTCGCTCACCGAGGCCCAGGCGGGCATCATGATCTCGGTCTATGCCTGGGGCGTCATGCTGCTGTCGTTGCCGCTCATGGTGTTCGCTTCGCGTTTCGAGTTTAAGCGGATGCTGCTGGGCGTGCTTGCCGTGTTCTCGCTCGGTCAGTTCCTGTCCGCTGTGGCGCCGACCTATCCCATCCTGGTCTGCGCGCGCCTGGTGGTCGCTTGCGCACATGCCGTGTTCTGGTCAGTCGCCTCGATTATGGCCTCGCGCCTGGTCGACACTCGCCACGGCGCGCTCGCCATCAGCATGATCGCCACGGGCTCGTCCATCGCGCAGATCTTTGGCCTGCCTCTCGGTCGCGCCATTGGCTTGGCCGTGGGCTGGCGCATGACGTTTGCCGTGGTCGGGGGCCTCTCAGCCATCGCGGTCGTCTACCAGGCAGCGGTGTTCCCGGCCATGCCGGCGGGTGAGCGCTTTACCGTCAAACAGCTGCCCGAGCTGCTCAAGAACCCGCTCCTCATCGCGCTCTACGCAGTCACGGTCTTCATGGCGACCGGCTATTACGCAAGCTACAGCTATATCGAGCCCTTCCTGGCGCAGGTCGCGCACGTCGATGCGGGCGCCATCACCATGACGCTGACGGCGTTTGGCTGTTCCGGCTTGGTGGGCAGCTGGCTGTTCAGCCGCCTGTTCGACGGGCACCGTTTTCCGTTCCTTGCTATCACGCTCTCCGGCGTGCCGGTGGCCCTGCTGCTCATGGGGCCGGCCGCATCGTCGCTCGTGACAGTGCTTGCCGTCTGCGCACTGTGGGGTTGCTGCGCCACGGCCTTTAACGTGGCGTTTCAGGCCGAGCTCATCAAGCACACGCCGGCAGATTCGTCGGCCGTCGCCATGTCGATCTTCTCGGGCCTGTTCAACCTCGGTATCGGCACGGGTACCGCGATCGGCGGAGCCGTGGTTTCGGGTCCCGGTATCGCCTGGATCGGCTTTGTGGGCGGGGCGATTGCCGTCGTGGGCGTCATCCTCGCCATCACCGTGCTGTTTCCGGCCATCCGCCGCGCCAAGCCCGTCGCCTAATCACGTCCCCTCATCAGTTGCGGTGGAATAGTTCCTGTTTAAGGCTTCTGAAGGCCCAGACAGGAACTATTCCACCGCAACTTATTTTGGGGGAGAGGATACAAGCTGGGCATACAATGGATGTCGTTGTGTTGAGCTTACCGGGAGGCTGTTATGTGGGCATACGAGACGACGTTCTATCAGATCTATCCGCTGGGCTTTTGCGGGGCTCCGCGCGAAAACGCCGCGCCCGTTGCCGAGGGTGAGCTCGCCCAGGCTGCCAACGCCGCGCCCAACCCCGATGCTCCTATCATGAAGGTCGCCCAATGGGCCGACTACATGCAGGAACTCGGCGTTGGCGCTGTGCTCATCAACCCACCGCTCGAATCTGATAGCCACGGCTACGATACACGCAGCCTGCGCCATATCGACCGTCGCCTGGGTGGGGACGCCGACTTTGCCGCCGTATGCGACACGCTGCATGCCCATGGCATCCGCGTGGTGCTCGATGCCGTCTTCAACCACGTCGGCCGCGGTTTTTGGGCCTTCCGCGATGTGCAGGAGCGCAAGTGGGACTCGCCGTACAAGGACTGGTTCCACATTAGCTTTGACGGCGATTCCTGCTATGGCGATGGCTTTTGGTACGAGGGCTGGGAAGGCCATTTTGAGCTTGTGAAGCTCAACCTGCAAAATCCCGCTGTGGTCGATTACCTGCTCGAGTCCGTGCGCCGCTGGGCCGAGGTCTTTGGCGTCGACGGCCTGCGCCTGGACGTTGCCTATATGCTCGACCGCGACTTTATGCGCCGCCTGCACGCCTTTACCCGTGAGCTCAAGCCCGACTTTGTGCTGATCGGCGAGACGCTCCACGGCGACTACAACCAAATCGTCAACGACGAGATGCTCGACTCCTGCACCAACTACGAGTGCTACAAGGGCCTGTACTCCAGCTTTAACTCGGTCAACATGTTCGAGATCGCCCATTCGCTGCACCGCCAGTTTGGCGGCGATCCGTGGTGCATCTACCGCGGCAAACATCTGCTGTCGTTTGTCGACAACCACGATGTGCCGCGCCTGGCAAGTATCCTCACCGACAAGTCGTGTCTGCGTCCCGCCTACGGCATGCTCTTTGGCATGCCGGGCATCCCGTGCGTCTACTATGGCAGCGAGTGGGGAATTGCCGGCGAAAAGGGTGGCCCCGATGGCGACTGGGCGCTGCGACCTGCGCTCAATGAGCCTGCGCCCAACGAGCTGACGGCGTTCATCACGCAGCTTGCGCACCTTCGCTCGGCCGACGACGCGGCTGCCCGTGCTCTCAACTACGGTGCCTATCGCAACGTGGTGATCCAGAACAAGCAGCTGCTGTTCGAGCGCGCTTGTGACGGCGCGACGGTACTCGTGGCGGTGAATGCTGTGGGTGAGCCTTACACCTTTGGCGCCGGCGAGCTCAACGGGTCCTTCGTCGACCTGCTTGCCGACGATGCGCCCACGGTCGAGCTGACGGGTACCCTTGAGCTTGCACCCTACGAGGTGCGCTATCTGTTGAGAGCCTAGCCCATGGCCGTATCTGACGAGGGCTATCAACATATTGAGCATGGGTTTGAGCCCGTGTTTGACGAGCACTCGCGCGTTTTGGTGCTCGGGTCGTTTCCCTCGGTGCTTTCGCGCGCCAATTCCTTTTATTACGGCAACCCTCAGAATCGCTTTTGGCGCGTGATGGCCGCGTGCCTCGGTGTGCCTGTGCCGCCCAACGAGGGCGACCCTTTGGCAAGCGGTGAGCCCGCGACGCTTGATGCCTCCATTGCCGCCAAGCGGTCCATGCTGCTGAACGGCGGCGTGGCCCTGTGGGATGTGATCGAGAGCTGCGACATTAAGGGTTCGAGTGACGCCAGCATCAAAAACGTCGTTCCGGCGCATGTCGAGCGCATTACCGGCGCAGCTCCTATCGAGGTCGTTGTCTGTAACGGCGGCACGGCAGGGCGGCTCTACAAGCGCTATCTACAAGAGCGCACCGGGCTGCCGGCCATCGTTCTGCCGTCGACAAGTCCCGCCAATGCGGCATGGCGCCTGGAACGCCTTGTCGAGCGCTGGCGCGAGGCCGTTGACTGGGCTGTAATTTAATTTAGATTTTTGTTTGAGCGTGGGCGCCCAGACGTTTCAGAACGCCTCGCCAGATCGGCGCGGGCACGGCTGGCTCGGCGCAAACCATGCCGTCGGCGTCGACGTTGGCGGCATTGCCGCCGCCAAGTCGCTGTGCATGCTTGACGGAGCAGCCCATGCGCACGGCGCCCACGAGCTTGTCCATGGCCTCAGAAAACGGTCGCCGCAAGAGTCCCATGCGCGGAGAGCGACGAAGCGCCGCAATGCCGCTGCCGGCGCAGATGGCAACGCCGCCACACCACAATTGGCCATGGCGCTCACATGCCTTGTGCAGGCGAACGGCGGTCCCACGCGCCTGCTCAGTGCCCTCTTGTGCGGCTCGAATCGCGACATAGACGCGCGTTCCCGTACCGCCAAAGCGCTCAAGCGCCTGCTCGATGGCTGTCAACGTCTCATCGTCAGCCACATCTTCAATGGCCAGCACGATGCCATCGGCAACGCTGCCGGCGTCATTTGCCTTCAAGTCGACCGGGCGGGGGAGTGCGGTGCCGGAAAGTTGAGCATAGGCGGCGATGGCATCCTGCAGGTCCCAGAGCAAAAACTCAAGATCGGCGCTATTGGGAATGCTGATATACGCAATGGTTTGCAGCGTTTTTGGTACATCGCCGCGCGCGGTCGTCTCCATGCCATCTCCTTTCCGGCTCGTTTCCGTTTAGGTTACACCGTCTGGTGGCGCCCCGCCGCGCTATCCTAGTGCAACCCTTACGAAAGGAACGCCATGCGTCTGTCCATGAATACCTCGCTTGCCACGCTCAAGCCCTCCGGTATCCGCCGGATTAACGCGCTCGCCGCCCAGCATCCGGGGTGCATCGCGCTCGCGCTCGGCGAGCCCGATTTTCCCACGCCCGATGTGATTAGCGCCGAGGTGACCGCCGCACTGGACCGCGGTGACACGCACTATCCGCCCAACAACGGTCGCCCCGCCCTGCGTGATGCACTGTCCAAATATATGGATGACGCGGGCCTGGCGTTTTCCGCCGATGAGGTCATCCTGACCGACGGTGCGACCGAGGCACTGTCGGCAACATTCATGGCTATGCTCAACCCCGGCGACGAGGTCATTATCCCCACGCCGGCCTTTGGCCTGTACGAGAGCATCGTCGTGGCCAACCACGCCAAAGCAGTCTTTTTGGATACGGAGCCCGCGCAATTCCAGATCGATGAGGATGCGCTTCGTGCTTGCGTGACGCCGGCGACCAAGGCCATCGTCATCTGCTCGCCCAACAATCCTACGGGTTGCATCCTCAACACGGCGTCGCTCGACGCCGTGGCGCGCGTGGCGGAGGAGGCGGGCATCTACGTGGTCTGCGACGACGTATACAACCGCCTGGTTTATGTGGATGGCTACGAGCGCTTTGCCCAGCGTCACCCGGAGCTGCGTGAGCAGACGGTCGTCATCGAGAGCTTCTCCAAGCCCTGGGCCATGACCGGCTGGCGTTTGGGCTGGCTCGCGGCAGCAACACCCGTCATCGCCGAGATCGCAAAAGCCCACCAATACCTAGTATCGAGCGCCGTCTCCTTCGAAATGGACGCCGCAGCCCGAGCCCTCACCGTCGACCCAACCCCCATGCTCAAAGTCTACCGAGCCCGCCGCGAGCGCGTACTCGAAGCCTTAAACGCCATGGGCCTCGACGTAGTAGAGCCCGCAGGAGCCTTCTATACTTTCCCGAGCATCAAAAAGTTCGGCCTAACCAGCGAAGACTTCTGCATCAAAGCCATCAAAGAAGCAAACGTAGCCCTAGTCCCGGGAGACTGCTTCGGAACCGAAGGCCACATCCGCCTAAGCTACTGCGTCTCCGACAAAAATCTGGACGAAGGTCTCCGCCGCCTGTCAAACTTCGTTTCAACCTTGTAGTCCTCAGAGACGCAACACATCAGCCCACCGACATAAGGGTATGCGTGGGGCGCGTCGCTCAACGGGCGCGAAGATTCGCAGTAAAGTTACCGTAGCTCTGGCCCGAGGGGACGGGTCGAAATTTTCGTAGATTCCGCACGAGCCGAAGGCCACTTAATGTGGCCTTCGTGCGAGCCCAGGACTTGACCGAGCGAAAATCTCGACCCGTCCCCTCGGGCCGGAGCGTATGCAGGGTTTGTGTACGAATCCTCGCGCCCGTTGACCGACGCCGGGGTCCCCGCCATAATACTTTCGGTTCACGCACGAATCCGCTGCCAGAGACAGCCGGCGCAAACGGGTCTTACCCGCGAGCTTAATGGGACTTCCCGCCAGCCGAGGTGGTCGAGTAGATATGTCTTCTCGCCCCCGTCGCTCATGCAGCGCGGGGGCTTTCTTTTTGGACATGCCCCCGTCACGTCCTTGTGGCGGACCGTGCCCGGAAAGAATTCGAGGAGGTGTAATTCATGCCCCAGCAGTACAAAATCGACAAGGTTGCAGAGATCGAGTCCCGTATCGCCGAGAACGCCGGTCTGTTCGTCGTCAACTACAACGGTCTGACGGTTAAGCAGGCTCAGGAGCTGCGTCATCAGCTTCGCGAGTGCGGCGCCGAGATGAAGGTCTACAAGAACAACCTGGTCAAGATCGCTCTCAAGAACCAGGAGCAGCCCGAGCTCGACGAGATCCTCGCCGGCCCCGTCGCTTATGTGTTCTACGAGTCCGAGCCGGTCGAGGCCGCTAAGGCCCTTAAGGACTTCTCTGCTCAGTCCAAGGGCGTCCTTGAGATCAAGGGCGGTATCTCCGACGGCAAGGCCGTTTCCGCTGATGATGTTAAGGCTATCGCCGAGCTGCCCACCAAGGATCAGCTTCTCGGCCAGATTGCCGGTCTCATCTCCGGTTTCGCTCGCGACATCGCTGTCTGCGTCAACGGCGTTTCCTCTGGTCTCGCTCGTTCGATCCAGCAGGTCTCCGAGCAGAAGGCAGCCTAGTCGCTGTTTTCACCCGCGGCGGCAACGCCGCACCCCTGGCGCATTCGCGCCGTGTTTTAACTGATCTCCGTGCATCCGCACGGAAACCGAAAGGACTTAGAAATGGCTAAGCTTACCACCGATGAGATCATCGATGCTCTTAAGGAAATGACCCTTCTCGAGGCTTCCGAGCTCGTTAAGGCTATCGAGGACACCTTCGGCGTTTCCGCCGCTGCTCCTGCTGCCGTTGTCGCCGCTCCCGCTGCTGGCGCTGCTGAGGCCGAGGAGAAGACCGAGTTTGACGTCGTGCTCGAGGGCTTCGGCGACAACAAGATCCAGGTCATCAAGGCCGTCCGTGAGCTCACCAACCTTGGCCTGAAGGAGGCCAAGGAGGTCGTCGAGGGCGCTCCCAAGGCTGTTCTCGAGGGTGCCAAGAAGGAGGACGCCGAGGCTGCCAAGGAGAAGCTCGAGGCTGCTGGCGCTGCTGTCACCCTCAAGTAATCAGGCTTTCTCGCCAGATTTCTTTACAGACGGGGCTCGCTATGCGAGCCCCGTCTTTTTTGTTTTTGGCTCCTCATTCCCATTGCTCGGCACGCAGAGCATCGTTGTCTTCGCCGTGCCATTCCCGTTACCGCTGGGGCGTAAAATTGCACCATTCGAGCAATAATTTGCGTTGACCTGCTGAAGAATTGCGTTTGCCTTACGGCGACGTATGTCTCCGGCGGTAAGATACTTCGGTATCGCAATTTGGTCTGCGGCCGCCGTGCCGCACGCACAGGGCGCATTCTGCGCCTGCGAAAGGATCCTTGAATAACATGAAGGCAATCATCCCCGCCGCCGGTCTTGGCACGCGTTTTCTGCCTGGCACCAAGTGCACGCCCAAAGAGATGCTGCCGGTGCTCGACAAGCCGGTCATTCAGTATGTCGTCGAGGAGGCGCTCGACCCCGAGGAGGTCGATGACGCCATCATCGTTACCTCTCCCGGTAAGCCCGAGCTGCTGAGCTACTTCCAGCCCGATCGCTCGCTCGAGAATCTGCTGCGCGAGCGCGGTAAGGACGCCTACGCCGACGCCGTCGCCCATGCGGGCGGTATGCCGGTCGACTTCCGTTATCAGTACGAGCCCAAGGGCCTCGGCCATGCTATCCGCTCTGCTGCCGACGCCGTGGCAGGGGAGAACTTCCTGGTTCTTCTGGGCGACTACGTTGTGCCTAATCGCGACATCTGCGACAAGATGCTCGCCGTTTCCAAGGAGCACGGTGGAGCTTCGGTTATCGCCGTCGCTGCTTGCTCGCCCGAGGAAGTCAGCCGCTACGGCGTTATCGCCGGCGAGCGCGTCGGTTCGCTCGAGGGCGCCGAGGACGTTGCCGATGCAGAGCCGGGCGCTGTCTGGCGCATCGGCGGTCTGGTCGAGAAGCCCGCTCCCGAGGCGGCTCCGTCCAACCTGTACATTGTCGGCCGTTATCTGCTGAGCCCGCTGGTCATGGACCTGCTCGCCGATCAGCAGGCCGGCAAGGGCGGCGAGATCCAGCTCACCGACGCCATGGCCCGCTCGCTCGATCGCGAGGCCATGTACGCTGTCGTCATCGACCCGCTCTCGGGCTACGACACCGGCACCCCGTCTGGCTGGATGGCCACCAACGCCCTCATGGCCGCAAGCGATCCTCGCTTTGCCAGCGCCTTCTGGGACGCCATCGACGAGCGCGGCGGCTTGATGCGCAAATAAGCCTTCGGGCATCGACATTTACGGGTGCGGACTTCGGTCTGCACCCGTTTTTTATAAGAGCTGCGATTGCTGGCTCTCTGTTCACAGAAAATATATGAACAGATGTTCGATACACATACATCTACCTGCGTGTTTTCTGCCGAAAAACTTTGCTACTCCAAAAACTCAATCGCGTCAAGGCTTTTCTTGCCCAACGGTCGGTACCTGATAAACTAT
>CABRZC010000011.1 GCA_902475375.1 uncultured Collinsella sp. | reverse complement strand
TCGCGCCCAAAACTCTAGCTTCCGCGACCGTTTTCCACCCGCGCGGCTACATTCCCGTCCAATCGATAAAAATCTCCTCACGAAGTCGCCGTTCGAGCTCCTGCTGCCGCGGCGTCTTGTCTTTCAGCGGCATATCGAGATAGGACATGATAAGCTCCATCACCACGCGGAAGGCATCGGAGTCGACTAGCTGACCATAGGTCATCAGAACGACGGGATATCCCATCGTCTGAAGGGCCGTCGTTCGATCGGAGTCCGAGATCTTGGATTCTATGGATCCGTGAATGGCTTTACCTTGACATTCAACCAGGCACTCCCGGCTGCCGTCCTTATTTGACAGCAAGATATCGGCGTAGCGCCTATCAAGCCCCGAAATCAGGCGGGCGCTGCGCGTCATGCGAATCTCGACGTTATTGGTAAGGCGCAGCCCTTCGCCGCCGCGCAACCTCGTAAGGCCAAACAGCATCGAAGCCTGGACCTCGAGCGGCGATGCTGCCACCCCCGTAATGCATTTCGCGGCTCGTATGAACGATTTAGCGCCGCGGAGCCCCCGGACCTTATCGACGAACTCTGTAAGCTCAGAGAGCTCGATCAAGGGAGGTCGTTTCCACAAGTCCGTTGGATTCCCCGAGACATCCTTTACGTTTTCCCAGCCCGACCGTGCGTCACCCCACCGGCCCCCGTATGCCTGCTCAAGTGCCGACTTTACCTGAGGTGCAATCTTGCACACGGCAAAGGTGCCGCACATCTCATACATGCACATGATTAGACGCTCGTTTGAGACCGAGGAAGCCAGGGTCAGCAGGGTAAAGAGTGGGGACGCAACATCGAGGCCAAACTCCGTCTGCCGCACGGAATCAAACGGCCTCTCCCCGTTCCAAACATGCCTGACAATGCGATCGCCCTTACGTCCGCAGCTGCCCTGCGCCAACACGTGTAACGGGGTGCCCAGGAAATGCGTGACGAGCGGATGCTCACATAGGTGCTCCCTGCGCGGATCGTCCGCAGAATCGGGCAGGTCCGGCATTATTGCCAAGACCTGTGGAGGTATCCGGTGATACCGAAAGGCAGATATGTCGCACAGCATGTCGTCCATGAGGGGTACGTACCCGCTGCGTCGCTTGTGAACCCGCTCGGACGGCAAACGCGCTGGCTCGGCCTGCGAACGGTAAATACTGCCACGCCCACGTCGCGGATCTCTCAGGAGGCTTACAATCGGTTTGGAAAGCAAACTGATTGTGAGGTTGCATATGGTTGATGAGGACTTTGCCTGGCGGCTTACGCAAGGACTCGTGCGGATCGACAGCTCAGACCCGGGCGCGTATGAGGATGAAATTGAGCGCTTCATTAAGAGGCTCATTGAGCAGCAGCTGGCACAACTTGATAGTTCTGCGCTCGATGCCGTGCAGATTGAGGAGCTCGAAGTGCTGCCCGGGCGCCGCAACCTTAAAGTCACCGTGCCGGGCCAAAGCGACGAGCCGCGGCTGGTCTATATCTGCCACATGGATACCGTCACCTTGGGCGATGGCTGGGACGCAGACATCGCACCGCTTGGGGCGGTTGTGCGCGACGATAAACTCTATGGCCGCGGTGCCTGCGATATGAAGGGTGGCCTGGCCTGCGCCATTGCCGCACTGGTCCATACGCTCGAGCGCGTGGCGGCGGATGGCGCGCTGCCACGCCGCGGCTTTTCGCTCATCTGCTCGGTCGACGAGGAAGACTTTATGCGCGGCTCCGAGGCGGCCATCAATGCCGGCTGGGTCGGCTCGCGCGAATGGGTGCTGGACACCGAGCCCACCGACGGGCAGATCCAGGTGGCGCACAAGGGGCGTACGTGGTTCGAGATTGAAATGGCTGGCGTGACGGCGCATGCGAGCCAGCCTTGGAAGGGCGCGGATGCCGTCGCCGCCATGGCCGAGGTCGTGTGTTCGCTTCGTCGCGCGTTTGCGGCGCTGCCCGCGCACGATGAGCTGGGGCCTTCGACCATCACGTTTGGCCAAATCGAGGGCGGATATCGCCCCTACGTCGTACCCGACCGCGCCAAAGTCTGGGTCGACATGCGCCTGACCCCGCCGACCGATACGGCCGCCGCAATCAATATGGTCGAGCATGCCATCGCCGTCGCCGAAGCCGCCGTTCCCGGTTGCCATGGCAGCTACACCGTGACGGGCGACCGCCCCGCCATCGAGCGCGACCCGAACTCTCCCCTTCTAGCAGCGCTCAAGCGTGCCGCCGATGACGTAACGGACGCGGACACGACCGTCGGCTTCTTTACCGGCTACACCGATACCGCCGTCATTGCCGGCAAGACGGGCAACCGCAACTGTATGAGCTACGGCCCCGGATCGCTCGCGCTCGCGCACAAGCCCAACGAGTATGTGCCCCACGCCGATATCAATCGTTGTCAGCAGGTGCTAATCGCGCTCGCCGATAACGTGCTCTGGGACGCGAACGGCCAAGTTGGGGCATAATAAGCCGCGAACAAACCGACTCGCGCGTTAGGACCGCCCATGAAAGCACTTCCGTTTCCCTGCATCCGCCCGGCTCAGGACCGTGTGCTCGAGGCGCTGCCTGCGATGGGCGGTATCCTGAGCGGCAACGACGCCCTGCGCGGCGCCATTGCTGACGGCCTAATGCTCAAGGATCCAGGCGCGGCGTATTACGTGTACGAATGCTCGGGTGAGCCGGGTCGCGTGACGGGCGTCGTGGCGATTTGCCCGGTCGGCGTACTGGAAGGCGACGGCGCGACTCCCGCAGATGCGGCCGCAGCCGCCCGTACAATCGCCGAGCTTAAGGTGCAGCCCCGCCCTGTAACGCTCGCCTACGAGGCCTCGCCCGTCATGGATATCATCCTCGGCGCCGCCAAAGAAGGCGCGTCGCTCTATGCCGTCACCGACCCTGCCGGCATTACGCACCGCGTGTGGGAGGTCAAGCGCGAGGACGCCGTTGCCGCCATCCGAGCCATGCTCGACCAGGCACCAGAGCCGGCGCCGGCTGACGACCCCACCTATGCCGCCGCGCTGACAGGGGCAGCGCAGCTTCTGGCAGACGAGGCCCGCACAGCCGGCACCTACACGGGCAAAGAGCCGTTCAACTTTACCGTTGCCGCGTTATTCCCCGCCGCGCAGGTCGCCGGCGGCGCACCGCAGGTTCCGACGGGTTTGCTCACCCACCAGATCGCACGGTTCTAACAGGGCCTAAACGCCTAGTACAAAGACTCGATAGCTCAACAATCAAGGGGTGGGGATGCAATGCCCATGCATGCATCCCCACCCCTTTCAACTCGAGCAATGATGTCGGCGATCCGCATCGCCACGCCCGCGCTACCCGCGTTGCGGACCCGCGGCAGCCACCAGCGGCTCAAGACCCAGCTCGCGCGCATAATCTTCCTGCGTAAAGACTTCGACCAAGTCAAACGTATCGGTCGCATCGTCAAATGCAAAATGCAGCACCGAGCAGTTGCCCGGCACACGGTCGCGCTCGTCTGCCGCCGCGCCCTTCACGTGATCCATAAACTCCTTGATGGCCGATCCGTGGCTCACCGCGAGCGCGCACGAATGGTCCGGACGTCGCATGAGATCGGTCAACGTCGCCACCATGCGCTCACGCACCTGCATCTGCCCCTCGCCGCCAAACTGACGATAAAAGTCACGCCAAGGACGCTCGGGCATGAGCATCACGCGCTCGGCCTCAAAATCGCCAAAGAACCACTCGCACAGGCCGTCTAGGCGCTCATAGGCGAGGCCCGGCCACAGGTTGGCGATGGTCTGCTCGGTGCGATGAAGTGTGGAGGTGTAGGCATGATCGGGCTCAATGCCGCGCGCACGCAAGAACATGCCGGCACGCGCCGCCTGGTCGCATCCCAGCTGCGTAAGCGGCGAGTCACTCCACCCCTGAATGATGCGCTTAAGGTTGAATATCGTCTGTCCATGACGGACCAGATACAGGTCTTTATTCATAGGGGGTCCTTTCGTTCGTTACCAGTCAAGGAGCGAAAACGCCCCGTCGCAATAGCCAAAATGAAGCACGGCACCGTTGTCGGGCTGCTCTCCCCCACCAGCCACGCATCTAAGAAACTCCTGGCAGGCTGAGCCGTGGGAAACGGCCAGCACGCAGTCGTGCCAAGGCCGGGCCATGATGCGGGACAGCGCCGCGACCATACGTGCGCGAAGCTCGCCTTCCGACTCGCCACCAAAGGCCGCCGGATAATCACCCCAGGGCTGCGGCGGCATATCGCGATTTGATGTGCCTTCCAGCGACCCCAGCCGCCACTCGCGCAGGTCGTCGACCGGCTCTATGGGAAGATCCTCGCCAACGATCAGCTCGGCCGTGTGGCGCGCCCGACCCAACGGAGACGAATACGCATGGTCAAAGGTCACGCAACGCGCCTCAAACGCCGCGCGCGTCGCCAGTGCCTGCTCGCGCCCGCGCGCCGTAAGCGGCGAATCGTGCCAGCCCTGCAAAATGTTCTGCACGTTGAGCTCGGTCTGCCCATGCCGCACCAAATACAGATCGGCCACACGCCCTCCCCTCGTACCACCACAAAGGGGACGAGCACCTTTGTGGTGGTTTACCGCCGGATCGCGCCGAAATGGCGCGCAACTACACCAGTACGTCGGCAAGCGAGCGCTTGGGCACGTGATGCACCTGCGCCTCGTCGCGCCAGTAATTGATAGAACCATCCGGGTTGGAGTCGATCGCGTCGATCACCTGTGTCTCAGCTGGCACGCCAAAAGCCATGATCAGCTTGAGCTCATACTTGTCGTTATCGAGCCCCATGGCATCGATCGCATGGGACGTAAAGGCCTTGAACATGCAAGCCGCCACCTCGGGCGTTGCGCTGCGCGCGGCGAGCATCATCGTCTGAGCCGCGATACCCGTGTCAACCTCGGTGATAGGCGCGGCGGGCTTACTGGGAACGGCGCGCTCGGCAAGAATCGCGATGTAGCCGGTCGGGCGCTCGCCCTCGGCAGGGCCCGGCCAGTCCTTGAGCGCGCCGGCCCATGCGAGCTCGTCAAACACGCGAGCGCAGTCCTCGGCACCGCTCACTACATGAAAACGCAGGCGCTGAGCGTTGGCGCCGCAAGGGACCAGGTGTGCCAGCTCTGCCAGCTCGAGCAAAAACTCGCGCGGCACGCGCATGGACTCATCAAAACGGCGGCATGTGCGGGCGCGGCGGACCAGAGCATCAAACGCATCCAAGCCAAGCTTTTCGCAGCCTTGTTTTGCCATCGACTCCGCGCTCGACGGCGCCGCGGGAACAGCTTCGTTCATAGAGACCCCCAATAAAAGGCAATTGTTCTTAGGAAAATCTAACCTAAAACGCAGGCAATAACGAACAGAGCCACAATGTTCTACACCTGTTGAATAGAATGTCGCGACACAGGGAACAACGAAAACAAATCGGGGCCTTTGGGTTACGTTTCGCCCTCCCCGACCCATACGCCAGCGCCTTTAGGCGATACTGGTTGTAACGATTAAGGCTTACGCCGCACGGAAAGGAGACATCATGGGCATCTTTAAGAACGACGACCAGCAGTCGAATCTGTTTGGATTTGACGAGAAAAGCATGGCAGGCAAGGCAATCAAGGCCGTGCGCTGGATCTACGCCGTCACGGGCGTCATCGCACTGCTTGCCGGCATCGCGCTGCTGTTTGCGCCCGCCAAGTCCCTCGTCTTCCTGACGACCGTCCTGGGCTTCTACTTTATAATCACGGCAGCCATTAGGCTGTTCACCGCCATTTTTGAGCCGCTGCTGCCCGCCGGCTGGCGCGTGACGAGCATCATCTCCAATCTGCTCATCATTCTGGGCGGCGTCATAATCCTGCGCAATCAGGCCTTCTCGACCGCGACGCTCACCACGCTCGTGGTGGTCGTGGCTGGCTTTGGCTGGATTGTCGAAGGTGTCATGTCCATTCTGGAGTCCGAGCTTTCGTCCAACCGCGCCCTCGCCATCCTGAGCGGCGCGCTCTCCATCATCGCCGGCATGTTCGTGTTTATCTATCCGCTGTGGTCGGCAAAGATGCTCGTCATCTTTAGCGGCGCCGCGCTCCTGGTGTTTGGCGTGACGCTGATTATTCGTGCTATCCGCTTTGGCAAGCTGGTGCACTAGATGCCGCGAACGCTGTTTATTGATGCTGACGCCTGCCCGGTCACGCGTGAGTCGATCGACTGCGCGCGGCGGGCGGGCGTTGCCGTGGTTATCGCCGGCAACAGCACGCAAAACCTGGAACGCCACATTCGCCGCGACGATCCGCGCGATGCCGAGCACACGCGACACGGCTTTTGGGTCACGACGCTCGACGTGAGCGTGGGCGCCGATAGTGCCGACTTTGCCATTATCGAACGCCTGCAGGCGGGCGACGTGGTCGTGACGCAGGACATTGGCCTGGCGAGCATGGTGCTCGGCCGCGATGCCGCCGCCATCGGCGTGCGCGGGCGCGTGTACGACAAGGCGACCATCGACATGCAGCTGTTTATTCGTCACGAGGAAAAGAAGGTACGCCGCGCTGGCGGTCGCACCCGCGGGCCGGCGGCCTTCACCGGCGAAGACCGCGCCCGCTTTAAGCGCAACCTTACCGAGCTGCTTCGCTAACCAAGGCAGATTTTTAGGACATGCCTAAAAATCTGCCTTTTTGTTTTGGGCGGTGTGAGCGCTCAGGATCCATGGCTCAACAAAAAACGGGCTTCAAAATGCCATGCCTTGCCGCGTTGTGCAGGCGCCGAGCATGGCTATTTTGAAGCCCGTTTTGTTAGGCCTACTTAGAGGCCGAAGGCAGAAAGGATGAGGCCCCAGCCGGCGCCGATGACGTACATCATAATCAGGAACACGGCGTTTTCGCGAGCGCTGCGGTTGGTGCGGAACAGGACCAGATAGCCCACGCCGGCGGAAATGAGCGTGCCGGCGAGCATCGGCGCCAGTTGCAGTGCGCCTTCCAGATACAGCTGCGTAATGACCACGCTCGCCGAGCAGTTGGGGATCAGGCCGACAAGCGCCGAACCCAGGACGGCAAGCGTCTCGTTGCCACGCAGGAACTGCTCGATCGCGGACTCGCCAAAGGTCTCAAGTACGGCGACCAGAATCAGCGTCACCAGGAAAATGAATACCGATACCTGCACGGTATGCGAGATGGCGCTGCGGATAATCGACAGGACGGGCGTGCCTTCGTGTGAGTGGGAGTGACCGTGGTCATGATGGTGTTCATGCTCGCCCTCATGACCGTGATCGTGGCCGTGTCCGTGGTCGTGCTCGTCCTCTTCTTCATCACAACCGCAATGGTCGCGCTCACACAGCTCATGGATGTGGTCGGCGCTCACGCCCGCCTCGGCCACCTCGTCGATAATGTCACCGCCGCTGTGATCGTCATGCGCGCAGTTAACGTGCGCCGGATTGATAGCGGTTCCCAACACGGTACGGCGAATCGCCGCATGCGCACGGGCGTTGCGGCGCAGGCCGCGAATGGCGGCATCCACGATAAAGCCCGTGACCAGCGCAATCAGCGCTTTCGAAGCCAAAAGCATCGCCATTGTCTGCACGGAAACCTGCTCGGCAAGTAGCAGCGGCAGCATCTCGTCGGAGGTCGAGAGAAACACCGCCACCAGGGTTCCCAACGTCACGACGCGACCGGCGTACAGCGTCGCCGCCATGGCCGAAAAGCCGCACTGCGGCACCATGCCCAGCAACGAGCCGACCACGGGGCCAGCGGCGCCGGCACGCTTGATGGTACCGTTGACGTGCTCGCCCGCAACATGCTCGAGCGTCTCGAGGGCCAGATATGTCACCAATAAGAACGGCACCAGCGCGAGCGTGTCCTTGCCGGCGTCGAGCAGAATATCAATCAGCAAATCCATGACGGACGGAACCTTTCGTGTCTTTCGGCAGCATTGTAAAAGTCCTAGCGGTCAACTAGGGTATTGTAATTGTCCGAGGCGCGATGCCAATAGTTGCACATGGTAAACTATCATCTCGCCATAACTCGACAAACCCGAGCCGCACAACGCGGCCCGTGCAAGGAGCAGCATATGAACGTATCGCAAGCACTCGAATACGAGCGCCAGCCGTTTATCCCCATGTTTATCTATGGCGATCACGGCGCCATGGAATCCGAGCGCCAGAAAGGCGAAGAGGCCCTCAAGGTGCTCGAGACCGAGTACTTTACCGCCGAGGACGACCCCGGCTTCGACTTTGCCACCGTGCGCGACCTGGCCGACCGCAACCGCGACCTGTGCGACCAGATTGGCGAGGCGCGTCTGCGCAACGTGACGCCCGCGACGCTTTCGCGCGGCCTGTCCGACGCCGACACCTGTGCCGCCATCGGCAAGATGCAAAAGCGCACCGCCGCGTCCGTCATGCACGAGATTCGCGGCGACCGCGACGCGCTCGGTGTCGCCTACGCTCGCAAGCCCATCCAAGGCACCGTGCTCGGTATCGACATCGAGACCACCGGCCGCGCACCCGAGCGCGGCTACATCATCAACGTGGGCTGGGAGATCATGGAGCTCACCAGCGACGCCGTCCCGCACGACGCCGAGGCGCACTACTGCGGCCTGCCCGATATCTACCGCGGCGAAGATGTGCCGTTGTCGAATATCCACCACATCACCTGGGACGACATCGACGGCAAAACGCCGTTCCGCGAGAATAAGGAACTGCAAAAGCAGCTGCTCAAGCTTATGAAGAAGTACCCATACATGGCGCACAACGCCGCCTTTGAGGACAGCTGGTTTAAGATCCATCTGGACGGCTACGCCGAGGCACGCCGCGCGGGAAAGATTATCGTCATCGACTCGCGCCAGATCTGCCGCAGCCTGGACGCCGACGTGCGCTCGCTCCCCCGCGAGTCCGCGCCCGCTGCGCTCGAGAACTGGGCACGCCGTCGCGGCACCCTCGCCGCCGACGCCAACGAGCAGCACCTGGGCCTCGACGACACCGACCTCATGCTCCGTACCGTGCAGGCCGAGTTCAACCTCAAGAACCTATTTGCCAAGTAGATTGCCAAGCAGAGGCGCCATTCGCGAGTAATACCTGCCGGACCATAGCGCCTGTGCAAAAGCGATACGCCGAGGCACCCCTCTCAAGCGATGCAATGCGGGCCGATATCCAAGTGGACATCGGCCCGTTTTTGCACGTCGCTAAAGTACCCACGTTGGCATCGGCGACCTTATCCGCGATCATCGATGCCTTTAGCCGCCACCAGGACCATTCGATAGCAAAAAATTTCACGAATTATATTGACATATGAACATGCGCTCATATACTCGGAAGTAAGTTATATGAGCGCATGTTCATATGAAAGGATATTGCAATGAGCGATCACGCTGATGAAATAAAGTCCGGCATCGACGCCACCATCGTGCCCGACGTCCCCACCACCTGCTCGCCCGAGGACCTTCCCGACGAGGAGCTGCTGTACGACCTTGCCGACCTGTTCAAGGTCTTCAGCGACACTACGCGTATCAAGATCCTCTATGCCCTCATGGGCCGCGAACTTTGCGTGGCAGATATCGCCGAGGCGACCGCGACCTCGCAGTCCGCGGTGTCGCATCAGCTGCGCACGCTCAAGCAGTCGCACCTGGTTAAATTCCGGCGCGACGGCCGCAACATCCTCTACTCGCTTGCCGACGACCATGTCTACACCATGCTCAACCAAGGCATGAGCCACATCTGCGAATAGCGACCAACCACGGTACCAGCGCGGCCTGTACCCAAGCCGCAAAAACAGGGAAAGGAACCCGCCATGAAAAAGCAGTTTAAACTCGACGAGATCGACTGCGCCAACTGCGCGCGCGAGCTTCAGGACGAACTTGCCAAGCTCGATGGCGTCAAGTCCGTTTCGGTCAACTTTATGACCCAGAAGTTGACGCTCGAAGCCGACGACGCCGAGTTCGACGAGGTCCTCGATCGCGTCGTGGAGTTTACCGCCGACGCCGAGCCGGACTGCGAGATCATTCTCTAGTCCAGGTTTACGCTAACCTGCAAGGCCGCGCTTGCCGCGGCCTTTGCTCGCGAAATTATATGAGCGAGTGTTCATACATTCAAATGGGAGGATTGAATCATGGCAACCGCCGATCCCAAGAAGAAAAAGAAGAAGCGCACGAAGAAAGAGTCCCTTGAGCATAAGCGCAACCGCATCCTGGTAGCACTGGTCATTTTTGCCGTAATTTATGCCCTCGACGAGCTCGGCGCTCTCACTATCGCATTTGGGGAGCCCGGCAACATCTACGCCAGCTTCGTGCTGTTCCTAGTGCCGTTCCTAATTGCCGGCTACGACGTGCTCCAAAAGGCATACAACAACATCCGCCGCGGCAAGGCGTTCGACGAGAGCTTCCTCATGGCCGTCGCGACCATCGGCGCATTTGCCATGGTGCTCTTCCCCGACACCGACCCGCACATGGCCGAAGGCGCCGCCGTCATGCTGTTCTATCAGGTTGGCGAGCTGTTCCAGGCATATGCCGTGGGCAAGAGCCGCAAGTCGATCAGCGCCATGATGGACATCGCGCCCGATTACGCAAACATCGAGCAAGCCGACGGCACACTCGAGCAGGTCTTCCCCGATGACATCGCCGTCGGCACCGTCATCGTGGTCAAGCCCGGCGAGCGCGTGCCCATCGACGGCGTCATCGTCGAAGGCGAGACGCAGCTCGATACCGCCGCCCTTACCGGCGAGTCGGTCCCCCGCCCGGCCAAAACCGGAGACGATATCATCAGCGGCTGCATCAACATGACGGGTCTCATCCACGTGCGCACCACCAAGCCCTTTGGCGAGTCCACCGTCGCGCGCGTCCTGGAGCTCGTGGAAAACGCTAGCGAAAAGAAGGCGCGTACCGAGAACTTCATCACGCGCTTCGCCCGCGTCTACACGCCCGCCGTCACCGGCGCGGCAGCGGTGCTCGCACTCGGCGGCGGCTTGGTCACCGGTGCCTGGTCCGACTGGATCCTGCGCGGCCTGACCTTCCTGGTCGTCAGCTGCCCGTGCGCGCTCGTGATCAGCGTCCCGCTCAGCTTCTTTGGCGGCATCGGCGGCGCATCCAAGCTGGGCGTCCTCATCAAGGGCTCCAACTACCTCGAGACGCTCGCCGATGTGGACACCGTCGTCTTTGACAAGACCGGCACGCTCACCAACGGCACGTTCTCGGTGGTCGCGGTACACCCCGAGGCTGGCTATACCGAGCAGTCGCTGCTCGAGGTCGCAGCCCTCGCTGAGTCATTCTCCGACCATCCCATCGCGCAGTCGGTGCGCGCCGCCTTCCAGGGCGAACTCGACCCCAAGCGCGTAAGCGACTCCACCAACGACGCGGGCCATGGCGTGACGGCGAACATCGACGGCAGGCACGTCGTCGTCGGCAACGCCAAGATGCTCGCCGCGTCCGGTATCGAAGCGCCCAATTGCGAGGTCGTCGGCACCATCCTCCACGTGCTCGTCGATGGCATCTATGCCGGCCACATTGTAATTGCCGACACCGTCAAGGCCGATGCCGAGCAAACGGTTCGCGACCTGCACGCCGCCGGCATCAAGCGCACCGTCATGCTCACGGGCGACCGCGAGGAAGTGGCTGCGTCCGTTGCCGAACAGTTGGGGCTCGACGAGTTCCATGCGCAACTGCTGCCGGGCGACAAGGTCGAGCGTGTCGAGGCATTGCTGGCAGTCGAATCGGGCAAGGGCAAGCTCGCCTTTGTCGGTGACGGCATCAACGACGCACCCGTGCTCACGCGCGCCGACGTCGGAATCGCCATGGGCGCCATGGGATCGGACGCCGCAATCGAGGCGGCGGACGTTGTGCTCATGGACGACAAACCTTCCAACATCTCCCGCGCTATCCGCGTGGCGCGCAAGACCATGACGATTGTTTGGCAGAACATCATCTTTGCACTGGGCATTAAGTTGCTGATTCTGGTGCTTGCGGCGCTCGGAATCGCCAACATGTGGCTCGCGGTCTTTGGCGACGTGGGCGTGGCGATCATCGCCATCCTGAACGCCATGCGCGCGATGGGTGTCAAGAACCTGTAGCGTCCGTAGTCCCTCCGGCCGGGACCGGGCTTGGTTTTGAAAACGTCCTCGCGCATGAGGCCCGCCTGTCCCAATCGAGCGGAAGTCCGGCCTCGACCCATGCCTCGTAGGCCCTCCTTATGGGCTTGAGCTCCCTTTGGCCCCTCTCCAGCATCGAGATGTACTTCTCGCTGGTTCCCAATATGGACGCCGCCCTCACCTGGCTGACCTTCGCCGCGCGCCTGGCCGCCACGAGCTCCGAGGCGTCCTCGGGCCTCCTGATCTCGTGCGGGTGCATCAGCGCCCGGTACGCCTCCCTGGCCACGTAGCGCTTGAGGCACCTCATGACCTCCCTGTCGCTCTTCCCCCGCCCCCTGGCCCTCTCGGCGTACTCGGCGGTCTCGGGGTCGCGCATGACCCTCTGCCTCGCGATCTCGTGCAGCGCGCTGTTCGCCTGCCGGTCGCCGCCCCTGTTGAGCCTGTGCCTCACGGTCTTGCCGCTCGAGGCGGGGATGGGACAGGCCCCGCATATCGCCGCGAACGACGCCTCGGAGCGCAGCCTGCCCGGGTTGTCCCCGGCCGCGACCGCGAGCTTGGCCGCGCTCACGGGCCCGCACCCGTACATCGCCAGCAGCGCGGGGCAGTTCTCCTCCAGGGACGCCTCGATCGCGCGCTCCATGTCGAGCGCCGTGTCGCGCGCCGCCGCCCACAGGTCCGCCAGCGCGCCGAGCGCGGCGCCCAGCGCGCCCTCGGCGCGCACGGAGGGGAGCTCCTCCATCAGCCTAGGCCCTCCCATGCCGCGGAACCTCGACCTGAGCCCCTCCGGCGCGGTGGTGAGCAGCGACCTCGCGGTGTTTATCGCCGAGGTCCGCGCCTTCACCGCCCCGGAGCGCGCCGCGAGCATGCAGCGCACCCCGTCGACCCACCCGTCCTGGCTCTTGGGGGTCCCGAGTTTCGAGCCGGACATCGCCGCGCGGGCGGCCCTCTCCGCGTCCGCCTCGTCGCACTTTCCCTGCCCCGGGCGCCTCCTCTGCATCCTCGCCGGGGAGAGCGCCTCGCGCACGGGCATCCCCAGCGACGCGAGGTGCCTGGTGAGGCCCGCCCCGTAGGACGACGTCCCCTCCATCGCGACGCAGGCCGGCTCCCCGGCCGCCGCGATCGCCCCGGCGAGCGCCTCGTAGCCCGCCGCGTCGGCGGGGAACTGGCGGGACAGGACCTTGCGGCCCCTCCAGTCGAGGACGCACAGCCAGTGCGAGTCGGCGTGGGTGTCGACCCCGCAGAAGACCGGCCCGCGGGCGCCGGGTGCCGATTCGGTTCTCATGTCTCGCTCCGTTCTTTCCGTGCTCGCCTGGACCGGGCAGACGGCACACTGACGGGGCGCGATAGAATGCGGTTGTTCGGGTCCGCGGTATCGCTCCATGCTCCTATTAGGTCATGCGGCGGTCTCGGCTCGCCGCGGCCCGCGCGGGACATGTCAGGAAACGAGGGCAGCCCTGTGGGCGCCAGCGGAATGTGGGGTCACCGCGCGGTCCGCATCTGATGGTGTCGACGTCAATGGTATACGGGTGCATCATCGACGTCTTCAATACAGAAAATATCAGTGCGGAATGTTTTCAAAATCAAGCCAGGTCCCGGCCTGCGGTGACGTTGTTGGTGGTTCTTGGGCATCGCTTGCTGGCGGGGTTCCTTGTCTGAGTTGGACTTAGTTGGTGGGGCTACTGATCCCGGTCGCTGGTTCGCGCTTTGCGCGAACTCCGCGCTACTGTGGGTCAGTTAGGCTTCTGTTGTTGAACCCGCTACATCTTCCCGGCCCAACATCGCCCGTAGCTTCTCGAAGCTCTCCTCGCTCAGGCAGTGCTCCATGTGGCAGCCCTCTTGCGACGCGACCTCAGCCGAAACACCCGCATCCTCCAGCAGCCCCACGAAAAAGCAGTGACGCTCCCACATTTGACGAGCGACCTCCAGCCCTCGCTCTGTCAGATGAACATCTCGTTTGCCCATTTCGACATAGCCGTTGCTTTCCAGCGTCGCCATGGCCTTGGAAACGCTCGCCTTGGTTACGCCGAGGTACTCCGCAACGTCGATCGAGCGCACGATGCCCTGACGTTCCGATAGAACGTAGATCGATTCGAGATAGTCTTCTCCGGATTCACGCAGGGCCATGGGCCGCCTTTCGCGATGGCTTCTAGTTAGCCTTTGGATACTTTTGCTTGATTTACTTTACCGCAAAAGTTGCCCATGTCTTACTACTTTGCCTAAAAGTTAGCCGTGTTTCACAAAACATGCGGGACGAAAACAAAATGGGGACGCCCCGCAAGGAGTGTCCCCAGCTGCCGGCAGAAAAAGAACGTCCCTAAGTGCCGGCCGCAGCTACAGTAGCCCAAAGTGCTTGGCGGCGCTGTAAATGCCGTCGTCGTCCACGGCGGTCGTCACGTAGGTCGCTGCGGCCTTCACGGTATCCTGCGCGTTGCCCATGGCCACACTTGTGCCCACGGCCGAGAACATCGACAGGTCGTTCTCGCCGTCGCCAAAGGCGATCGCCTCGCTCGCGTCGACACCCAGGCGCTCCAGCGTCGCTGCCACACCCAGGTCCTTGCCGCCGTTAGCGGGAATAATGTCGCAGAACAGGTCGCACCAGCGCGTGGTGAGCGAATGCGACACGGCGTCGGTCACGATATGCTCGTCGGCCGGATCCACAAAGGCGCAAAACTGGTAGACCGGCGCGTCAAAGGCGTGCTCAAACGGCTCCTCGTGGTAGACAATTCCCGCGTTGCTGCCGGCCGTCACCACGCGCTCGGACAGGCGGTTCACAAACGAGTTCTCGCCCTGCATGCACAGCGAGTCGTAGCGCCCCTCGGCCACCTGGTCCACAATCACCGCAACGTCGTCCGGATCGATCGGGCAGCTACGGTAAACGCCCTCGGCATCAAAACAGTGCTGGCCCGAAAGCGTAATGTACGCATCCCAACCAAGATCGAACAGCCAATCGGGCATCTGGTAGGTCGGGCGACCCGTGGCAATGACGCACGCAATCCCCTGCTCGTGAAAGCTGTCGAGCACCTGCTGCGCCGACGCCGGAATCCGGTGCGTCTCAAAGCTCAGCAGCGTGCCGTCGATATCAAAAAACGCGGCCTTGATCATCCTCGCCTACTCCTCGCCCTCGAGCTTTTCACTCGCCTCGAGCCACGCCATCTCCAGCTCGTCCATGGCGGCGTGGGCCTCGTCGATCTTTGCCTGCTGCTCGCCCAGCGCCGTGTAGTTGGTGGGATCGACCTGGGCCATGGCGGCCTCGGCCTCCTCCACGCGAGCGCGCTGCGTTTCCATCTTGCGCTCGAGCGAGCTCACCTCACGACGGAGCTTTTGGCGCTCGGCATTGGAAAGGCCGTTGGGCTGACCGCTCGACTTGGGCTTTTCGGCCGCAGCCGCCGCGGCACCGGTGTCGAACGTACCGGTCTTGGCGCTCGGTGCACCCACGGGCTCGCCCTCGGCGGTGGCGTTGCACAGGCGCAGGTACTGGTCGACGCCGCCGGGCATATGCGTCAGGTGGCCGTCGAGCAGCGCCCACTGCTGGTCGGTCACGCGCTCCATCAAAAAGCGGTCGTGCGTCACCAGAATCAGCGTGCCGGGCCAGCCGTCCAGCAAGTCCTCGACAATCGCCAGCATGTCGGTATCCAGGTCGTTGCCGGGCTCGTCCAGGATGAGCACGTTGGGCTCGTCCAGGATCGTCAGCAGCAGCGACAGGCGACGGCGCTGGCCGCCCGAAAGATCGCCGATGCGGCTCCAGAGCTGCTGCGTCGTAAAGCCCAGACGCTCGCAGAGCTTCTCGGGTGAAGTCTCCTTGCCGTCGATGACGTAGTACTTTTTATAGTTGCTGAGCACCTCGCGAATCGTGTCGCCCATGTAGGGTTCGAGCTCCTCGAGCTGCTGCGACAGCACGCCGAAGCGCACTGTCTGGCCAATCTTCACACGGCCGCGCGTGGGCGCAATCTTGCCCTGAATCACATCGAGCAGCGTCGACTTGCCGGCGCCGTTCTCGCCCAAAAGGCCATAGCGGTCGCCCGCACCAATGAGCCAGGTCACATCGGTGAGCACCTGCTTGGGCGCGCCGTCGGTATCGGCATAGCCGGCATCCACGTCGACCACATCGATAACCTGCTTGCCCAAGCGGCTCACGGCCAAGCGCTTGAGCTCCAGCTCGTCACGCACGGGCGGCACGTCGGCGATCAGCTCACGAGCGGCATCCACGCGAAACTTGGGCTTGGCGGAACGAGCCTGGGCACCGCGGCTCAGCCACGCGAGCTCCTTGCGCGCCATGTTGCGACGGCGCTCCTCGGTAACCGCGGCCATGCGGTCGCGCTCTACGCGCTGCAGGATGTAGGCCGAATAGCCGCCCTCGAAGGGATCGACCTGGCCGTCGTGGACCTCCCACATGCTGGTGCAGACCTCGTCCAAGAACCAGCGGTCGTGCGTGACCACGAGCATGGCGCCCTGACCGCGCTGCCAGCGGGCCTTTAAGTGACGCGCGAGCCAGTTGATGGTACGCATGTCCAGGTGGTTGGTAGGCTCGTCGAGCATGAGCACGTCGTAGTCGCCGATCAGCAGGCGCGCGAGGTCCACGCGACGGCGCTGGCCGCCCGAAAGCTCGCCCACCGTGCCCTCCCAGGGCACATCGCTAATAAGGCCGGCCAGGATCTGACGCGTGCGCGGGCTCGAGGCCCACTCATACTCGGGCGTGTCACCGACGACGGCATGATGCACGGTGTCGGTATCGACCAGGTTGTCCTTTTGGCCGAGCAATCCGATCGTGGTGTCGCGGCGGTGCGTCACGCGGCCGTCGTCGGGCTCCAGCGTGCCGGCGAGCACGCTCAGCAGCGTCGACTTTCCGTCGCCGTTTTTGCCGACGATGCCAATACGGTCGCCCTCGTCCACGCCGAGCGTCACGTTATCGAAAATATGCTTGGTGGGAAACTCTAGGCTGATGGAATCGCATCCCAAAAGAATCGCCATATGCCCTGCTCCTTCGTAGAAATACAACGTTGTCCATGATAGCAGCGAGCCTCACCCCAAACCACCACGAAGGTGTCTGTCCCCTTTGTGGTGGTCGTTTCGGTCGCGGAGCAAAAAGGCGGGCCATCTCACGCAAGAGATGACCCGCCTCTCCAATCAGTCCCGCGGCAACCGTGGCCGCCGCGGGCCTCAAGCATGCCCCGGACTAGGAGAACATGCCGGTGAGGTAATCATTCAGCCGCTTATCCTTGGGCCGTTGGAAAATCTCGTCAGTCTCGTCGTACTCGACCATATCGCCCATGTAAAAGAACGCCGTGCGGTTGGACACGCGCGACGCCTGCTCCATGTTGTGCGTCACGATGACGATGGCGCGGTCGGCAACAATCGATGACATGAGGTCCTCGATTGCCAGCGTCGAGATGGGGTCGAGCGCCGAGCAGGGCTCGTCGAACAGAATCACGTCGGGGTTGAGCGCCAGCGTGCGTGCAATGCACAAACGCTGCTGCTGGCCGCCCGAAAGCGCGTAGGCACTCTTGTCGAGCTTGTCCTTGACCTCGTCCCACAGCGCCGCGCCGCGCAGGCTCTCCTCGACCATATGGTCGAGCTCGTCGCGGTCGGTAATGCCGTGGCGTTTGGGTGCAAACGTGATGTTGTCGCGAATGGACTTGCGGAAAGGATTGGGCTGTTGGAACACCATGCCAATGGACCGACGCAGCTCGTAGGTGTTTTCGGTCTTGGTGTTCACGTTGCGCCCGCGGTAGTTGATCTCGCCCTCCACGCGGCAGCCGCGAATCTCACGATTCATAAGGTTGAGGCTGCGCAAGAAGGTCGACTTACCGCAGCCCGAAGGCCCAATGAGCGCCGTGATCTCACCCTTGTGAAAGTCAAGCGACGTGTCGTGCAGGGCACGGTGGTCGCCATAGTACACGTTGACGTCCTTGGTAGAGAGCACGACCTCGTCGCTCACGGCCTTGCCGCTCACGCGCACGCGTTTCTCGCTCTCCCCCACGCTCGACAGGAAGTCCTGGGTCTCGGACGTGGCCGCCTCGGTTGCGGGCGTTGCATTCATCTCGCTCATTCGGCCGTCATCTTCCTTGCCAATTGCTTGCCCACGATACGGGCGACTACGTTAAACAGCAGCACGCAGATCATCAGCAGCGCCGCGGTGCCCCAGACGATCTGCTGGGCCTCGGGGCTGCCCTCGCCATAGATCTTGTAGATGTGCACGGCGAGCGACTCACCGGGGCGGAACACGTTCCAGGCGCAGGTGGGGCTCGACAGGTTAAAGCTCAAGAAGTTCAGACGCACCGGCGAGCTCATGCCCGAGGTAAAGAGCAGTGCCGCGGCCTCGCCAAACACGCGGCCAGCCGAAAGCACGATGCCGGTCACGATGGCGGGCATGGCCTCGGGAATCAAGATGTGCAGCGTAGCCTCCCAGCGGGTAAGGCCCATGGCCAGGCACGCATCGCGCTGGGCCTGCGGCACGTCCTCGAGCGCCTGCTGGATCACGCGCACCAGGATGGGGATATTGAACATGGTGAGCGCGACGGCGCCGGAGATGATGGAGTACTTCCAGCCCAGCTGCACCGAGAACACCAGAAAGCCGAACATGCCGACGACGATGGACGGCAGCGAGGACAGCGTCTCGATGGCGGTGGAGGCGATGTCGCGGATGGGTCCGTCGGGTGAGTACTCGACCAGGAAGACCGCGCCACCCAAGCTGATGGGCACCGAGATGACTAGGGTGATCAGCAACAGATAGAACGAGTCGAACAGTTGGTAGAGCACGCCGCCCTGGGTTCCGTTGGCGCGCGCGGGCTGCGTGAGAAATCCTGGCTGAAACAGCGTCGAGATGCCCTCGAACAGAATATAGGCCACCATGGAGACAACGACGAGCATGACGATGGCGACGATCGCCGTCAGCACGCCCGTGGCGATGCGATCCTGTTTTTGGACACGCCCGAGTCTCGCCTCGTCGACGTGGATGCGCGTGCTAGCCACGAGCCTTCGCCCCCTTGCGGCCAATGAGATGGATGATCAGGATGAAGATGAGGCTCATGCCCATCAGCAGCAGGCCGAGTGCCCACAGAACATCGTCCTGGGCCGAGCCCTCGGCATAGACCGCCATGGACGTGGTGAGCGTGGTGGTGATGGTGGACGCCGGCGACAGCAGCGACGTCGGCATGGCCTCGATACCGCCGATGACCATGCGCACGGCGAGCGTCTCGCCAAAGGCACGCGTCATGCCAAGGATGACTGCAGTCATGAGCGACGGCATGGCGGACTTGAGCACCACGTGCCAGATGGTCTGCCAGCGGGTGTAGCCCAGCGCGAGCGAACCCTGACGGTAGCTGTCGGGCACGGCGCGCAGGCCATCGACCGAAAGCGTGGTCATGGTCGGCAGGATCATGACGGCCAGCACGATGGCGCCGGGCAAGATGCCCAAGCCCGTACTCACGTGGAAAACGCTCTTCATAAGACCGACGACCACGTGAAAACCGATCAGGCCAAAGACGACCGAGGGAATGCCGGTCAAAAGCTCAATAAGCGGCTGAAAGACCTTGGAACCAAACTTAGGGCTAATCTCGACTGCAAAGATGGCAGAGCCGATGGCGATGGGCAGCGCAATGATCGTGGAGAGTACCATGACCGCAAACGAGGTGACGATCAGGGGCAGGGCGCCGGTATAGGGCAGGCCGTTTTCGGCTGTGTTGGCCAGGTCCCACTTGGTGCCGGTGAAGAACTCGACGACCGAAACGCCGTCCTTGAGAAAAGCCGAGAGGCCCTTTTGGGCGACCATAAAGATGAGCGCGGCAACGACAAACGTCACGAGCGCTACGCACGCGCCCGTGACGCCCAGGCCCACGTTCTCAAGGTCGCGCTTTGGCAGCTGTTTTGCCATTGCAAACCTTTCCGGGGCGATTACTTATTTAGCGGAGACCTTGCCGCTGGCATCCTTAACGACCTTCATGGCAGAGACGGGGATGAAGCCCTGCTCCTCGACGAGCTTGTCCTGGACGTCGTCGGAAAGCATGAACTCCAGGAATGTCTTGGTGGCATCGTCGGCGTCCTTTGCGCAGTACATGTGCTCGGTCGCCCAGATCTTAAAGGAGTCGTCGGTGACGTTTGCGCTCTTGGGCTCCACGCCCTCGACCTTGATGGCGTTGAACTTGGAGTCATCGAAGTGCGAGAAGTCCAGGTAGGAGATGGCGTTGTCGGTGCTGCCCATCTGAGTCTGGACATCGCCGGACTTGTCGAGCTCGGCGTCGCCCTTAAAGTCGACGGTCTCGTCGCCAAAGACGGCCGCCTCGAAGGTGGCGCGGGTACCGGAGCCGGCCTTGCGGTTGAGCACGACGATGGTGGCGTCGTCGCCGCCGACCTCCTTCCAGTTGGTGATCTGGCCGGAGAAGATGCCCTTGAGCTGCTCAAGGGACAGGTCGTCGACCGTCACGTTCTTGGAGACGACGGGACCCATGCCCACAACGGCGACCTCGTGGTCGACGAGGTTCTTGACCTGGTCGGCCTCGAGCTTGGTCTCGGCGAAGACGTCGGAGTTACCGATGGTGACGGTGCCGGCGGCGACAGCGGTCAGACCCTTGCCCGAACCGTTGCCCGAGCCGGAGACGGAGACGTCCGGGTTGGCATCCATGAACTTCTCGGCAGCGGCCTCGACGAGAGCCTGGAACGAAGAGGCACCGTCGTAGGTCACCTCGCCGGAGACGGACTCGGCAGCAGCGGCGCTACCCTTGTCGGCAGCGTTGGAAGCGTCTGCGCCACCGCAGCCAACGAGGCCGAGGCCGACGATGCTGGCAAGACCACCAGCGAGGCCGAGGAACTGACGACGAGAATAAGCCTGATCGAGCATGATCTTCCTTTCATACATGCGAATCGCGGGCACCCTGCCCGCTTTGCTGTTTGGAAAGATACGGCCCCGACCGGGCAGCGCTCGCGCCAACTGCGGTTTCTTACGGGCATCTGATAGACCCTTACCGCAAACGCGGCAGGGCTTTACAAACGAATAACAATCCCGCCGACAAGCATGACCCGCCTTTTACACCAAATGATCCGTTTTCCTCCGTCCCCAAGGGATCATTTTCAGAAAGAGGACGGCATAGACCTTCTGGTCATGCCGTCCTCTTCGAAAGACAGGTTGTCACCCTGGCGTTCGCGTAACCTTAAAGCTCCAGCTCGTTCAAGCGCAGGATTGCGACGATATAAATCTTGAGCGCCTGCTTGAGCTGCTCTTCGTTGGCGCACTCGTTGGGGCCGTGCATCTGGCCGCCCCATGGGGGCAGCTCCAGGCCGGTCTCCTCGGGGCCAAACGAGACGGCGCGGGCAAAGTTGCGTGCGTACGTGCCACCGCCCATGGCGAAGGGCTCGACATGCTTGCCCGTAAACTCGTTATAGGTATCGATAAGCGCCTTCACAGCCGGATCGTCGGCAGAGACCGAGAACGGCACCTTTGCGCGATCCACGCGATACGTCACGCCAAAGCGGCCCACAAGTGGCTCGAGCTGCTCGCGGATGGTATCGGCGCTCGTGCTGTCGGGGAAACGCACGTCAATGACCTGCTCAATGTGGCCATCCACCACGCGGATGACGCCGGGGTTGCACGTGAGCGGGCCAAACGCCGCGTTCGTCGCATCGATACCCAGGCCGCGGCCATAGGCATCCGCATGCACAAAGGCCAGGAACTTGACGAACTCGTGCTCGGCAGGCGTCAGCAGGCGCTCGTCACGGGCACCAAACGCATCCTCGGCCTCGCGCAGATACGCCACGATGAGGCCGACGGCATTGATCGTTCCCTCGGGCATCGAGGCATGACCGCCAATGCCGTGGGCAAAAATCTGCGCATGCCCGTTATCGAGCGCCGTGATCTCCAGGCGGCCGGCATTCTCAACGGGCGCCGGCAGTTCATCGGCGGCAATCGCAAGCTCGCAGATAGACTGCGACGGAATGGCGTTGCTCGCCTCGGCACCGCTCCAGGACACAATGCGCCCGCCGTCGATCTTGGAACTCACAAACGTCGCCCCAAACTGGCCCTTCTCGGCATTACAGACCGGGAACTCGGCATCGGGTGTAAACAAAAAGTCGGGGTCTGCGTGGTTCTCCAGATAATGGTGAACGTCGGACATGCCCACCTCCTCATCGCAGCCCAGCAGCGCGCGGAAGGTGTAGCGCGGGGTAATACCGTGCTTGAGCAGATAGGCGCCGGCGTAGAGCGACAGCACGGCAGGACCCTTGTCGTCGATAACGCCGCGGCCGAGCAGCCAGCCCTCGCGACGCTCCATCGCAAACGGGTCGGTGTTCCAGCCGGGGCCTGCGGGCACCACGTCCACATGGCAAATGGTCGCGAGCTGCTTGTCGCCGCGGCCAGGGATATCGGCAATGCCCACATAACCCTCGTCGTCGCTCGTCTGGTAGCCGAGCTTTTGCGCAATGCCGAGCGCGCAATCGAGCGCGTCACGGACTGGACGGCCAAACGGCGCGCCGGGCTCCGCATTGGCAGAAACCGCCACGGACGGATAGCTCACCAGACGCTCGATATCGGCGACGACATCTTCCCAAACCTCGTCGACATACTCGGCAACGCTCTGCTCCACCTGATTCATGGACGACCTCCTTACCAATGAGCGGCGAGCGTGCCCGCCCCTCACATCACATACTTATATAGCGAAAAGTTTAGCAAGCTCGGCCACCGAGTGCACCACCGCATCGGCGCCCGCGGCCTCATGCTCACCCGGCGCCGCCGCGCCCGAATAGATGCCGATGCACGGCACGCCCATTGCGTGCGCGCCCTCCACATCGTTAAAGCGATCGCCGATCATCACGGCATCGTCCGCCGTCGCACCGAGCGCCGCCAGGGCATCGCGGACCGAATCGGCCTTGGTCTCGCGTCCCTGCGGCGGATTCATGCCAACCACTGCCTTAAACTGAGAAAGCCCCAGCTCGCCCACCATGTCGATGCACTTTGCCTCCATGCGCGACGTCGCCACGGCCAAGCGATGCCCCTGGGCGGCCAACCCATCCAGCAGCTCGGAAATTCCATCGAACACAGGGTACTCTTCCGGTCCCAGCTCATCAAAAAAGGCACGGTACTCGTCGGCCACCACAAGCGACTCCTCGCGCGAGAAGCCATAAAAGTCGTGAAAGCTCTTCCACAGGGGCGGCCCAATCATGCGGCGCAGATCACCCATCTGCGCCTCCGAAAACCCGCGCACAGCCAGCGTCTTGCGCGTCGAGGTCATCACCGCCCGGCCTGTATCGGCCACCGTGCCATCGAAATCAAACAGCACAACCGACCGCTTGCATATCTCCAGCTGCTCCACTGGCACCCTCTCTTCCCCAGTTGACGATTTCCACACCGACACTTCAAACTGTTGACTATTCAACAATTGAACCTAGTAATGTGGAACGACTCTACTATACTTGTCGCACTTTGCTCTCAGAAGGCGGCGCGCAAGCGCCCCAACGAAAGGTGCAATTATGTCTTTTGCCATCATAACCGACTCCACGTCGGACATCTCCCCCGCTCGTGCTCAAGAGCTCGGCATTTACGTGATTCCGCTGCATGTGATTATCGAGGGCGAGGACCTGCTCGACCAGGTGCAGATTACCGCCGAGGAATACATCGCCCGCATGGCTGGTTCCGAGCAGTTGCCGCACACATCGCAGCCGAGCGCCGGCGAGTTCAAGGCGCTCTTTGACCGCGTGCGCGCCGACGGCCATGATAGCGCCATCTTTATCTCGCTATGCAGCGAGTGGTCTGCCTGCTATGCCAACGCCAGCCTGACGGCCGAGACCCACGAGCTCGACGTGCGCTGCATCGATTCGCGCACCGGTTCGGGCGCCGAGGGTCTGCTGGTGGAGTACGCGCTCGCCATGCGCGAGGACGGCCGCAGCCTGGACGAGACCGAGGCGCAGATCCGCGCGACGCTGCCCGATGCACACCTGCAGCTGATTCCCCGCACGCTCGAAAACCTCGTTAAGAACGGCCGCGCGCCCAAGCTCGCCGGCCAGCTCACGCAGATGCTCAACATTCGCCTGGCCGTTTCGCCGGAGTGGAAATCGGGCGAGATCAAGGCCATCAAAAAGGGTCGCGGCGCCAAACGCATCGTCGCCAACACCATGGCCGATTGCCTCGCATTTTTGGCCGAGCATCCGGGCTCCAGCGTGCGCGTGCTCACGACCGGCGCCGGCGAGGAGCAGGAGCTCGTCAACCAAGCGCTCGCAGGCCAGGATTACGTAGACGCCGGCACCGGCCCCATCGGCTGCACCATCGCCACCCATGTAGGCGTCGACGCCATCGCCATCAGCTACTGCCCCCGCTACCAACCCATCCACTAGGGGCACCTTTACCACTTGCGGTGGAATAGGGACTGTTTTTGGCTTATCAGCCGCAAATCAATCCCTATTCCACCGCAACTTAGAAGCAGTTCATTTGGGACGGGGCTAAAAAGAGTGGCATGCAACGTTACGCACCGGTCTTTTTAGCCCCGTCCCATTTTAGCTACCCTACATCAGCCCACTTAGGGCAATGTCGACGGCTTCGTTGAGGTCGTCGGTAATGTGCACCAACTCCGGATCGAGCGGGCTGATCATGCCGGCGTCCATCACCGGGCCGTTGAGCCAGTCGAACAGGCCCAGCCAGTACTCGGTGCCCACTAAAACGAGCGGCATGCGTTTAACCTTGTGTGTCTGCACCAGCGTGAGCACCTCGAACATCTCGTCGAGCGTGCCAAAACCACCGGGAAACACGATGGCACCCGAGCTGTATTTGACGAACATGGTTTTGCGCACAAAGAAGTAACGGAAGTCCATGCCAAGGTTCACGTATTTGTTGAGCCCATGTTCGTGCGGAAGCTCGATACCCAAGCCGACCGACTTGCCGTTCACGCTCGCCGCTCCCCTGTTGGCCGCCTCCATGACGCCGGGGCCACCGCCGGTGATAACCGCCACGCCGCGCTGGGCGATTTTGCG
Organism: uncultured Collinsella sp.; assembly: GCA_902475375.1. Classification (GTDB taxonomy): domain Bacteria; phylum Actinomycetota; class Coriobacteriia; order Coriobacteriales; family Coriobacteriaceae; genus Collinsella. The sequence goes on along the minus strand of CABRZC010000011.1, from coordinate 5,240 downwards.
ACCGACCGTGCGAGCCGCCTTGTAGAGCGGATCTGTCTTGGGCGTGCGGGCACTGCCGAAGATGGTCACCGCAGGACCAAGCTCGGCAAGCGCGCCAAAGCCATCGACGAACTCTGCCTGAATGCGCAGCACGCGCCAGGGGTCGGTGTGCAACCAGTCGGTCGAGTCCTCGGGTGCCAGCAGGTTGGCGTAGGTGTTGTCCTTGGGAATCATGGGGCCGCGCATGACCACGGGACCGCGCCGGTACGTCTCGTCGTAAGCCGGCTCGCCCTCGACGTTCTCGTTCTTAATCATGGGTACTCCTATCGAGAAAAAGAAAAACGGGCGGGGTCGACGCCATGCGCCAAACACCCGCCCGAACATCAACTATTCGATATGGTACCCACGATGCATCACGTGCTTGCAAAGCATCGGTCAGCGGTCGCGCAACCGATGCCAGCGCATGCGATGCCCGGCGCCGGCTGCGTGCGGTCGATTGGCACGTGGCCTCGACACCGCGCGAGCGCCCCCGCAAGCGCGCCCGCGGCTCTTAGTAATCCACCGCCGCAGGACTGTTCATCCAGTCGCTCACAAACGCGCCGTAGCGGCCCTCGATAATGGCCTGACGGGCACGCTGCATAAGGTTGAGCAGGTAGTAAATGTTGTGCATCGACAGCAGAATACCGCCGAGCATCTCCTTCTGCGTGACCATGTGACGGATGAGCGCACGGCTGTAGCCGCCCGTGCACACCGGGCAGGTGCAGGTGGGGTCGATGGGGCCGTCGTCGTGCGCAAAGCGCGCGTTGCGGAAGTTAAGGCGACCTTCACTGGAGAACGCCGTACCCATGCGGCCGGTGCGCGTCGGCAGCACGCAGTCGAACATGTCGATGCCCACGCCAACGCCGCGCACGAGCGTGGTAGGGTTGCCGACGCCCATGAGGTAGCGCGGCTTGTGCTTAGGCATGTACTCGGAAACCAGCGGTGCCAGCGTCTCGAACATGGTCTCGTGGTCTTCGCCCACCGAATAGCCGCCGATGCCGTAACCCGGGAAGTCGCCGCACTCCTCCAGATGGCGCAGCGAGCGCAGGCGCAGGTCCAGGTGCATGCCGCCTTGGACGATGCCAAAGAGCGCCTGGTCATCGCGGGTATGCGCCTTATAGCAGCGCTCGGCCCACATACTCGACAGCTCAACGGCGCGCTCGACGTAGGCGCGCGTGGCGGGATAGCCCGGGCACTGGTCGAGCTGCATGCAGATATCGGAGCCGAGCTTCATGGCGATTTCCATGTTGTCCTCGGGCGTCCAGAACACGTGGCGGCCGTCGTAGTCGTTGACGATAAAGCGCACGCCCTCGTCGGTGAGCTTGACGGCGTCGTTGTGGCTGAACACCTGGAAGCCGCCCGAATCGGTAAGAATGGGGCCGTGCCAGTTCATAAACTTGTGCAGGCCGCCCAGCTCGGCAATGGTGTCCTCGCCGGGACGCATGGACAGGTGATAGGTGTTGGCAAGCACGATCTGGGCGCCGAGCTGTTTGACGGTCTCGGTAGGAATACCCTTGACGTTTGCCTTGGTGCCCACGGGCATAAAGATTGGCGTCTCGATATCGCCGTGCGGGGTGTGCAGTACGCCGGCACGCGCGTGCGTCGTCGGGTCCTCGGCGATCAGGTCGAATTTAAAAAGGCTCTGGTCCATAAACTGGAACTCCTTGGTTGCGGTTCATACGCAAACCATTATACGGGCAACCCGCAAGGAGCACCGACTCGACAGAAACTGGTGCAAAGGGGACAGCAAACGAGCGTGGATTTTCGGACGCCTATCTCATGAGAGTGGATAATCTCCCACTTTTGCCCGAAACACAGACAAAAAACGGGAGATTATCCACTCTCGTTCGGCGGGTACTCATTTAAGTACGTCCCCAATGAGTGGAGCTATTTACCAGCCACGCCAACGCCGATGTTTTGGCAACGCCGATGTTTTGGGAATGTCAGCGAGCGGTCGCCAGGGCGAACAAATTGGCATGAAAAGAGGGCGGCATAGACCTTCTGGTCATGCCGCCCTCTTTGAATGACAAGTTGTCGCCCTGGCGACCGCGCAGCGTCGGCCCGTTACGGCGTTTGGCAAAACGCCGTAACCCCTAAGGACGCTGGCCCATGCCACCCTCGAGGGTGACGGTCTCACCGTTCATGTACTTAAAGTCGGGGCCGCAGAGCTGAACGACCACGCGGCCGATCTCCTTCTCGACGTCGCCGTAATGACCCGCCGGCGGCATATGGACGTTGGCCTTGAACGCCTCGGGATAGGCATCCTGGAAGTTCTCGAGCGCAGCGGTCCAAGCAAGCGGGCACACGATGTTGACGTTGATGCCGTCCTTGCCCCACTCGTTGGCGGCAACGCGGGTCAAGCCGCGGATGCCTTCCTTGGCGGCGGCGTAGCTGCACTGGCCGTAGTTGCCAAACAGACCGGCGCCCGAGGCAAAGTTGACCACGGAACCCTTGGTCTCCTTCAGGTGCGGATAGGCCTTCTGCATGTACAGATAGGTGGCATACAGGCCGGAGTAAATGGCCAGGTTAAACTGGTCCATGGTGTGATCGGCAATGGTCACGCCCGAAGCGCTGGCCTGGGCATTGTTGACGACGGCGTCGATGCGGCCGAACTCCTCGATGGCCTTGTCGATGACGTTCTGGACGACGGCCTCGTTGTCCTGACCAGCCGAGACATCGGCCTGAACAGGCAGAACCTTGACGCCGTAGTCGGCCTCGAGGGACTCCTTGGCAGCCTCGAGCTTGGCAACGTTGCGGCCGGTAATGACGAGGTTTGCGCCCTCCTTGGCAAAAGCGATATCGATGCCGTAACCGATGGAGCCAGCGGAACCGTCCTTGAGCGTGGCCTTGCCGCCGCCGGTGACGATCACGGTCTTACCAGTGAAAAGTCCCATACAAAGTCCTTTCGAATCGCGACGGGCACACCCGCCGACTGCGCGTATCCAACTTCACGCGCCAAAAGCTGAAATGCAACTTTAGCGTGTTCAAGTGAAAAATAAAGACCGCAGCAGGCGAACGGCGCAACGTCATTCGGCGAAGGGAATGTCAAGCGTAAACTGAATTTAGAGGATGAATTTTTGCTATCCAAGCGAGTCATCGAACACGTTTTGAAACTTTGCTGCCGGGCGCGGGATGTCGGCGCGAGACTTTATCATAGGGTGACAAACAACGATGAGGAGCACATGCCTATGACAGACGAGCTGGACCCCCAGACTCAACAGCATATTGATGATTCAGCAGACGTCGCCGCAGATACTGACGCTGCGACCTGCAATGATACCGACGTCGACGACGCCACTCTGGATAACGGCGCTGCGACGGAAATCCCTACGGCCGAAAATGCCGACGAGCAAAACGACGATTCGGCCGCTCAGGACGACGCCCCCGAAAAGGACGCCGCCCCGCAAGCAGAAGGCCCTATCGAGGTGTCTTCGGAAGAAGAGCTCGATGCCGTCATGGACTCCATGATGGATGCCGTCAAAGCGATGAAAAACGCCGTGGCCGACGCCGATATTGACGCCGAAGAAGAGGAGGCCGCCGAGGCCGCCTCGACCTTCGTGCCCGGCGAGACCCCCGTTGCCGACCAAGGCAGCACCCTGCCCTCGTTCCTGCAGCTTGAGCACCCCACCATTGGTGCCGATGCAGTCGACCCGCACGCTGCCGGCTTTTCCGTAGTCGAGGGCGGCACCGGCAGCATCGCCACGCCGCAGACGCCCGATGCGGGCACGGCGAACGCCGCTCACCCGACCGCCCTGCACGCCCCAGCAGCCAGCCGCGATCTGGGAGGCGCCGTCTCAAACACCGCCAGCGCCGTGGGCGCCTTTATCGCCCAGGGTGCCTCGGCCATGCGCGAGATGAACGCCGCAAAGAAGGCACTCGCGGACGCCCGTGCCCACCTGGCCGAACTTGAGCAGCGCATCGCCGATCAAGGCGAGGAGCTCGAGACGCGCCAGGACATCGCAGGCCGCTACGACCAAATCGTCGCCGAGCAGCGCCAGACTATCGACACGGCACAAAAGGCCGCCGCGGCGGCAGAAATCGACCGCGATACCCATGCTGCCAAAGCAACAGAGCTCAAGGCGCAGGTCGAGCAAATAAAAGAGGAGGACGACGCCACCGAGCGGCGTCTCAAAGCCGCACTTGACGCGGTGGAGGCGCGTGAAGCCAGCTCGCGCGAGACCGGTAACCGCCTCGTTCGACGTCTCGAGGATTCCAAGCGCATCCGCGACAAGGTGCAGGCCGAACGCGACGCCGGCGTTGCCGCAGCACAGCAAACCGTCGACGCCACGCGCGCTCAGCTCGAAACGCTGCGCCGCGAGTATGCCGAGCTGCAGCGCAATCCTTCGGCAAATCCCGCCAATTACACGGTGCGCACCAGCGAGCTTTCGATGCAGATCTCCGACACAGCCGACGCCTTGCGCAAAGCCGAGGAAGATGTCCCGCGCATCTCCGCCGATCTTGAGCACTCGCTCGCGGCCGCCGAGCACGCCGTTGAGCAGGCGCAAGCCCCCATCGCCGACGCTAAGCGAGCCCATCAGGCCGTGACGGCCGAGGCCGATGCCGCACGCGATGAGCTGCAGACCGCAAAAGCCGCCGCCGCAACGCGCCAGCGCGAACTACGCGAGAAGATCGCCGCCGAGGACAAGGCGCGTCGAGAGCAAGAGCAGGCTATCGCCAATGCCCAGGCGGACGTCGCGCACGCACAGTCGATCATCGAGCAGGCGACCGAGGTACATGACCATCCCGAGATTACCGAGTCGCTCGCCGGATCCTTGGCACGCGATAAGGCCGAGTACGCCGAAACCGAGCGCGAAGTGGCTCAACTCGAAGCCGCCGAGGACGACGTGCGCGAGCGCACCCGCGACTCACGCATCAAATTCACCGGCGCCATCGTCTGCATTGTCGCCGTAATCCTCATGATCGTCCTCATCTGGCTCTTCGCGAGCAAGTAAACTAGCTGCCAAAAAAACGCTCAACGCAGTTGCGGTGAGATAGTTCCTGTTTAGCCATCAAAAAGGCCAATTCAAGAACTATCTCACCGCAACTTTTTTATTGGTGCAAAGGGGTCAGGCTACTTTGCACCAACTTGGTGTATATAGACCAGTCCCCATTGCACCAACAACGTTTGCCCAGATAAAACCTGCCAAAATAAACCTGTCCCTTTTTGGCAGGTTGAATCACGGCAACGCCAATGTTTAGGCGAAGTCAGCGAAAACGCCCCT
>CABRZC010000010.1 GCA_902475375.1 uncultured Collinsella sp. | reverse complement strand
TCCGCACATGTGCGGATGAATGTGGGAGGTGTTCGGATAAAGTTGATAATCAAGGTTTGTCTGAACAACAGCTTTGTTGCGCAACACCTGTTCAACGAGACAGGGGGTTAGGTTATACTAAATTGCACTGTAGGCCGCATCTGATGCATTTCGCTCCAAGCGCGGCACTCAGTGGATATCCAATTTATCATTTGGATGTCCTAGCGGTCATTTAGCGTCTCGACACAAGCTCGGCCCCGGAGCTCGTTCGAGCTGTTCGTATTCCTTGAAAGGGGAAAAATGGACATATCGAGGAAGACTGATTACGCCCTTCGTATGCTGGCGATGCTTGCCGAGGATCCGGAGCGTTTGCTTTCTGTTCGCACCGCTGCCGAAGAGGTCAATGTCCCGTATTCGTTTGCCCGCTCGATTCAGCACGGTTTGGTCCAGGCCGGTATTGTGGAGAGCCTGCGTGGCGTTCACGGCGGCATGCGTCTCAAGGTCAGTCCGGACGATGTCACCATCCGCCAGGTCGTCGAGGCCGTTCAGGGCCCCATGGTTATGAACGACTGCACCGCGCCCGACGGCGACTGTGCGCGCATGGGCACGTGCTGCTATCATCTCCTGTGGGCCGGAGCCCAGGCGTTGATGCGCGACTATCTCGATTCCGTTTCGCTCGGCGATATCGTCGCCCATCGCCAGTTCCCGGCCGTTGATCCCAAGTTCGCCGACCGCGAAGCGTTTCCCGAGTACGCCACCTGCGCGTGCGCTTACCGGGAGGAATAGCGCCGCATAAGGAGCATAGCCATGATTCAGGACCCCTTTCGTTCGATGATTCGTTCGGAAGGGGTCCTGCGTTATCGCGACCTTCCGTGGCGCCGCACACGCGATCCGTACATCATTTGGCTTTCTGAGGTCATGCTGCAGCAAACGCAGGTGCCGCGCGTGGAGGCGCGCATGCCGGTGTGGCTCGATCGTTTTCCGACTGTGCAGGCGCTTGCCCAGGCCGCGCCTTCCGATGTTTTGGACGCTTGGCAGGGGATGGGCTACAACCGACGCGCTCTGGCGCTCCATAGGGCCGCACAGTGCGTTGTGGAGGACTGGGATGGGGAGTTTCCGCGCGAGACGCGCGATCTGGTCGCGCTGCCCGGTATTGGCCCGGCGACGGCGCAGGGCATCCGTTCGTTTGCGTTTGATCTTCCGGGTGTGTATCTGGAGACCAACGTGCGCACGGTCTTTCTGCATCATTTCTTTCCCGATGTGCCGGCTGTTCCCGATCGCGAGCTGGTGCCGCTGATTCAGGCGGCCTGTCCGGCGGCCCCCGGTGCGTCGGCGGACGAGATCGCTCCCTTTGCCGTGCCGCTCGATGATGCCGACACGCCGCGCGCGTGGTATTACGCGTTGCTGGATTACGGCGCGTATCTAAAAAAGACGTTGCCCAATCCGTCCAGGCGGTCGGCGGGCTATAGTCGTCAGTCCAAGTTTGAGGGCTCGCGTCGCCAAAAGCGCGCTCACATTGTGCGCATGCTGCTGGCAGCGCGCGATGGGCGGCCGGCAGGCATTACGCTCGATGAAGCCGTTGCAGGCGTTAACGAGATGGAGGCGGCAGCCGGCCGAGAGTCGGTCGAGCGCGAGCTGGTCGCAAGTATTCTTGCCGATCTGGAGCGCGAGGGCTTTTGCCGCTCCGAGAGCGATCGTTGGCTGAGTGTATAGCTCGCTCAAATCTGAAGAACGGGATTGTAAGGTTTAAATTCTCGGCATGAGGGCATCCTAAAGACGAGGCCGCTCGAAGCCTACGGGCGGCATGCGTTGAAGGGAAGTACACCTATGGATTTTGAGAATTCCCAAACCAAGAAGAACCTCGAGACCGCTTTTGCCGGTGAGTCCCAGGCACACACCAAGTATCGCTACTATGCCTCCAAGGCCAAAAAGGACGGCTACGTTCAGATCTCGAATATCTTTGCCGAGACGGCGGGCAACGAGTCCGAGCATGCCAAGCTGTGGTTTAAGTACCTGCACGACGGTGCCGTTCCGGGCACTCTGGACAACCTGCGTGATGCCGCGGCAGGCGAGAACTACGAGTGGACCACGATGTACGACGAGTTCGCCAAGACCGCCGAGGAGGAGGGTTTTGTCGAGATCGCCGAGAAGTTCCGTGGTGTCGCCGCCGTCGAGAAGGCCCACGAGGAGCGCTACAACAAACTCGCCGAGCGCATCGAGTCGGGCGAGGTGTTTGAGCGCGGGGGCGTAAAGGTGTGGAAGTGCCTGAACTGCGGGCACCTGCACGTTGGTGCCGAGGCGCCTGAGGTGTGCCCGGTGTGTAACCACCCGAAGGCGTACTTTGAGGAGCAGGTGGTGAACTACTAGCGCTTGGCGCTGGCTGCTGCGGAGCGCAGGGCGGGGAGATACCTTTCCCTCTCGCTCACGGCTCCGCAGGGTCGCGCGAGGGAAAGGTATCTCCCCGCCCCGCGCCCCGGCGTTGGGTCGTCACGTGCTCGCTACTGAAAAGCTGATATTAAAGGTTGTGTGCCGCCCCTTTTTGGGACGGCACGTTTTTGTGGGGTCCCGGTCTCCACAATTTTCGTCAAGCTATTGGTTAGATTTTGGTCAGTTGGCGTAAGGGCGGAAGGCCAAAAGATTGTTGGAGAAAAAAGCTGAGAGAAAGTGCTGGTAGGGGAGTTGTTGAGCTTTTCGACAGCTTTTGAGCAAAAGAAACTTTGTGGCTATTGCCGGCGATTGCGTTGTCGCGGTCATGGCGGTGCGGGATGCTGGTCGTAAGCGTCGAATGCCCCGATTTTGGAGGCCAACATGGATCTGTTTCTTGAGACTCCGCAGCAACAAGCTGAGCGCATGCTGCGTCAGCAGCAACGACTCATGGAGATGCAAATGCAAGGGGTTGCCAACCAGGCGCCCGTGCAAAACGTCGTGCCCGCTGCTGTACCTGCAGCTGTGCCCGGGTGTGAATCGGCGCCAGAGGCCTATTCCGTACAGCAAGATTCATATGCGCAGGAGCTCGCGTTCGACAAACGCCGCGCGCGCCGCCGCCGTTTGGGCCAGCGCCTGCGCACATTGGCGATGATCGTGCTCATCCCGCTGGGGCTTGCGGCCATCTTTCTGGCGTCGTATGCCCTCACGTGCATCCTCAACGGCGCATCGCCCAACGAGGTGCTCCAACATCTAGCGGCCCTGGGCCAACGCCTAGGTGACGTCATAACAACCATCCGTGCCGGCTGGGAGAGTTAGCGTTTGTCACATTAGGACTTATAGGGTGTAGGGATTATCGCCACGAGTGGAATCCTTGCATCTTGCGGGTCCTGTCGTGCGACTGAATAGTATTATTGAAGATGAATAATAATAAGGGATACAGGCAATACAAAAAGGAGGTGCGTGGTTGAATCTGACTTTTGAGGGGTTCTTGAAAGGCTATTGCCGAGAGCTATCCGAACAGCAGTCGCTGAGTTTTAGGAAGCTTGTAAAGCAGGCAACAACGGTTGAGCCGCGCGTGGCGGAGCCTCTGTTTTTGCTCGCTTTGGTGCAGGGTAAGGCCGAATACGTTCTGGGTTTATCCGAGGGCTCGTGGATGGAACGGGATTACCGAGACGTTTTATCCTTGTACGGTCAAGCGGGTAGCATGGCGTCTCTATGCGCCAAAAGTGAGCTCCCTAATCGTTATGCCAACGTTTGGCGTGCGTATAGAGCGGTGAAGGAAAAGCCGGCGGCCGATAGAAGGGTGAACGCCCTGATGAGAAAGAAAACGCTGGAAGCATTGGAGGAATCGGGTGTAACGCGCTATGGCCTCTGCCGTGCTCTGCGCCTGAATAAAGGAAACGTATACGCATACTTGGCCGGCGATGACTCAAAGGTGAGCAGGAAAACGGCGCGCCGCATTATGGAATATGCGGAGGAGAGGGGCGCCCAAGAAGGGGCCGGGCGCCCGGTGTGTGTGACGGGGTAAGATTGATCGCGGTTTTGATTGGTGCTCGATTGGGTTTGTTGGGCGGAGTTTATGTCTGCTATTGATATTGTGCTTGTTGTGATCGCCTTGGTGGCGGTGGGGGTTGCTGTGGCCTGTGCCCTGCAGCTCAAGGGCCTTCGTGCCGAGTTGCGGGAGCGTGGCGACAGTAGCGCGGAAACGCTGGCAGCACTCGAGCAGGCCAACAACGCGCTCGATGCCCTGAACGTCGCGCTGGCCGAAACACGCCGCACGGCCAATGCCATCGCGCAGCAGCAGACGACCGATGCGGCCGTGGAGCAGCAACGTTACCTGGCCATCGCACGCGAGTTCTCGCAAGCTGGCGACCGTATGGACGACCTGCGCCGTGAGACGGCCCAACAGCTTGGCGCCAACCGCGAGGGCATCGAGCATCGCCTGGACAAGGTGCGCGAGACGGTCGATGCTCAGCTGGGCGCCATCCGCAAAGACAACAACGTGCAGCTCGATCAGATGCGCGCGACGGTGGACGAGAAGCTCTCTCGCACGCTCAACGACCGACTGTCGGCATCGTTTAAGCAGGTGAGCGACCAGCTCGAGGCCGTGTATAAGGGCCTGGGCGATATGCAATCTATCGCCACCGGCGTAGGCGACCTCAAGCGTGTGCTGGGCAATGTAAAAGCGCGCGGCATTTTGGGCGAGGTGCAGCTGGGCGCGATCCTGGCGGACATCCTTACGCCCGACCAGTATCTGGAAAACGTTGCCACCAAGCCTGGCGCTTCGGAGCGCGTTGAGTTTGCCGTCAAGCTGCCGGTAGACGAGGGCGATCCCGTGCTGCTGCCGATTGACTCCAAATTCCCGGGTGATGCGTATGAGCATCTGCTCGACGCCCAGGAGTCGGGCGACGCGGAGGCCGTCGCCGCTGCGCGCAAGACGCTCGATGCGATGGTGAAACGCGAGGCCAAGGATATCTGCGAGAAGTACCTGAGTGTGCCCGCGACGACCAACTTTGGCATCATGTTCGTGCCGTTTGAGGGCCTGTATGCCGAGGTCGTCAGCCGCCCCGGGCTTATCGAGACCCTGGGCCGCGACTATCACGTCAACGTTGCCGGCCCTAGCACCATGGCGGCCATTCTCAACAGCCTACAGATGAGTTACCAAACGTTTAAGCTGCAAAAACGCACCGACGATGTACTGCGCGTGCTCTCCGCTGTCAAGGCCGAGCTGCCGCGCTATCAAAAGGCGCTGCGCCGCGCCCAGCAGCAAATCGAGACCGCGGGCAAAACGGTCGAGGGCATCATCACCACGCGCACCAACGTTATGGAGCGCAAGCTCAAGGACATCGACGCGCTAGAAGACGCCGACCAAGCCGATGAGATCTTGGGACTCACGCCCGCGGGCCTTCCCACAGACCAAGAAGACGAGGACTAATTGCAACAAGACGGTGAGGCATCGGCGCAAACGCGGGTGCCCCACCGCTTTTCGTATCGCACTTGTCTGAAGCGTGCTCCAATGTGCAACAATGGCGTTTCGCCCTATCAGACGCGAAAGGAAGCCCATGTCTCAGAGAAGCACCAGCCCGCTCAGCCGCTCCACCGTGCGCCGCACGCTGCAGCGGTTTTGGGGTGTCACGCGCACGCAGCCGCTGATTGTCTTTCTTTCGGTGTTCTCGTCGGCGGGCTACATCTTTTTGCTGACGTTTGCCAATACCTATGTGATGGCCCTCATTGTCGACCGCGTTCAAGCCGGTCCCGTGGCGGGTGACCAGGTGTTTGAGGTCTTCGGCCCCTATATCCTGGCGCTCGTACTCGTTAACCTGGTGGGTCAGATCCTCTCCAAGCTACAGGACTACACCGTCTACAAGCTCGAGATCGCAGGCAACTATCACCTGGCGCGCCTATGCTTCGACACGCTCTCCAACCAATCCATGACATTCCATACCAGCCGTTTTGGCGGATCGCTTGTGAGCCAGACAAGCCGTTTTATGAGCGGCTACACGGGTCTGGTCGACGTGACGGTGTATTCGCTCATCCCCACCATCACCTCGGTCATCTGCACCGTGGCCGCACTCGCCCCGGTGGTGCCGACGTTTACCGTGATCCTGGTGTGCATCATGGTCGTCTACATCGCGTTTGTCTGGCTTATGTACAAGCGCATCATGCCGCTTTCGGCCGCGACGTCCGCCGCGCAGAATAAGCTCTCGGGCGTGTTGTCCGATGCGGTCACGAACATCCTGGCCGTCAAGACCTGCGGGCGCGAGGACTTTGAACGCGATCTGTTCGACGCCGCCGATCGTGCCGCGCGCGATGCCGAGACGGTCTCGATGCACGCCATGATGCAGCGCAACTTTACGACCTCGGGTCTTATCGTCATCACCATGGCCGTGGTGAGTGTGTTCGTGGCGGGCGGCAACGCGTGGTTTGGCATCTCGGCCGGCTCGCTCGTCATGATCTTTACCTACACCTATAACCTCACCATGCGCCTGAACTACGTGAGTTCCATGATGCAGCGTATCAACCGCGCTTTGGGCGATGCGGCCGAGATGACGCGCGTGCTGGACGAGCCACGCTTGGTGGCAGACGACCCGGATGCCCCCGAGCTCAAGGTGAGCGAGGGCGCGATTGATTTTGAGCACCTGAGCTTTGCGTACCGTGACGCTGCGGCGGGCGAGAACGTGTTCGATGACCTGACACTTCATGTGGCGGCGGGCCAGCGCGTGGGCCTGGTGGGCAAATCGGGCTCGGGTAAGACGACGCTCACCAAGCTGCTGCTGCGCCTGGACGATGTCCAGGGCGGCCGCGTGCTCGTGGACGGTCAGGATGTCTCGCGCTGCACGCAGCAGAGCCTGCGCCGCCAGGTTGCCTACGTGCCGCAGGAAGCGCTGCTGTTCCACCGCTCCATTCGAGAAAACATTGCCTACGGTCGTCCCAACGCCACTGATGAGCAGATTCGCGAGGCTGCGCGCCTGGCCAACGCCCTGGAGTTTATCGACCGCTTGCCTCGTGGCTTTGACACCATGGTGGGCGAGCGCGGCGTCAAGCTCTCGGGCGGCCAGCGTCAGCGCGTGGCCATCGCCCGCGCGATTCTCACCGACGCGCCGATTCTGGTGCTCGACGAGGCGACCTCTGCCCTGGACAGCGAGTCCGAGGCGCTGGTGCAGGAAGCTCTCGAGAACCTGATGCGCGGCCGCACCTCCATTGTGGTGGCGCATCGCCTGTCCACCGTGGCGGCGCTCGACCGCATCGTGGTACTGGCGGATGGCGAGATCGTCGAGGACGGCACGCATGTGCAGCTCGTCGAGGCGGGCGGCGAGTACGCGAACCTGTGGAGCCGTCAGACCGGCGCATTCTTGGAGGCGTAAACGTCTCGGACGTGGGACAATTGTGCCCATAAGTTTATTGTGCCGTTGAGCCGAGGAGTCGTTATGCCACGCGAGACCAATGCCGCCAAGCGCGAGCGCGCCATCGAGGTGTGTGAGCGCCTCAACCGTCGCTATGGCCCGGTCGAGTGCTTTTTGGACCACGAGAATCCCTTCCGCCTGCTGATCGCGGTGCTGCTTTCGGCACAAACGACCGATGCGCAGGTCAACAAAGTGACGCCGCGGCTGTTTGCCCAGTGGCCCACGCCCGAGACCATGGCCGGGGCGAGCGTAGCTGACGTGGCGGACACCATCAAGTCGCTCGGCTTCTACAAGAGCAAAGCCAAGCATGCCGTCGAGGCCGCGCAGATGATCGTCACCGACTATGACGGCGAGGTGCCGGCCGACATGAAGGAACTCGTGAAGCTGCCGGGCGTGGGACGCAAGACGGCGAACATCGTGCTCAACGTGGGGTACGGCATCGTGGAAGGCATCGCGGTGGATACGCACGTCAACCGCATTGCGCACCGCCTGATGCTGAGTCCCAAGACGCATGCCAAGGAACCGCTCAAGACCGAGCAGGATCTGCTCAAGATTTTGCCGCACGAGTATTGGGAGTCGGTCAACCATCAGTGGATCACCTTTGGTCGCGAGATCTGCGACGCCCGCAAACCCAAGTGTGACGAGTGTCCGCTGGCAGATTTGTGCCCCAGCGTGCGCGTGGCGGGGTAGGGCGGAACGCATCTTCGTCTGGCGTTTTTTGCGGGGCTGGGTTTGCCCTTGAGCCGGAGTCCTCTCCATGCGCTACCATGACAGACAATGTATTTGACGTACGACCCGCCGAGCTTGCCCCGGCGGGCTTTTGGCGTTGCGATGCCGGAGGAACAGCATGCTCATTCACCGTATAGCCGCGCAGCTCTACACTGCCGAGGCGCTGCAGACCGTCGAGGCCGGACTCGATGCCGGCGAGGACGTGACGCTGGCCGTGTCGCAGTCGGGCCGCACGCTCATGGCGGCAGCTCAGTTTGCGCGCCGTCCGCGTCCCACGGTCTACATCGTGAGCGGCGAGGACGCGGCCGATCGCGCCGCGCGCAGCCTGGCCGCCTATGTGGGTCTGGCGCATGTGTGCCGCTTTCCCGAGCGCAAAGACTATCCATGGCGTGAGCAGGCGCCCGACGACGCCGAGGTGGCCCAACGCTGCGAGGCTTTAGGGCGTATCGTGCGCGGCGATAACTGCATCATGGTCGCCTCGGCCCGCGCGCTACTGCGTTGCGTGCCGCCGGTCGAGAGCCGCTATTGGGAGTCCACCACTTTTGCGGTGGGCGAGGAGATTCCTTTTGACGAGGTGCCGCAGCGCCTGGTGGGCATGGGCTACACCAATGCCGGCGCCGCCGACGCGCCCGGCCTGTTCCGCGTGCACGGCGACACCGTCGAGGTGTTTCCCGCGCAGGAAAAGGCGCCCGTGCGCATCGAGTTCTTTGGCGACGAGATTGACCGCATCCGCCGCATGGTGAGCTCAACGGGGCAGACCATCGGCAACGAGGACAGTATCGAGATCTTCCCCTGCCGTGAGCTGGCGCTTACCGACGATGCCGTCCACAACATGCACGTGGCGCTCTACCGCGCCAGTCAGGACGACAGCAAGCTGGCGGCGCTGCTCGAGATGGTGGACGCACGCATTGTCACGCCCGAGCTCGACCGCTTTTTGCCGGTGATGTACGGCCAGACCGTAAGCCCGCTGGCGCACGTGGGCGGCAAGGCGCTCGTGGTTTTGTCCGAGCCGCGCTCGCTGTTCGACGACTGCCTGCGCGCCTACGAGGATATCGAGGCCCGTGCCGGCGAGGCGGGGATTGACCGCTTGGACGGCTTGTACGTGCGCGCCCAACAGCTCGATTTTGGTGCCCAGCAGCGCCTGAACTACGTGAGCCTCATCCGTGCCGGCGGTGCGGTGACGGCCAAGCTCAAGATTGAGCAGCCTGCCATCGCAGGCTCGGACAACCGTTTTATGACGCGCATCCAGGAGGTCGTGGGCAAGCGCTACGCCTGCGTGTTTGCCATTCCCGACCGCGGTGCGCGCGAGTCGATGGAGCTCACCTTTGGCGATGAGGGCATTACCTTTGAGGAGTCGCTGACGGCAGCGCCTGAAAACGCCGGCGTCATTGGCGAGCGCGTACGCGTGGCAACGGCGGACTCTGCCGATCGTGCCGCACGCCAGGAGGCCCATGCTTCCATTCGCGAGCGTAAGGCCGACGCGCTCAACGCCCGCTCGCTCGAGGCGGGTGCCGCCCAGGCTGCCGCCGGCGCCGCCGTGCCCACCATCTCGCGCGGGCGCGTGACCTTTGTGGACGCTGTCCTGCCGCAGGGCGTGGTGGTGCCCGATGCCAACCTGGCCGTGTTCTCGATCGCCGACCTCAACGCCCGCATGGATGCCAACCGCGCGCGCAGCCGCCGCAAGGTGGACATTACGCAGATCACCTTCCCGTTTAAGCCGGGAGACTACGTGGTGCACGCTACCCACGGCATCGCGCTCTTTAGCGAGATCGCGCGCCAGGAAGTGGGCGGCAAGGAGCGCGATTACTTTTTGCTGGAATATGCCGACGGCGACAAGCTCTACGTGCCGCTCGAGCAGGTCGACCGCATCACGCGCTATGTTGGCCCCGACGGCGACAAGCCGCGCCTGACCAGGCTCAACACCGCCGACTGGACGCGTGCCACCAACAAGGCGCGCAAGAACGCCAAAAAGCTGGCGTTTGACCTGGTCGATCTGTATACGCGCCGCTCTTCGATTACCGGTATCGCCTGCCCGCCCGACACGCCCGAGCAGATTGAGATGGAGCAGAGCTTCCCCTACGACGAGACGCGCGACCAGCTGGAGGCTATCGCCGACATTAAGGCCGACATGGAGGCGCCCAAGCCCATGGACCGCCTGCTGTGCGGCGACGTGGGCTTTGGCAAGACCGAGGTCGCTCTACGCGCGGCGTTTAAGTGCGTGGACTCCGGCCGCCAGGTCATGGTGCTCTGCCCCACGACCATTCTGGCCCAGCAGCACTACGAGACATTCTTTGAGCGCTTTGCCCCGTTTGGCCTGGAGGTCGAGGTGCTCAGCCGCTTCCGTACCCCGGCGCAGCAAAAGCGCGCGCTCAAGGCGTTTGCCGAGGGCGCGATCGACGTGCTTATCGGCACGCATCGTTTGCTTTCGGCCGATGTGAATCCCAAGAACCTGGGCCTGGTGATCATCGACGAGGAGCAGCGCTTTGGCGTGCAGCACAAGGAGCAGCTCAAGAACCTGCGCGAGCAGATTGACGTGCTCACGCTTTCGGCAACGCCGATTCCGCGAACCATGCAGATGGCCACGAGCGGCGTGCGCGACATGAGCCTGATCACCACGCCGCCGACCGGGCGCCGCCCCGTGATCGTGCACGTGGGAGAGTACGATTCCGACGTGGTGAGCGCGGCGATTCGCCTAGAGGTGGGTCGCGGCGGCCAGGTGTACTACGTGTCCAACCGCGTCAAGACCATCGACGACGCCGTGGCGCGCGTGCACGAGGCCGCGCCCGAGGCGCGCGTGGGCGTGGCGCACGGCAAGATGAGCCCGCGCGAGGTCGAGGACGTGATGATCGAGTTCGCGACCAAAAAGATCGACGTGCTCATCGCCACGACCATCGTGGAGAGCGGTATCGACAACGCGACCGCCAACACGCTCATCATCGAGGACTCGCAGCGCCTGGGTCTGGCACAGCTTTACCAGCTCAAGGGCCGTGTGGGCCGTTCTGTCACGCAGGCCTACGCGTACTTTATGTTCCCGGGCGAGCTGCCTCTCACCGAGGAGGCCACGGCGCGCCTGACTGCACTTTCCGAGTTCCAGGACCTGGGCAGCGGCATGCGTATCGCCATGCGCGACCTGGAGATTCGCGGCGCCGGTTCGCTGATGGGCGCTGAGCAGCACGGCAACCTGTCGAGCGTGGGCTTTGACCTGTTTACGCAGATGTTGGGCCAGGCCGTGGCCGAGGCGCGCGGCGATGACGATGCCGGCGTGGGGGCGGCGAGCGTGGGCATCAACCTGCCGGCCGACTACTTCTTGTCCGAGGAGTACATGCCGGCGGTGGACCAGCGCGTGCTCGTGTACCGCAAGCTCGCGGCGGCTGAGGACCTGGAGAGTGTCGACGAGGTGCAGGAGGAGACCGAGGCCGCGCATGGTGAGCTGCCGCTGGCGGGAATCAACCTGTTCAACCGCGCGCGCATCCGCATTCGCGGCGAGCGCCTGGGGCTCGAGAGCGTCACGCTCAGCGGTGGGCGCATTACCTTCCTGGGGGTTGACGTTCCCAAGAAGGTAGCCTTTGAGTTCAAGAATCGCTATGGCGCGGTGAACTTCCCCAAGAGCCGCAAGCTGTCGGTGCCCTACAAGGCGGGCGCCGGCGCGGGCAGCGGCCTGGGTCGCGGCCTCGATGCCAACGACGGCACCGGCCCCGTGGCCGCGGCGCTCATGCTGCTGCAGCAGCTGGGAGCGTCCGACGATGATTAACGGGTCGACGCTGCAAACACCCCATTTGGGCACTCTGGCTCCATCGAAAGGAAAGCATGTTCGGATACATCTATAAGAAAGATGCCGCCATTATCGCGGTTGTCCTGTGTCTTTGTCTGGGCGTGGGCAGTTTCTTCGATTATCAGATCTCGAGCGCGCTGTTCAATATCGGCAGCATGTACGGTCGCTTTATCGAGGCCGCCGGCGAGCTGCCGTTCGAGCTGACGGCGAGCATCGCGGGCGTTATGCTCGTGCGCGCGGTGCGTCCCAACTCCAGGGGGAGCAAATGGCTCGCCGTGCTCGGCATCCTCGTCAACGTTGGCCTGACCGGCTACGAGATCGTTTCGTCCCTGAGGGTTGGCGGCAAACTCATCGCGGCTCAGTTGGTGCTAACGTTTGTGCTGGCCATCGTCGCCAACCTTATCGTCTATCGCCTCACGCGCACGACCGAGCCCGATGAGCTCACGCGCTGGGCGTTGATGGTGCTTGCCGTGTGGGTCGTTCAGGCCATCATCCTCAACGTGATCGTCAAACCGCTGTGGTCGCGTCCGCGCATGCGCGTGATCGAGGTGACGCAGGGGCTCGAGTTTCAGCCGTGGTGGGTGATCGGCAACCCCGACAAGTGGACTTATATCGCCGCCGGTGTAATCAAGGACGGCTTTAAGTCGTTTGCGAGTGGGCACACGGCGCACGCGGCGATCGGCCTTATGCTCGCCGGGCTTCCCGCGGCGGCCTTTAAGGAAAAACCGTCGCGCCGCCGCGTGGTCTTTTGGACGGCGGCTGTGGTCGCGGCACTCGTCGCGTTTGGCCGCATCGTGATCGGAGCGCACTTTTTGAGTGACGTGAGCTGCGGTTTTGCCCTGGTACTGGCACTTGAGTGCCTTGCCGCGCACATTGCCTATCCCAGCGGCGTACAATAGCTCCGTTTGAATCATCTGACCGATACCCGGTAAGAGAGGATTGCCATGCTCGCGTTTAACAACGACTATTCCCACGGTGCACATCCGGCAGTGCTGCAGGCGCTCGTCGATACCAACATGGAGCCGCAGCCCGGCTACGGTACCGATGCGCACACCGAGCGTGCCAAGCAACTTATTCGCGAGGCCTGTCAGGCGCCTGACGCCGACGTGTTTTTCCTGGTGGGCGGCACGCAGGCTAACGCCACGGTGATCGACATGCTGCTTGCGCCGTACGAGGGCGTCGTTGCTGCCGAGACCGGCCACGTCGCCTGCCACGAGGCGGGCGCCATTGAGTTTGGCGGCCACAAGGTGCTCACCATCCCCGGCTACGAGGGCAAGATGCACGCCGAGGACCTCGAGAACTATATCCAGGTGTTCTACGAAAACGAGAGCTACGAGCACACAGTGTTCCCGGGCGCCGTGTACGTGAGCCTATCGACTGAGTACGGCACGCTGTACTCCAGGGCCGAGCTCACGGCGATTTACGCGGTGTGCCAGAAGCGCGAGATTCCGCTGTTTGTGGACGGTGCTCGCCTGGCCTATGCGCTGGCGGCCGATGAGTGCGACATTACCCTGCCCGAGTTGGCGCAGCTGTGCGACGTGTTCTACATCGGCGGCACCAAGTGCGGCGCGCTCTGCGGCGAGGCTGTGGTGTTCTGCGGCATGCACGCTCCGGCACATCCCATTCCGCGCATTAAGCAACACGGCGCGCTGCTGGCCAAGGGCCGCCTGACGGGCGTGCAGTTTGAGGCGCTCTTTACCGATGGCCTGTATTTTGAGATTGGTCGCCAGGCGATCGAGACGGCGCAGGCGCTGCGTCGCGTGCTGCACGAGCGCGGCTACCAGTTCTTCTTGGAGACGCCCACCAACCAGCAGTTTGTGATTTTGCCCAACGAGGACATGGCCCGCATTCGCGAGCACGCCTCGATCGAGTACTGGGAAAAGTACGACGAGACCCACACCGTGGTGCGTTTTTGCACCAGCTGGGCCACGACGCAGGAGGACATCGACGCGCTGGCGGCTGTCCTGTAGCTTGATGTAATGACGAGGGGCCGCCCTACGCCTGGGTTTGGCGCAGGGCGGCCTTTGCTTTTGTGGGGGAGGGGTTGTATGCCCGAGATGTCCGAGCCGACGATTCGCCTGGCGACGCCCGATGATGCGGCGGCGTTGCTTGCCATTTATGAGCCGTATGTACGCGAGACGGCGATAACCTGCGAATACGAGGTGCCGAGCGTTGAGGAGTTCGCCGGGCGCATCGAGCGTACGCTCAAGCGCTACCCGTATTTGGTGATGGAGCTGGACGGGCACCCAGTGGGCTATGCCTATGTGAGCGCGCTTAACAGCCGCGAGGCCTATGACTGGTCGGTCGAGACGTCGATCTATCTGGCGCGCGACGTGTGCCACGGCGGGCTGGGCCGCAGGCTGCACGACGCGCTCAAGCAATGCTTGGTCGCGATGGGCATCACCAGCATGTGCGCGCTCATCGCCGTGCCGCACGATAAGGACGACGAGTATCTGACGCACAACAGCCAGGATTTCCATGCCCACATGGGATACCGCCTGGTGGGCGCCTTCGACCGCTGCGCGCAAAAGTTCGGCCGCTGGTACGACATGTGCTGGATGGAGCTGGTCCTAGCCGAGCGCGTTCCCAACCAACCCAAACCAACCTGGTTCCCCGACCTCCCCAAACCTGCCATTTAGGGACAGGTTTATTTTGGCAGGTTTTTGGCTGTCTTGTGGTATCAAATCGCCGCAAGTAGCGTGGCGTTTGTACGCTATTTTGACCTGGATTGTCCCCTCGGGACGCCTTGCGGGCTAAGTGAGTAGACTTTTTTGGCGCAGGCCGAGCACAAAGCGTATCTGCCTTAGTAAAACCGCAGGTCACGGAGGTGGCTGTTTTGAATGTGCTCGGCAGCTCGCGAAAAGTCTACTCACTTAGATTTACGGTGCTGGATATTTTGGGCAGGAACAGTTGAGCTTGGGCGGCGAGTGTTGCCAGGCGATGTTGGCATTTGCGCCATGCCGGCTTGAGATTTAATAAAAACCGCAGGTAAAACGTTTATTAGGTACATTTTGCCTCGTTTGGTGCGCTAGCCGATGGGCTCGGTGTATTTGGCGCGGTCGGTACGTTGGATGCGCTTGGAGACATGGAGCGGACGGCCGTCGGTGTCGTAGACGTAGTCGGTGATCAGGATCAGCGCCTGCCCGCGCTCGACGTTGAGCAAAAATGCCTCGTTTTGCGACGCATAGCACACCTCAAAGGTCTTATGCCCCTGCGCCGGCGCGCGATGGAACTCCTGGCGCAGCGTGGCGTAGAGCGAACCGTTGATATCGCGATCGATGAGCGACCCAAAGCTTGGCGGCAAATAGGTGGTCTCCAGGCACAGTGGCGCATCGTCCAGGTAACGCAGGCGGACAAGTTTGACAAGCTTGCTGCCCACGCTAGCGTCAAAGAACTTGGCCACGCTGCCCATTGCTTTGGCAAAGCCCGAGTCCACCGTGCGCGTGGTGGGCTTCATGCCCTGGCCTTCGACCTGCTTGGTATAGCTCGAAAACACCAGGTTGTTCTCGTGGAGCGCCGGTGTGTCGGCCACAAAGGCGCCGCGCCCGCGCTCGGTTCGAATCAGGCCCTCGTCAACAAGCACCTTAAGGGCATGGCGCACGGTGCTGCGCGACAGGCCCGATTCGTCCATGAGTTCCATCTCGGACGGCAGTTTATCTCCGCGGGCGTAGGTGCCGGCGGCAATGCGGTCGCGAAGCGTTGCCGCCAGACGCTCGTATTGGGTCAAGTTCTTTTTCGACGAAGTGCTCATGCGAACAACCTGTATCTAACTTGTATGCTTACAGAACCAAGCATGTATCCAACATGACAACAAAACCGCTGGTAATGGCTTGCCGAAAACTTTACCAGCAAAATTTCTAAGACAAATATAGCATACAACTAGTCGACATAACCAAAACATGTATGTAACTTGTATGCCATCGAGAGCATCAAACGAGAAGAAAGGCTGATGCACGATGACTACTCAGGAACAGGTTAAGGACGTCGTCTCCCAGGTTTTGGCTGACAAGGCAGACAAGGGCGGCATCAAGCGCGTCGTGTGGATTGGCGCCGGTGGATCCAACGGCGGCAACTATCCTGCCCAGTACTTTATGGAGCACGAGGCCACGCAGGTCGTGAGCTCCAGCTACACCAGCAACGAGTTCGTGCACGCCACGCCTGCCTACGTCAACGAGAACACCCTGGCCGTCGTCGTGTCCATGCGCGGCACCAAGGAGACCATCGTCGCCGCCCAGGTCGCCAAGAACCACGGCGCCAGCACCATCGCCATCTATGTTGACGAGTCCGGCCTCACCGAGGTCTGCGACTACAAGATCCAGTACGACAGCCTGGCCATCGACGAGTCCTGCATGGGCCGCACCAACTCCGCCGTCGTGACCATGATTGCTATGGAGCTTACGCAGCAGACCGAGGGCTATGCCGAGTACGAGGCCGCTATGGCCGCCTTCGACTTGGTCGACCCCATCTATCGCAAGGCTGTCGAGTACACCCGTCCGCTCGCTGCCAAGTGGGCCGAGCAGAACGCCGACAAGCCCTGCATCAACGTGATGGCTCAGGGCCCGCTCTTTGGTGCCGCCTACGTCTTTAGCATCTGCAACGTGCAGGAGATGCTGCAGATCGACTCCTGCACCATCAACACCTGCGACTTCTTCCACGGTCCCTTCGAGATCCTGGACAAGCGTACCTCGCTGTTCCAGCTCATCAGCGTCGGCCGCAGCCGCTGCAACGACGAGCGCGGCATTCGCTTTGTCAACCAGTACGGTGGTGAGCGCGTCTACCAGCTCGACGCCAAGGAGCTCGGCCTCAACGACATCAAGGACAGCGTGAGCGAGTACTTCAACCACCTGATCTTTGCCCCGATCCTCAACAACGTCTACATGCGTGCGCTCTCCGCCGTCACCCACAAGGACTACATGACGCGCCGTTACATGTGGAAGCTGGATTACTAAGGGATAGAGCGGCCTAACAGCCCAATACCCCTCATGAGTTGCGGTGGAATAGTTCCTGTTTGGGAGTGTGAAGCCTCTGTTTGAGAACTATTTCACCGCAACTGCTAGAGCGGCACTTGGGGACGTTCCCTTTCTGCCGGCAGTTAGGGATGTTCCTTTTGTGCCGGCAGTTGGGGACACTCCTTGTGTCGAGAGATTTCCCGTTCGCCGATTTGTGCCTTGAAAAATGTATATAACGACTATAACGTAGCATGAAACATATTGGAAATAATACTGAGGAGGCTGCGTTGAAGAGGAGCAATCTGGGCTATGTGCTGGTGCTGATCGCCGCGCTTATGTGGGGCAGCATCGGAATCTTTGTAAACGGCATCTCGGCCATGGGCGTTTCGTCCCAGAGCATGGCTGCCTTTCGCTTGTTGGTCGGAGCGCTTATCTTGGCGCCGGTCCTGATGTTTATGGGCTGCCGTCCGGGTGAGGGGTCTACCGTGGTTCAGGGTCCGCTGACCCTGTTCAAGGCAAGCCCTAAAGAGCTTGTTTCCTGCGCGCTTGTCGGTATCGTCGGTTTGGCTGCCGCCAACACCTGCTATTACGAGTGCATGCGCGAGGTGGGCATGTCCACGGCATCGGTGCTGCTCTACACGTCGCCGGTGTTTGGCGTCGCGCTCGGCCGCGTCCTTTATCGCGAGGACGTGACCCTCAACAAGCTCGTTGCCATTGTCTTTAACATCGTTGGCTGTGTGCTTGCGGTGACCAATGGCGACCTTTCCGGTTTTCATTTTTCGGTTTGGGGCGTCACGTCGGGCGTGATTGCAGGCCTTTGTGGTGCGTCGCTCGCGGTGTTTAGCCGGATAGCAACCAAGACGGTCCACCCGCTGGCTGTCACGTTTTGGGGCTTTGTTTTTGGCGGTGCGGTTATGGCAGCTATCGGGGCTCCGTGGCCGGATGTCGCCGCGGCAATGTCGCCACAGCTGCTGCTGCTGTTCCTTGGCTTTGGACTCATCCCCACAGCCGTGGCTTACATCTTATATATGCAGGGTCTGTCCATGGGGCTCGAGACGTCGAAAGTTCCCGTCGTAATGTCATTCGAGACAGTCGTCACCGTACTGCTGGGCATTGGTGTCTACGCCGAACCCGCCGGCGCGATCAAAGTTCTGGGCATCGTTTTGGTGCTCGCGTCCATCGTGATTATGAACACCGACTTTTCCAAGCTGCGCAACAGTGTGTTTGTCGGCCATGTCGTTGAGAGCATGACCTTTAAGCCCAACGCGTGGTGGACGGAGAAATCGCAGGACATGGATCTCTTCCGCGAGCGCACGGGCATTGCGCTGGAGCCCACCGTGCAGGAAAGCCCCTGGTACTTCGTGCGTTAGGGGATTGGCGGTGTGTTTGAGCAGGTAGCGCCCGGCGTTTGATCGGGCGGCGCCTAGCCAGCGCCGACCTACCCAAGACCATCGTTTCGATTGCGTTAAACCCGCCAACGGTCGTTTTTCACCCGCGAACGGTTTATATACTAATTATCAATATAAGCAACGTATAAGACATTATAATGACCATAACGAAAAGGAGGAGGCAAGATGAATCAGATCATTCTCGCATCTCATGGCGGCCTGGCCGCAGGCGCCAAAGACACGCTCGAGATGGTTCTCGGCGACGTGTCGAACGTCCACGTCGTGTCGCTTGCTCGTGACGACAAGGAGCCCATCACCAATAAGGTTGAGGCTATGATCGCCACGTTCAACGCGGACGACACCGTGTATGTGCTAACCGATATGCTCGGTAGCTCGGTCAACAACAACATGGTCGAGCTTTCCAAGAACGGCACGAAGTTCACGGTTGTCAGCGGTTTCAACATCCCGCTGGCGCTCACGCTTGCTATGAGCCCCGCCCCCGTCAAGGGCACCGAGCTCGCGGCCCTCATCAACGAGGCCCGCACCGGTCTGACCAACCCCAACGCACCGGTCGAGGTCGCCGCGGCTCCCGCCAAGAAGGCCAAGGCGTCCCGTCACAGCTCCGGTCCCGCCAAGATCGTCCTCGCACGTCTTGACTACCGTCTGCTGCACGGCCAGGTCGTCTTTACCTGGACCACCAAGGTTCAGGCCGAGCGCATCATCGTCGTCGACAACGCTGCCGCCAACGATGACATCAAGAAGGGCGCTCTTAAGCTGGCCAAGCCCCAGGGCGTGCGCCTGAACGTCTTCACCGTCGAGCGTGCCCTCGCCAAGATGGACAAGCTCAACACCCTCGGCGAGCGCGTCATGTTCGTCTTTGGCAACACTGCCGAGATGCTGCAGTTCTGCCAGGGCTACAAGCTCGACGCCATCAACCTGGGCGCCACCGCCAACCACGACGGTGCCGATCAGATCGGCGGCAAGGACAGCTCCGTCTTCCTCGACGCCACCCAGAAGGCCGACGTCAACCAGCTGCTCGACATGGGCATCAAGCTCTATGTCCAGCAGACCCCTACGTATCAGAGCGTCGACATCGACGCCAAGCTGTAATCAACCAGGCTTTTGCCTGACTGAAAGGAGAAGGGTATGAATACGTTCATCAGTGCGGTGCTCGTCGGCCTCGTCGGCGTGTTCTGCATGTGGGACTCCCGCCTGCTCGGTCGTCTTAACTTCGAGCAGCCCCTCGTTGGCGCTACGCTCGTCGGTCTGCTGCTGGGCGATGTGCCCACCGGCCTTGCCGTCGGTGCCGCCGTCGAGCTCGTGTCCATGGGCCTGGTGCAGGTCGGCGCCGCCGTTCCGCCCGATATGGTCCTGGGCGGCATCGTGGCCGCTGCCTTCGCGTGCCTGACCGATGCTTCCGCCGAGACCGCCATGACGATCGCCATCCCGGTCGCCGTCCTGGGTCAGCTCCTCGGCATCGTGTTCCGTTCCATCATCGCCGCCCTCACCCATGTGGCAGATAGCGCGATCGATAACGGAAAGTTCAAGACCGCCTACCGTATGCACATCTGCGCCGGCTCCGGTCTGTACGCCGTCATGTACTTCCTGCCGATCTTCCTCGCCGTCTTTGTTGGCACCGACCTGGTTCAGGCCATCGTCAACATGGTTCCCGAGTGGCTGTCCACTGGTCTTAACGTTTCGACCAAGATCATGACCGCCTACGGCTTGGCCCTGCTGCTCACCATGATGATCAAGAAGGGTATGACTCCGTTCCTGTTCATCGGTTTCCTGCTCGCCGCTTACCTCAACCTGTCCGTCATCGCGGTCGCTCTGATCGGTGTGTGCCTGGCTGTCGTCTTCATGGGCTTCAAGTTCAACGGTTCCCATGCAGCCGCCGGTGTCGATTCCGACTACGATCCGCTCGAAGACGACGAAGACTAAGGAGGAACACACTATGGCAACCGCAACCAAGGACGTGTCCCTAAACAAGAAGGTCAGCCAGTTCTTCTGGCGCTCCTGGGCCATCCAGGCCTCTTGGAACTACGAGCGTCAGATGAACATGGGCTTCCTCTACGGCATGGTCCCCACGCTCGATCGCCTCTATCCGGACGAGTCCGACCCCAAGCAGCTCGCTGCTAAGAAAGAGGCTTACCACCGTCACATGGCGTTCTACAACTGCACCCCGCAGACGAGCGCTTTTGTCCTAGGCCTCGCCGCCTCCATGGAGGAGGAGTACGCCAAGGATCCCGAGAACTTCGATCCCGATTCGATTAACGCGGTCAAGACCTCCCTCATGGGCCCGCTTTCCGGTATTGGTGACTCCTTCTTCCAGGGCACCATCCGCGTTATCGCCTTTGGCCTGGGCGTTCAGCTGGCTCAGCAGGGCTCCATCATGGGTCCGATCCTGGCCATGCTCATCTCCATTGTGCCCTCCGTGCTGATCACGTGGTTCGCTGCCAAGATCGGCTACCAGGGCGGCCACGAGTACCTGAGCAAGCTCCAGGGTGGCGACCTCATGGAGAAGCTCATGTATGTCTGCGGCATCGTGGGTCTTATGTCCGTGGGCGGCATGATCGCTACGCTGATCGGCGCCACCACCCCGCTGCAGTTCGCTGACGGCACCGTCGTGATTCAGGACATCCTGGACGGCATGATGCCCCAGATGATCTCCCTCGGCCTCACCGGCCTTATGTACTGGCTCATCAAGAAGAACGTCAACACCGGTTGGCTTCTCGTGATCGCCATCGTGGGCGGCATCGCCCTCTCCGCGGCCGGCATCCTGGCCTAGTCGCGACCAAGCGTCTAACCGCTTTCCCCCGGGGGCCTGCCTGGCATCCCATACCCCAGGCAGGCTTCCATCCCTAAATGTGTCAAAGGACAGTCCCTTTGACACATCCTCAACGGGCCGGCGACTCGGTCCAAACCACGGTAACCCTGCGAGCGTCCGGCAATGTGGCGCCGCAAAAAATCGAAAGGAATGTGTCAGATGTACGAGATCGACCTTAACCTCCCTAAGCAGATCGTCGCTGACGTCCTGTCCAACCACGAGATTCACAGCGTCGCCTTCGTCGGCTGCGGCGCCTCCATGTCCGACCTTTACCCCGCCAAGTACTTCCTGGCCAACAACACGGACAAGCTGAACGTTCAGATCTTCACCGCTAACGAGTTCAACTACGACACGCCTTCCTGGGTCAACGAGCACACCTTCGTGATCACCTGCTCCCTCGGTGGCTCCACGCCCGAGACCGTCGAGGCCAACAAGACCGCCAAGAAGCACAACTGCCCGGTCGTCTCCCTCACCAACAAGGCTGGCTCCGCTCTGACTGTCGACGCCGACCACGTCATCGTCCACGGCTTCCACGCTAACTACGCTGCCAAGTGCGAGAAGCCCGGCTATGCCATCGCTCTTGCTCTCGAGATCCTTCAGCAGACCGAGGGCTATGACCACTACGAGGACATGATCACCGGCCTCACCAACGTTTTCGATCTCTGCGAGAACGCCGCTCAGCACTGCAAGAAGCTCGCCAAGAAGTTCGCCGAGGACTTCAAGGACGACAAGATGATCTACTTCATGGCTTCCGGTGCCTCCGAGAAGATGGCTTATTCTCACGCCGCCTTCCTGTTCACCGAGATGCAGTGGATCGACGCCGCCGCCTACAACACCGGCGAGTACTTCCACGGCCCGTTCGAGGTTTCCACCGAGGGTAAGCCCTACGTCTTCTTCATGTCCGATGGTGCTACCCGTCCGATGGACGCCCGCGCCCTCACCTTCCTTGAGCGCATGGGCGCCAAGGTCGCTCTGATCGACTCCAAGGACTACGGCCTGGCTGACGCCGTGCCCGCGAGCGTCGTCACCTACTTCAACCCGCTGCTGCACCTCGCCGTTATGCGCGAGTACGGCAACCAGATTGCCGAGGCCCGTCAGCACCCGCTGACCATGCGTCGCTACATGTGGAAGCTTTCCTACTAATCACAAGTAAGTAGACCTTACGGGTTGATTGAGAGGGGATGGGGTTTGCGCCCCGTCCCCTTTTTGCTTTGGGGGCGTGTCCGTTGCGTCATAAAACCCCAGATAAAACCTACCAAAATAAACCTGTCCCTTTTTGGCAGGTGGGAGGAGATGCGTATGATCAAGGCAGTGCTGTTTGATATGGACGGCGTGCTGGTCGATACCGAGTGGTTCTACAACCGTCGTCGCGTGGCGTTTATGGAGGAGAAGGGGTTCCACTTTGACGAGATTCCCGATCTTTCGGGGTCTAACGAGCCCGCCATTTGGAAGTCGCTGGTGCCCGACGATGTTGAGCTGCGCGAGCGCCTGCGCGTGGAGTACAAGCAGGTCTACAGCCCGGACCATCCCGTTCCGTATGCCGAGCTACTCAACGAGCAGACGGAGCCGGTGATGCGTGAGCTGCACAAGCGCGGCATGAAATGTGCCATCGCGAGCTCGTCCTATCGCGAGCTCATTGACGAGCTGGTGGAGATTGCCGGTATCACCGACGTGCTGGACTACACCATCAGCGGTCACGAGTGCAGTGCATTTAAGCCCGACCCCGAAATCTACCTGCGCGCCATGGAGGCGCTGGGGGTGGAGCCTGCCGAGTGCCTGGTTATCGAGGATTCGCCTTTGGGCATCGAGGCCGGCAAGCGTTCCGGCGCCCGCGTCCTGGCGCTGCGTCCGCACGAGGGTGTCAACCTGGATCAGTCCGCCGCCGACGTTGTCATCGACAACCTGACCGACATCCTACCTGCCATTTAGGGACAGGTTTAATTTGGCAGGTTTTATCTGGGCAAATGCCGAATTCGCTGTGAAGGGATCGCTCTCTTCACGGCGTTTTTCTTTTGAGCGGTTTTACGCGGTCCTTCTGATGGTTGTCGAGAGAGGGTGAATTGAAGCGCCCCCGCACGCTCCATGCTACAATCGCGGGCATGCCCCACAACTATATCTGCCTTCGAAAGGAGCCTACGTGGCGAACGCCATCGATCAGCTCACGGACCGCGTGCTCGTGCTCGGCCGCCTTACCATCGTCCGCCGCGCCATTACTGCCGTGGCGGTCACGATTTCCGCCGTTCTCCAGACATTCCTGATCCAGGCGTTCATTCAGCCTGCCGACCTGCTTCCGAGCGGTCTCACCGGCGTCGCGGTCCTGCTCGATCGCGTTACCTCGCTTGGTGGCGTTCACATCGACATCTCGCTCGGCATGCTGGCGCTCAACATCCCCGTGGCGCTCCTATGCTGGAGTGGCATTAGCAAGCGCTTCGTAATCTTCTCGATGATGCAGGTCGTTCTTTCGTCGCTGTTCCTGAATATCTTTCACTTCGCCCCGTTTTTGGGCGACAAGATTATGCTCATCATTTTTGGCGGCGTGGTCTCGGGTCTGGGCGCTGCCATCGCGCTTAAGTCCGGCGCATCTACCGGTGGCACCGACTTTATCGCGCTGTGGGTTTCCAACCACACGGGCAAGACCATCTGGGGCGTCATTTTTGGTTTCAACTGCTTTATCCTGGCGATCTTTGGTTTCATGTTTGGCTGGGACAATGCGGCATACTCCATCGTGTTCCAGTTTATTTCGACCAAGACTATCGACAGCTTCTATCATCGCTACGACCGCGTGACGCTGCAGATCACGACGCGCAAGGCAGATGAGGTCATGACCGCCTATGTTGACCATTTTCAGCACGGCATTAGCTGCGCCGAGGTCATCGGCGGATACAGCCGCGAAAAGATGTACCTGCTGCACGCCGTTGTCTCGACCTACGAGAGCCAGGACATCATCAAGTTGGTGTGCGACATTGATCCCGGCGCAGTGATCAATGTGTTCCACACGCTTAACTTTGTGGGCGGCTGGTGGGGCGGTCATGTCGACGAGCCCATGCCCACGGCCGTTCCCGATCCCGACAAGCCCGCACGCATGGCCAACAGGCAGGCGCGCCTCATCGAGCAGGACAGCCTGCAGCAGGACGACGGCAAGTAGGGTTTTGGTATTTTGCCGGCACGGCGCAATCCTGTCCACTTGAGCCTCCCGAAAGCCTCGCTGCTTTCGGGAGGCCTTCGTTTGCCCAGATAAAACCTACCAAAATGAAGCTGTCGCTTTTTGGTAGGGAGGGTGTATCGTTTTATCATTATGAGGTAACATGAAACTAGACGTTATATACGTATTAGTTATTTCGATATTTCGATAAGAGTGATTAGATATGCCTGCACCCAAAAATGCACCGCTTTACCAGCAGATTTACGACGAAATCAAGGACGCGATCGAGAAAGGTGTTTATGCACCCAAGGAGCGTATTCCGTCCGAGCTTGAGCTTGCCGAGCAGTACGAGGTGAGCCGTATTACGGTGCGCCGCGCCGTCGAAGAGCTATGCTCCGATGGCTACCTGGTTAAGCAGCAGGGCCGCGGTACCTTTGTTTCCACGCCGCACATCAATCGCCAGTTCCACGCCTCGACGCTGCAGACGTTTACCGCACTGTGTGCCAGCAACGGCATGAAGGCCGGTGCACATGTGGTCGATCGCCAGATCGTTCCGGCGCGCCAAAACGAGATGGAGTTCTTTGGCCTGCAGAAGGATGCGCTGCTGCTGCATATTAAGCGCGTGCGTACGGCCGACGGCGAACCCATCTTTGAGGAGAACATCTTTGTGCCGTTTGACGCCTACCGTGAGCTGTTGACGGCCGATCTTGAGGACAAGTCGATTTTTGCCGAGGTCGAGCGTGTTGGCGGAACCCCAATTGTCTCGGTTGGCTACCGCACGGTCGAGGCCGTTCGAGCTAACGCCGAGCAGGCGGCCGAGCTGGGCATTGCTCCGCACGATCCGCTGCTCAACCTGCGTGCCGGCTTTATCGGTCCCAATGGCGAGCCGGTCCTGATGGGTAAGCAGTACTACGTGGGCAGCCGCTACGTCATGGTCATGTAAGTTACGCGGTTTTACCAAACCGCGTAACGGCTCGACGCTGCAAGCCCGCCAGAGCAGCAATCTGCAGAATGAGCGTGGATAATCTCCCGTTTTTGGCTCGGTTACGGCCTCAAAGTGGGAGATTATCCACGCTCATCCGGAAAGTGTCCAAAAATCCACGCTCGTTCCTTTCGGATTGCGCCGCCCGTGGCTGACAGCTGCGCGGCACCGGTCCGCGTGGCGGCGTATAATCGGCGGCAGATGACTTGAACGTTAGGAAACCATGACCGATAGCATGCAGCAGATGGCGCTCGACACGCTCGGCGCCTATTTTGGCTACACCTCGTTTCGCCCGGGGCAGGACCGCATGGTCGATGCGATCCTTGCCGGTCGCGATGCGCTGGGTGTTATGCCCACGGGCGCCGGCAAGTCCATTTGCTACCAGGTGCCCGCGCTCATGCTGCCCGGCATCACCTTTGTGGTGAGTCCGCTGCTGTCGCTTATGGAGGACCAGACCCGTGCGTTGCTCGCGGCGGGTGCGCGACCCAGCTATCTCAACTCCAGCCTTACCCCGGCCCAGCAAAACACTGTGCTCAAGCGGGCGCGCGAGGGCCGCTACCAGCTTATGTACGTGGCGCCTGAGCGCCTGCTCGAGCCGCGTTTTTTGGCCTTTGCGCAGGAAGCCGCGACGGACGGCGGCATTGGCGTGCCGCTCGTGGCCATTGACGAGGCCCACTGCGTAAGCCAGTGGGGCCAGGATTTCCGCCCCGCCTACCTGCAGATTCGCGAGTTCATCGATTCCCTGCCGCAGCGCCCCGTCGTGGCGGCCTTTACCGCTACGGCGACCGAGCGTGTGCGCGCGGACATTCAGCAGATGCTTGGCCTGCAAAATCCCGCGGCGGTGGTGACGGGCTTCGATCGCAAGAACCTCTACTTTGGCTGCGAGGAGATGGGCGACAAAGCCAAGGCAGCATGGGTGCGCGACTACGTGATCGCGCATTCGGGCGAGAGCGGCATCGTGTATTGCTCGACCCGCAAGACAGTCGATGCGCTGGCAGGTGAGCTTGCCGAGGCGCTGGGCCCCAGCGGCATTCGTGTTGGCCGCTACCATGCCGGCATGGGCAACGACGCCCGCCGCCAAAGCCAGCGCGCCTTTATCGACGACGATATCCAGGTGATGGTTGCCACCAACGCCTTTGGCATGGGTATCGACAAGCCCAACGTGCGCTACGTGATCCACAACAACGTGCCCGAGAGCATCGAAGCTTACTACCAGGAGGCGGGTCGCGCCGGCCGTGATGGCGACCCGGCCAGCTGCCACCTGCTGTGGAACGGCAACGATTTTCGCATGCGCCGCTTTCTGATCGACCGCGGCGATGCCGCCGACGAGGCGCTCGACGAGGAGCAGCGCGCGTGGGCGCTTCAGAATCGATATCGTCTGCTCAGCCAGATGGAGGGCTACTGCAATACCACCGGCTGCCTGCGCGAATACATGCTGCGCTACTTTGGCGACGAGGCTGCGGCCGAACATGCGGCAGCGGCCGGTGCGGGCGCCACCGCCATGGTCGAGGCCGAGGGCTGCGGTAACTGCAGCAATTGCCTCACGCAGTTCGAGGTCGAGGACGTCACCGATATGGCCCGCGCTGTCGTTCGCTATGTGGCCACGCGACCCATGCGCTTTGGCAAGTCACTGATCGCCGACGTGCTTCACGGCGGCAACACCGAGCGTATTCGCCAGATGCATCTGGATGAGGACCGCGGCTACGGTGAGCTGTCGAGCGAATCGGTCGGGCGTATCAAGGATATCATCGGCCAGCTGTGCGGCCGCGGTTACTTGGCCGCCTCGCAGGGGCAGTACCCGGTCGTTGGCCTGGGCCCGCGTGCCGGCGAGGTCGAGGACGAGGCGTTTGCCTTTACCGTTAAGCGTCGCGCGTCCAAGCGCAAGGCCTCGGCCCGCGCCCGCCGTGCGGTGGATCTGCTGCGCGAGGAGGCCGAGCTGGATCAGCGCCCGCGCGTGGGTGACGATGCCGAGCTGTTCGAGCGCCTGCGTGCCCTGCGCAAGGAGATTTCGACCGAGCTGGAGATGGCGCCGTACATGGTCTTCTCCGACAAGGCTCTGCGCGGTCTGTGCCGCCTACGCCCGCAGACGCGCGACGAGCTTATCCAGGTCAGCGGTATCGGCGAGAAAAAGGCCGACGCCTTTGGCGAGCAGTTTATGGCGGCGATTGAAGAGTTTGAGTCCGAGCATGCACGGAATGGAGCATAACGATGGCATCCGACGATAAAACCGAGCGCACTGAGGTGTCTGCCGTGCCGCTGTACCAGCAGGTAATGGACGACCTAAAGGGCGAGATCGCACACGGCGTGTACGCATCCGGCTCGCGCATTCCTTCTGAGATGGAGCTCGCGAAGTCTTACGGCGTGGGACGCGTCACCGTGCGCCGCGCCATCGAGGAGCTGTCACGCGCGGGGTATCTCAACCGCCAGCAGGGGAGGGGCACGTTTGTGTGCGCACCCAAACTCAAGCGCAAGATTGTCCAGAAGGGTGACGTTCAGAGCTTTTCCGAGGGTTGCGCTGCCAACGACATGGTGGCCGGAGCACGTCTGGTGTCGCGCACGGTGGTTGCGGCGACGCGCGAGGACGCGGCGTTTTTTGGGGTGGAACCCGGCTGCGAGCTCATCGTTGTCGAGCGCGTGCGCACGGCAGACGGCGTGCCCGTCATGCTCGAGAACAACGCCTTTGTGCTGGCCGACCATCCCTATCTGCAGACGCTTGCCGACAAGGACCTCACGGACAATTCCATCTTTGCGCTCGTTGCCGAGCATTCGGGCCGTGCGCCGCTCAAGTCCGACCCCTGTACTGTGGAGATTGCGCTTGCCGATGCGCAGGCAGCCCCGCTGCTGGAGGTGCCGGTCGGCGAGCCGCTCTTCTATATGGAGGCGTACTTTACCGATGAGGACGAGCGGCCCTTGCTGCTCGGGCGCCAAAAGATCGTGGGCTCGCGTTACGTGTTCGACATCTAACGTCCATAGATAGAACAACATAGAACAAATTTGGTGAAATGACTTCACTTGCATCATCGTGCGTGCTATAAATAGGACAACATAGAACGACTGCAGGTACGAGCTGTCGTCGTTCAAAGCCGCCACACAAGGAGGAACATCACCGTGAACGCACATGATCTGGTTCAGGAAATTATCGAGCGCAAGGGCAAGATTGAGAACGTCTTTTGGATCGCCTGCGGCGGTTCGATGATCGACCTGATGCCGGCCAACGAGCTACTCAAGCGCGAGGCCACCACGTTTACCTCGACGGTCTACACGGCACGCGAGTTTTGCCTGATGGCTCCCAAGAGTCTTGGCGAGAAGTCGCTCGTCATCGCCTGCAGCCACAGCGGCAATACGCAGGAGGTCGTCGACGGTTGCGAGATGGCGCTGGCCGCCGGCGCCGAGGTTGTCGCCCTCACCGACTGCGAGGGCTCCAAGATCGACAATGGCAAGTGGACCACCTGGGTCTATCCGTGGGGCGAAGGCGTGCCGCAGGCCGAGGTGCCGCAGGGCATCGGCGCCCTGATGGCTGCCGAGCTGCTCGACCAGCAAGAGGGTTACGAGGCGCTTGCCGACATGTACGCTGGCCTCAAGCAGATGGATGCGCTGCTGCCCGCTGCCCGCGAGAAGGTCAACGCCGAGCTGGGCGATCGCTTCGCCGAGCTCTGCCAGCAGCACGAGTTCTTCTATATCCTGGGTTCCGGCCCCAACTTTAGCCAGACCTACGCCATGGCCATCTGCTCGCTCATGGAGATGCAGTGGCAGCACTGCTGCTACATCCACTCCGGCGAGTACTTCCACGGCCCGTTCGAAGCCACCGAGCCCGGCGTGTTCTACTTTGTACAGCTCGGATCGGGCGAGTGCCGCCCCATGGAGGAACGTGCACTTGCATTCCTCAACACGCATACCGATACGGTCATGGTGCTCGATGCGCTCGAGTACGGTGTGGGCGACGTGCCTGCCAGCGTGCGTTCGTTCCTGGAGCCGATCTTCTTCTACAACATGAGCTGCGAGCTGCGCGCCGCCCGCGGCAAGGTGTTCGACCACAGCCCCGAGGTTCGTCGCTACATGGGTATCGAGCAGTACTAATCGAGCGGTATTAAGTTACCGGGGTAACAACTTCTCACGTCGGGGCCTACGCTAAGCGCAGGCCCCGTTTGCGTTGCGATGACCGGTTTTGTTTGTCGAAAAACGAAGTCAAATACTTTTCCCGAGAAGTGAACGACCTATTTTGGACCCTCGAAGTATCGACACTTTTTGGCGCCAAAACCGCAGGAAAATCTCAATGAAACTGCAGGAAATGGCTCCCATAAAGTGTCGATGCTCCGGGGGCTCGATTTTGCTCGTTCACTTCTCGGGGAAAGTATTAGACCTAAATGTGCGAGCGTGCTGTATGAGTCGAAAAGCGGGCCGCGCCGGGGATTTCCGGCGCGGCCCGCTTAGTATCGCACTTAGATTCGCAAAGTTGCGGCAGCCAGCGGCCTACTTTGCGTCGTAGGCCTCGGCGTCCCACCAGTCGAGCTGGGCGATGTTGTCGCGGATGTGCTGGCAGCTCTTGTGGAAGCCCTCGAGCTCGTACTCGGACAGGTCGAGCGTGTAGACCTCCTCGACGCCCTCGGCGCCGATCACGCACGGCAGGGAGGTGAAGATGCCCTCCTCGCCATACTGGCCGGTCATGAGCGTGGAGGCGGAAAGCACGGCGTGCTCGTTGTGCAGAACGGCAGCGCAGACGCGCGCGGCGGAGTTGGCGACGGCGTACTCGGTGCACTGCTTGCCCTGGTAGGTCACATAGCCGCCCTTGCGCGCGAGCTCCTCGACCTCCATGTGGTCAAAAGTGTACTTGTCGGGGTTCTCGGCCTGAAGCTCGTTGAGGCTCTTGCCGGCGATGGTCGCGGCCTTAAAGGCGGCCAGCTGGCTAAAGCCGTGCTCGCCGATCATGTAGGCGTCAATGGACTTGGGGCTCACGCCGACCTTCTTGGAGATCTCGGTGCGCAGGCGGGCGGAGTCCAGACCGCAGCCCGAGCCGATGATCTTCTTGGGATCGTAGCCGGTCAGGTGCCACAGCTCGGTGCACACGACGTCGCAGGGGTTGGAGATGCTTACGAAGATGCCGTCAAAGCCGGCGTCGACGATGCGCTTGGCAAAGGTGCGGGCGGCGTCGGTGGTAAAGAACAGCTCGCCGTCGCGGTTGCCGGCGGCCAGCGCGACCTTGCCGGCGGCGTTGACGATGACGTCGCAGCAAGCCAGCTCCTCGTAGTGGTCGTAGCAGTTGACGATTTTGGTGTTATACGGGACAAACGAAAGGGAGTCGCGCAGGTCCTGGACCTCGGACGTCACCTTGGCCTCGTTGATATCGCACAGGTACAGCTCATCGGCAATGCCCTGCATGAGCAGGCTGTTGGCGACATGTGCTCCTACGTGGCCCTGGCCGACCACACCGATCTTACGCGTCTGGTACATATATGTATCCTTTCGGCCGAGTTTTTCGCGTCGAACCATTGTAGCGTCCTGCTGCCACTTTGCTAGGCTAAAGCGCCGTAGATTTTTGGGACATGCCCTAATCTCTACTTTTGGAGTGATTTGGGCCGCTGGCGGCATCGCTGGGCGATGTGCTCGCGCGGATGGGGCCGGTCGTTGTACCATAGCTGCAACTGACTCGTAAGGAGCATCCATGCCCATTCGCATTCCCGACGCCCTCCCTGCCGCCGCGCAGCTCGAGAGCGAGAACATCTTTGTCATGACCGAGTACCGCGCGCTGCACCAGGACATCCGTCCGCTGCGCGTGCTCATCCTCAACCTCATGCCTACCAAAATCGCCACCGAGACGCAGATCATGCGCAAACTCTCCAACACGCCGCTGCAGGTGGAGGTGGATCTGCTGCGCACTAAAACGCACGAGGCCACGCACGTAAGCGCCGGCCACCTGGAGACGTTCTATCGCACGTTCGACGACATCCGCGACATCCACTACGACGGCTTGATCATCACGGGTGCGCCGGTGGAGCAGATGCCGTTCGAGGCGGTCGACTACTGGCCCGAGCTCTGCCAGATCATGGACTGGTCTACCACGCACGTGCACTCTACGCTGCACATTTGTTGGGGCGCGCAGGCGGGGCTCTACCATCATTACGGTATCCAGAAGCACGACCTGCCGGCCAAGGCGAGCGGCGTGTTCGAGCATCATCTGGTGAAGCCGCAAAGCCCGCTGGTGCGCGGCTTCGACGACCGCTTCTATGCCGTGCACTCGCGCAACACCGATGTGCGTCGCGAGGATGTGGAGGCCGAGCCGCAGCTTGAGGTCGTGGCCGTGTCCGACGAGGTGGGCCTGTACATCGTCAAGTCGACCGACAGCCGCCGTTTCTTTGTCTTTGGCCACCCCGAGTACGATACCGACACGCTGCGCCTGGAGTACGAGCGCGACGTGAAGCGCGGGCTCAACCCGGAGGTGCCGGCGCATTACTTCCCGGGCGACGACCCCACCGCCGAGCCGCGCAACGTCTGGCGCAGCCAAGCTCAGCTGCTCTACACCAACTGGCTCAACTACTACGTCTACCAGACCACGCCCTACGACCTGGCCCGCGCCGGCGAGGAGCACTAGGCTGTCGGGAAGGACGCTGGCATTTAGGCGCTGACGATGTTGGGCAGCGGCAGATCGTGGGCGTCGGTGGGAACGTGGTCGACGCGCTGCTCGTCAAAGGCGATGCCGATGATTTGGCATGTGGGCGAGAGTATGGGCAGGTAGCGGTCGTAGCAGCCGCCGCCGTAGCCCAGGCGCGCGCCGGCGCGGTCGAAAGCCACGAGCGGCACGACAACCATGTCGAGAGCCTTGGCAGGCACGATGGGGAAGCGGTCGCTGTCGACGTCCGTGGCTGCGAAGGCCCGCGTAGGGTGGGCGATAAACGGGGCCGCGGGTGCGTCGCCGGCGGCGGCCGTTCTCATGCACATACGCTGGCCGCAGGCAGCAGCTTCGGTTGCCGAGAGCATGCACGGATAGGCTACGCGCCAGCCACACGCGACGGCCGCGGCGGCAAACGCGGCGGGATTGACTTCGGAACCCATCGCGGCATAGACGGCAACGGTGTGCGGTGCCGCGGCACCCAAGCGATCCATCAGCTCAACAAGCCGCGCGCATACAACAGCAGACTTCGCCGCTCGAACATCCAAATCAAGAGCATTGCGTCGGGCAATCACCGCCCGCCGCAACTCAGCCTTATCCATCCCAGCCTCATCTCCCAAACCTACCAAAAAGGTACAGGTTTATTTGGCAGGTTTTATCTGGGCAAACGTCAAAAGCACCACAAAGGGGCCTGTCCCCTTTG
>CABRZC010000009.1 GCA_902475375.1 uncultured Collinsella sp. | reverse complement strand
CGGGCGGGCCGACAACACCCTTTTCTTCCAGCATGTCCATAATACGCCCGGCGCGCGCATAGCCAACCTTGAGGCGGCGTTGCAGCCCAGATGTGGAGCCCAGCTGCGATTCCACCACAATATGGGCGGCCTCCCAGATAAGCGGGTCGTCATCTTGCGGCTCGGCAACGCCCGTGCGAACAATGCCGCCACCAGCCATGGACATGGAAGCGGGCGCCACGGCAGACAGAATCTCCTCGTGGTAGTCGGGCTCGCTTTGCGACTTAACGAACTCGACGATTTCGTTGATCTCGTCGTCCGAGACAAAACAGCCCTGGATACGGCGCGGCTTGCCCCAGTCGACCTTGGAGAACAGCATGTCGCCCAAACCGGTAAGCTTTTCGGCGCCCATCTGGTCGATAATGACGCGGGAATCGATGCCCGTAGCCACGTTAAAGGCAATACGGTTGGTGATGTTGGCCTTAATAAGGCCAGTCACCACGTTAGAGCTGGGGCGCTGCGTAGCCACGATAAGGTGAATACCGGCGGCACGGCCCAGCTGCGCGATACGGACGATCGAGGCCTCGACATCCTTGCCGGCGACCATCATCAGGTCCGAAAGCTCGTCGATGATGATGACCAGATAGGGCATCTTTTGCGGCGGGTTATCGTAGTGTTCAAACTCGCCGGCTGCCTGCTTTTCGTTATACGTCGAGATCTTGCGAACGTTGAGGCGCTCGAAGACCTTCAGGCGACGCTCCATCTCGGACACGGCCCATTGCAGCGCACTGGCAGCCTGCTTGGGCTCGGTCACCACGGGCACATAGAGATGCGGCAGGCCGTTATAGCCCGCAAGCTCGACGCGCTTGGGGTCAACCATGATGAGGCGAACGTCCTCGGGAAGGGCGCGCATGAGCAAGGTCGTGATGATGGAGTTGATCATGACCGACTTACCCGAACCGGTGGTGCCGGCGATCAGCAGATGGGGCATCTTGGCGAGGTCGGCGACAACCGGCGTGCCCTCGGCATCGCGACCGATGGCAAGCTCGAGCGGACCGCCCTTCACATAGGGAAGCACGTCGCCCAGGTTGACGTTCTGACGCTTGCGATTGGGAATCTCGATACCAACGAGCGAGGTGCCGGGAATCGGCGCAAAAATGCGCACCGACTGGGCGGCAAGAGATAGCGCGATATCGTCCTCGAGGCTCGAGATCTTGCTCACGCGCTCGCCCTCGCCGGGCTGCAACTTAAAGGTCGTGACCGTGGGGCCGGCAATCCAGCCGACAACGCGGGCGCTACGGCCAAACTCAAGCAAGGTGGACTGCAACGACTCGGCAGTCTGTTCCAGCTCCTTATCAGAAGACGCGGAGGACGCCGACTGCGGGTTGGCGTGCAGGATTTCGAGCGGCGGAAGCTTGAGGCCGTCCTCTTGTTCGCCCTCGACACCGGCAGTGGTACCGTCCGCTCCCCCATCACCGGCTGCAACAGGAGCAGCCGAAGCCGTAGAGCTGGAGGCATCGGAAACCTTGGGATGCTTTAGAAAGTCAGGTATCTGCGGAGCTGCCGAAACGGGATTCACGGCAAACGGCGGCTCTGACTCGTCAGCCTTGTCCGGGTCGTCTTCCATCGAAAACTGTCCGGTGACCTGTCCTGCGTTGGCGCGGCGACGCGGCAGCAAGGTGGTCTTGGCGGTCTCGAGCGGAGCCTCGACGTCATCGTCATCGCCCTCGGTGAGCTCGATTTCGCTATCGGACCAAGACGGGTCGGGCTCGCTCGTGTTGAGCTTGGGCGCGGCCTTGCCCTTCTTGGCATGGCGGCGCGGCAGCAGCGTGGTCTTGGCGCGCTCGGCCTCCACGGCCTCGGACACGTCGACAAACGGATCATCGTCCTCGTCGTCATCCAAGACCGGGTCGGCATCGCCACCCATGACCGTGGTCACCGCGGCGTCAGTCCCCTTCTGGCGCAGGATGCTCAGGTGCGGATGCGCGGCACCGGGTACCGACAGGGCCTCTTCGTCGCCCCACGGGCTTGCGTTGACATCGGCACGACGGCGCTCGGCAAAATCAGCAGCGTGATCGCGAGCAGAGCGCAAAACGCCGCCCACCGAAAAGCCGATGATGACCAAACCTACGACGACAAGCCCCAACAAGACAACCATGGCGATAGGTTTACCCAGGGCGTTTTGCAAGGTGCTTGCGATAAAGGCGCCAATGTAGCCGCCCGACGCGGAAAGGTTCTGCGGCGTAAACATGAGGTCGCACGAGTCGGTCGTACCCGGCACCATCAGCGACAGGATGGAAACAATGGCCACAAAGACCACAGCGCCGCCCGCAACCGAACGAATGTTGAGCGGCGAGTCCTCACCCAAAAAGAGCGTGGCGGCAAACAGCAAGATGACGATCGGCAGCACGTAGGCGCCCAGGCCAAAGCCGAGGTGATAGAAACCGGCGACAGCAGCCGTTACGGGCGCCGTTGCCGGCGAAATCACGGCAATGAAGGATGCAATCGCCAAAACGGCAATGACCACGCCGGCGATATCGCGATTGGCCGAGGGCTCGACCAGGGGCTCGAACTCATCGAACTCCGCCTCGTGACCCTTATTGGCACGCAGATGGGAACCGGCACCCTTAGCAGATGCCGGTTGGCTGTTGGCTTTATTGCCTTTGGCGTTTTGTGCAGATCCGCGCGCCAAACTAAACCTCCATGACGACCGGGATGATCATCGGACGGGTGCGCGTGCGGCTCCAGATAAAGTTGGAGAGAGAATCGCGCACGGCTTTGCGAATGGCATCGGAGCCGCTGCTGGTAAAGCTAAACTTGCCCTTCTCGATCGTCTTCATGATGGCTGCGGAGGCATCCTCGGAGAACTGGTCGTCGATGGCAAACGAAACGCCGCGGCCCGAGAACTCGATAGCCTCGATCTTCTTATGCTTGAGCGAGACGATGGCAACAGCCGTGACCATACCGTCGTTGGCGAGCTTTTGGCGATCGCGCAGGACAATGGGGTCGGTATCGCCGATGCGCAGACCGTCGACATAGACGACGCCGGACTCGACGGGCGCACCGCGTTTGACGATACCGCCGCGCATCTCGAGCGTGTCACCATTGTCGAGGATAAAGATGTGATCGTCCTTGAGGCCCATCTTGCGTGCAAGTTGAGCATGGGCGCGCAGATGCACGGCCTCGCCGTGGACCGGCATAAAGTAGGTGGGCTTGGCCATGGCCATCAGGAGCTTGAGCTCCTCCTGGCTACCGTGACCCGAGACGTGAACGAGGGCGCGGTTCTTATCCCACACGTCGCAGCCAAGCTTGGCAAGGCTGTTGACGACCTGCTGAACGGCCTTCTCGTTACCGGGGACCGGCGTTGCCGAGAGGATGACGGTATCGCCCTCATGGATGGAGAGCGTCTTGTGCTCGCCGTTGGCCATGCGGGACAGGGCCGACAGTGGCTCGCCCTGCGAACCGGTGCACATGACGACGATCTTATCGTCGGGCAGGTTGTCAATATCGAAGGCATCGATGATATCGGCATCATCGATGTTGAGATAACCGAGCTCGCGCGCCACGCGGGTGTTGGTGAGCATGGAACGACCGGTCACGACGACCTTGCGGCCGCACTTGCGGGCGGCGTCGCAGATCTGCTGCAGACGATGGATGTGGCTCGAGAACGACGCTACGAACACGCGGCCCGGAGCATTCTTGATGGCATGCAGCAGATTGGGGCCGACCTCGGCCTCTGACTTAGTAAAGCCGGGGACCGTGGCGTTGGTGGAGTCGGACAGCAGCAGGTCGATGCCCTGCTTGGCAAAGCGGCTGATAGCGGCATAGTCGGGCGTGACGCCGTCGATGGGCGTCTGGTCGAGCTTAAAGTCGCCCGTGTGCATAACGGTGCCCTGGTTGGTGCGAATAAACACGCCCAAAGCACCCGGAATGGAGTGCGTCATCGAGAAGAAATCGAGCGAGATGCCACCCAAATTGACGTGGCTTCCGCCCTTGACCTCACGGAACTTGGGTGCACGAATGCGGAACTCGGAGAGCTTGCCCTCGATAAAGCCAAGCGTCAGCTTGCTCGAGAAGATAGGCACCTTGTTGTTGAGGTCCTGCAGCAGGTACGGAAGCGAACCGGTGTGGTCCTCGTGACCGTGAGTGACGATGATGCCGCGGAGCTTTTCCTCGTTCTCAAGAACGTAGGTGTAATCCGGGAGTACCAGGTCGATACCGGGCTGCGAGTCGTCGGGGAACATGAGGCCAGCGTCGACGAGCACCATGTCGTCGCCGCACTCGAAGACCGTCATGTTCTTGCCGATGCCATCAAGGCCGCCGAGCGGGATGATCTTCAAGGGAGATGATTTTTTAGCTGCCATAGGTGAGTGTTGTTTCCTTTCTTCGAAACGGGTCTGGAACAACCGGCGGGGCGCTTCTGGCAAACCGACCGTCGGGAACGTACAAACATGCATCACAGAGTCGATGCAGTAACCACAGTATGATACCCATTTGCCCACCAACAGACCACCCATGCATCAAAGACCCATCTAACCGGTCTATCCCGCCGGTCTGGTCTCAGCGGCCCCGGCGCGGGCTAAGTTTCCTGCTCTACAGTCCTGCTCACGACGGAGGCCACATTAAGTGGCCTCCTGTTCGTGCGGAACTCGCGATAAACTTAGCCCGCGCCGGGGCCGCTGAGACCAGACCTGTCAATAAAGGACAGGTTTATTTAAGTAGGTTTTATCTGTGGAAATGCTGCTACGTCTATCTACAGATCTGAAATCTGACTACTGAATAGACTGTCTAACTCAATAGCGAGCGGCACTAACCAGCCCTTTTGCTTGCGCCCGGGAGGGACGCATATGAAGTTTATCGCGAGTTCCGCACGCAAAGGAAAGCACTTAATGTGCTTTCCGTCTTGCGCAGGACTGTAGAGCAGGAAACTTCATATGCGGCCCTCCCGGGCGCAAGCAAAAGGGCGACCCCTGTCCGGAGTCGCCCTTGTTGAGATGCCTATGTGTAGCTGTTACTCGGCGTCGTGGTGACGGCGGGGCTTGCGGCCTCCGTTGTCGCCGGGACGGCGCGGACGGTCACTGCGCTCGAAGCGCTCGCCGTCGCCCTCGGAGGCACCCTCGGCGCGAGCCGGGGCCTCGGGCTTGTCGAGACGATCAAGCGAGATCTTGCCGCGATCGTCGACCTCGATGACGACGACCTTGACCTCGTCGCCCACATTGAGGACGTCCTCGACCTTCTCCACGCGGCCCTTGGCGACGCGGGAGATGTGCAGCAGGCCGTCCTTGCCGGGCAGCAGGTTGACGAAGGCGCCGAAGGGCTGGATGGATACCACGCGACCGGTGTACTCCTCGCCCGGCTCGGGAACCTTGATGATGAGCTTGATGCGCTCGACAGCCTGATCGACGGACTCGCCGGTGCCGCCGACAAAGACGGTGCCGTCCTCCTGGATGTCGACCGAAGCGCCGGTCTCGTCCTGGATGCCGCGAATGACCTTGCCGCCGGAACCGATGACGTCGCGGATCTTATCGGTCGGAACCTGGATGGAAACGATGCGCGGAGCGGTGCTGCGCGTGGTATGACGCGGTTCGGGGATCACATCGAGCATCTTCTGCAGGATGAAGGCGCGACCCTCCTTGGCCTGCTGCAGAGCGCGGGCCAAGATATCGAAGGTGAGGCCGGTGGCCTTGTTGTCCATCTGCAGGGCGGTGATGCCCTCGGTGGTACCGGTGACCTTAAAGTCCATGTCGCCCAGGAAGTCCTCGAGACCCTGGATGTCGGACAGGACCACGGTCTTGCCCTCCTCCTGGATCAGGCCCATGGCGATACCGGAGACCGGGCGCTTAATGGGCACGCCGCCGTCCATAAGGGCGAGCGTGGAGCCGCAGGTCGAAGCCATCGAAGAGGAGCCATTGGACTCCATGACCTCGGAAACCACACGGATGGCGTAGGGGAACTCGTTCTCGTCGGGGAGCACCGGAAGCAGGGCGCGCTCGGCAAGGTTGCCGTGACCGATCTCGCGGCGCTTGGGGCTGCCCATGCGGCCGGTCTCGCCGGTGCAGAACGGCGGGAAGTTGTAGTGGTGCATATAGCGCTTGCCCTCGGTGGGCTCGATGGTATCCAGGCGCTGGCCCTCGTTGAGCATACCGAGCGACAGAACGGAGAGCACCTGGGTCTGGCCACGCTGGAACAGGCCGGAGCCATGAACGAGCGGCAGGTAGTTGTCCTTCACCATGATGGGACGAATCTCGTCGGCGGCACGACCGTCGACGCGCTCTCCGGTCTCGACGACCATGGTGCGCATGGCCTTCTTCTCGAGCTTCTTGAGCGCCACGGGGATCTCGCGCTCCCAAGCGGCCTGCTCTTCCTCGGTGAACTCGGCGCGGATGGACTCCTTCAGAGCCTCGACCTTACCGATACGGGAGAGCTTGTCGGCGTCGCGAAGGGCAGCTGCCATCTCGTCGTAGTGGGCGAAGATGCGCTCCTGGACCTCCTCGACGGGCTGGTCGAGCGGATACTCCTTCTTGACGATGGGGCCGTTGACCTGCTCCCACTCGGCGACGAACTCGTCCTGAGCCTGGCAGAAGGCAGCAAGGGCCTCCTGGCCAAACTTCATGGCGGCGAGCATGTCGTCCTCGGAGATCTCATCGGCGCCGGCCTCGACCATCGAGATGAAGTCGGCAGAGCCGCCCAGCTCCAGGTCCAGGTCGGAGTTCTCGCGCTCCTCATAGGTGGGGTTGACGATAAACTCGCCGGTCTCCACGTTGCGGCCGATGCGCACGCAGGCAAGCGGACCCTCGAAGGGCACGCCGCCGAGCGTCATAGCCAAAGAGGCGCCCATGACGTTGATGACGTCGAAGGGGTTG
The DNA here is from genome assembly GCA_902475375.1 of uncultured Collinsella sp. Lineage (GTDB taxonomy): Bacteria > Actinomycetota > Coriobacteriia > Coriobacteriales > Coriobacteriaceae > Collinsella. The sequence continues at coordinate 25,644 of CABRZC010000009.1, read as the reverse complement.
ACCTGGTCGGCGACGAGCGAGGTGGCGACGATGTGGACCTCGTTGCGGAAGCCGTCCGGGAAGCTCGGGCGAATCGGGCGGTCGATCATGCGCGCGGTGAGCGTGGCCTTCTCGCTGGGACGGCCCTCACGCTTGAGGTAACCACCCGGGATGCGGCCGGCGGCGTACATCTTCTCGTTGAAGTCGACGGTCAGCGGGAAGAAGTCGTAGTTCTTGCGCTCCTTAGAGACGACCACGGTGTCGAGCATCGTGGTGTCGCCCTGCTTGACCAGGCAGGCGCCGGTGGCCTGCTTGGCAAGCTCGCCGGACTCAAAGGTGTAGGTCTTGCCGTACAGCTCAAAGGTCTTGGATACGAGTGTCATTGTTCTCCTTTACCCCACAGGCCCCTTGCCTGCGGGCTTCTCATGTGACGCGGACCCCCTGCCCCCGCCACGCTTCAGAGCGTGATTGTTCGCGCCCTTACACAAAAAGAGCGCCCCGCTGCGCAGGACGCTCTTAGCATGTACAAATCCTTACTGGATGTTGTCGCGGATGCCCAGAGCTTTGATGAGCTCACGGTACTCGACGATGTCATTCTTCTTGATGTAGGAGAGAAGACGACGACGACGGCCGACGAGCATGAGCAGGCCACGACGAGTGTGGAAGTCCTTCTGGTGGGACTTCATGTGCTCGGTCAGCTCCTTGATGCGCTCGGACAGGATGGCGACCTGAACCTTGGGGTTGCCGGTGTCGACCGGGGTGTTACCGAACTGGGCAGTCAGCTCAGCCTTGCGCTCTTTGGAAACAGTCATTGTTTCACCTTTCGTTTCTTGTCGCCCGCGGGCGACATTATTCGCCTCGGACTGGGAAGCCGCCGGTGGAGCGAGCATCCAAGGTCGAGGTACCAACAGGTCGGTATGTTACCACAAGCAGCCCACGCCTGCGCATCATCACCGACCCAACATGAATTCCATCGCACGGAGGCGCTGATCGGTGTGCGTCGCAGCCCAAACATGCGAAAGCCCCAATAAAAAGGCAGCGGTATGGGGATCGATCCTCTCGGCCATGAGTGCATCGAAGGTCATGGACATGAGGGCGCGCAGCCACGCGACCTCACCGGTCGACACCAGCTCGGCACCCGGAACGCTCGACGCGCACGACCCGCACATGAGCCCGCCCGCCCGGGGCGAAAAATACGACAGCATGGGGTCTCCGCACAGCACGCAGGCCGAAAAATCGGGTCGATAGCCAACGTGCGACAGCAGCTTAAAGACATATGCCGCCACAAGTAGATCCATATGTGCCGTGTCGAGCCCGCTGCCCACCAGGGCAAGCGCTCGCTGCGTTATGGCAAAGGTAAACGGGTCCTCGGCGTCCTCGAACGAGCACACACGCGCGACCTCGGCGATCACGCTTGCGGCGCAGGTCGCCTCGTAATCGGGCGCAGCGCCGAGCGGCGCCTCCATAAGCTCGGCCTGGGAAACCACGTCGAGCGACCGTCCATGCGCGAGCAGCATATCGACGGTGCAGAACAGCTCGCAGCGCGCAGCAAGGCGCCCACCGGGTTTGCGGGCGCCCTTTGCCACGGCGCGAACCTGCCGACCCCGCTCGTCAAGCATCGTCAGAATCAGGTCCGTCTCTTTGAGCTTCGTCTTGTCGAGGACGAGCACCTTCGTGCGATATGTCCGGGAGCCTGCCATGCGCGCCGCGCGTCCTTAGTCCTCGGCGTTGTAGCCAAAGCGGCGAATCTGGGCCTCGTCGTCACGCCAGCCGGCCTTAACCTTCACGTCCAGCTCCAAAAAGACCTGCGTGCCAAAGATGCGCTCAAGATCGCGACGGGCGTCGATACCGATATGCTTGATCATCTCGCCGCCCTTGCCGATGATGATGCCCTTTTGCCCCTCGCGCTCGACGTAAATGGTGGCGTGCACGCGCAGCACCTTCTTGGTCTGCTCGAGCGCATCGCAGATCACGCCAACGGAGTGCGGGATCTCATCACGGGTGCGGCGCAAGACCTTCTCGCGCACAAACTCGGCAACGAGCGTCTCATCGGACGCGTCGGTACCCATGTCCTCGGGGAACCAACGCGGACCCTCGGGCAAAAAGTGTGCAACGGTCTCGATAAACGCATCGACGTTGAAGTTCTTGACCGACGACGTCACGATCTCATCGTCATATTCCATGAGCTCGTGGGCGGCCTTAAGCTGCTCCATGACCTGTGCGGGATCAGCCTCATCGGCCTTGGTGAGCACCAAGACCTTCTTGGAACGGGCGCTCTTGACGCGCTCGGCAACCCAGGCGTCTCCCCTGCCGATCGGCTTGGTGGCATCAATCAAAAACGCGACGACATCGACATCGTTCAGCTCGAACAGCGCGCTCTTGTTGAGCTCGGACCCCAGGCCGTCCTTGGGCTTGTGAATACCCGGGGTATCGACAAAGACCAGCTGGTAGCCGGGACGGTTGACGACGGCGCGCATGCGACGGCGGGTGGTCTGGGCCACCGGCGAGGTGATGGCAGCCTTTTTGCCATAGCAGGCGTTGAGCAGCGTGGACTTACCGGCGTTGGGACGGCCGACCAGGGCCACGAAGCCGCTGCGGAAACCGGGCTCAACGTCTCCAAAGCACGCGAGGCTGTCGTCCTCGTCGCACAGGGCGTCGAGCTCCTCGTCGCTCATGCCCTCAAACGGGTCAAACTCCTCGACATCCTCATAAGCCTCTGTCGCTTCGGCATCCACCGCATCCAGGGACTCGTCGTCAAGAGTTTCATCGATAGGCTGCATGTTGTCGGACATGAAAATCCCTTTCTAAATAAAGTCGAGCGCGTGGGCAAATACCAGCAATCCCACAATCGCGGCGGTGATGGAAAGTACGTATACGGAGGCGGCGGCGATATCCTTCGCACGCTTTGCCAGCGGATGAAGTTCCTGGGTCGCCAGGTCGACGATCGCCTCCATAGCGGTATTGCACAGCTCGCCGTGAATCACCAAGCCACAGCAGATGATAACTGTGGCCCACTCGGCAATGTCGAGGCCGACAATGCAGCCGGCAACGACGGTGCAAACGCCCGCCGCGAGCATAACCTTAATGTTGCGCTCGGTCTTGACGGCGGTGACGAAGCCCTCCATGGCGTAGGAGAAGGACTTTAAGAAGGACGGATGGTCCTTGTTCGATCCGGGAATCATAGACGGCTCCTAGTCATGGGCGTGGTTGGTGATGGGACCGACGTGGACCAGCTTGGGGTCCTCGCCGCGCTCGAGCGCCAGATCGCGCAAGATAGCGTCCTCGCGGGCCTCCATGACCTCGGCCTCGTCGTCCTCAATGTGGTCATACCCCAGCAGATGCAGCATGCCATGCACGAGCATCAGGCGGCACTCGTCGGCAGGGCTATTGCCAAAGCCGGGGGCCTGACGGGCAATGACCTGCGGGGCCAGGATGATATCGCCGAGCTCGAGCGTCTCGTCGGCGGGAATATCCTCGTCAAAGGCCGAGTCGCATTCAAACGAGAGAACATCGGTGGTACGGTCGATACCGCGCCACTCGTGGTTGAGCTCGTGCATCTCGTCCTCATCGACATATGAAAGGGAAATCTCGACTTCACGCTCAACGCCCTCGGCGGCAAGCACGACCTCGCAGATGTGCTCTACCTCCTGCGCGTCGATCAGCGTATCGAGCTCGGCATCGTTGCTGATCAATACACTCAACGGGACTCCTTTCGGTCGTGTACGCGCTTCTCGCGCACATCATCATAAGCATCGTATGCCTCGACGATACGCCCCACCAAGGCATGGCGCACCACGTCGGCACGCTCGAGGTGAGAAAATGCGACATCGTCGACACGGCCCAAAATCCGCTCGACGTCGGCAAGACCGCCGCGACGACCCACCAGGTCGCGCTGACTCAGGTCGCCGGTAATCACAAACTTGGAGTTAAAGCCCAGGCGCGTCAGGAACATCTTCATCTGCTCGGGCGTGGTATTTTGCGCCTCGTCGAGCACCACGAAGGCATCGCTCAGCGTGCGGCCGCGCATGTAGGCAAGCGGGGCGATCTCGATCACGCCGCGCTCCATGAGTTCATCGGTGCGCTCGCGATCCATCATGTCAAAAAGGGCGTCGTAGAGCGGACGCATGTAGGGGTCGATCTTTTCCTCGAGGGTACCGGGCAAAAAGCCCAGGTTCTCCCCCGCCTCGACAACCGGACGCGTCAAAACCAGACGACCCACCTCATGACGCTTGAGCGCGGCAACGGCGAGCGCCATGGCCAGATAGGTCTTACCAGTACCGGCAGGACCCAGGCCAAACGTGATGGTATGCGAGCGGATGGCATCCACGTAGCGCTTTTGGCCGAGCGTTTTGGGGCGAATGGCGCGACCGCGATACGAAAGCAGCACATCATCGCGAAGCGACGTAGCCTCGTGCTCACCGTCGCGCAAGACGGCCAGGCAGCGAGAGACATCGTCGGCAGAAAGTGTGCGTCCGGCAGCCGCTTCGCGAAAAGCATGCTCGAAAAAGCGCGCCACGAGCTCGACCTCGTCAGGGTCACCGCTCACGGCGATACTGTCGCCACGGGCGACCACGTGGGCACGAACCAAACTCTCGAGCGCACGAAGAACGCCGTCGCCGGCGCCCAAAACGCGCGAAGGGTCAATACCCTCGGGAACGGTAAGTCTAATCTTCGAGGCTTCCATGAACCTCCCTGCGTGCATGGACCAAGCCGGAATCATCGACTCCGATGATAGCAACATCGAGCAGGCACGGTGCTGTGAGTCCACGGGTATCGTCAAGACGGGCATGATGGAACGAACCGAGCGTCAGGTTGTCGCCATACTCAAGTACGGCACGCTCGACGGTTCCCACGCGACGGCGAGCGTCGGCAATGGCGAGTTCCTGCGCCGCGGCCCTCATGCGGCGGCTACGCTCGGCCATAACCTCGGGTGGCACCTGGTCGGGCATATCGGCAGCAAGGGTACCGGGACGCTTGCTGTAGCGGAACACATGCATACGCGAAAAGCCCACGCGGCGGCACAGCGCCAGCGACTCCTCAAACTCCTCGTCCGTCTCGCCGGGAAAACCGACGATGACATCACACGAAAGAGACACCTGAGGCAAGTTGGCGCGAATCATGCGCACCGTCTCCTCGAAGGTCTCGGCGCTATAGGGACGGCCCATGCGATGCAGTGTCCTGGTGCAGCCGGACTGCACGGGCAGGTGTAAAAACGGGGCGATGCGCTGCGGATAGCGCGCCATGACCTTAAGCAGGGACTCGGAGATATCCATGGGCTCGACCGAGGAAATGCGCACATGCGGAATGGACGTGCGCTCCATGATCGCCTCGAGCAGCTCATCGATCTCGACGTGTTCATCAGTCGCGCTCTTGCCATCGTAGGCGCCCAGGTTCACACCCGTCAGCACCACCTCGGGCACGCCGGCCTCCTGTGCCTCGCGAACTTGCTCGAGCACGGACTCGACCGGCACGGAGCGCTCGGGGCCGCGGGCCTTCCACACAATGCAATAGGTGCAACGATGGTTGCAGCCGTCCTGGATCTTCACGCCCAGACGCGAGCGACCGAGCGCGTCGACAACCTCGCCGTCACTGCAGGCGGGAACGTCATCGGACTCAACGCCCAGCACCTCACAGACGCGTTCGGCGACATCGATCTTGGACGGCTCGGCGATCACGCGGTCCGAAAGCTCCAGCAGCTCCTCGGGATGCAGATTGACCACGCATCCGGTCACGACCACATAGGGCTCGTTTGGATAGGCCAGCGCATGGCGAACGGCCTTACGGGTCTTGGCCTCGGCCTCGCCCGTAACGGCACAGGTGTTAATGACGATCAGCTCAGCATCCTGAGGCTCCACCATCGCAAAGCCCAGGCGCATAAGATCGGCAGTGATACGGTCGGACTCAACCCGGTTGACACGGCAGCCGAGGTTGACGACAGAGATATGAGGTGCGAGCACGCGGGCTCCTTAATCGAGGATGTCGTCGAGAGCGCTCTTGATGCGATCGGTTACCGACTTCTTACCGGAAGCGACGTCATCGCCCATCTCGTCGGCAAAGGCGCGAAGCAGCTCGCGCTGCTTGTTGGAGAGATTGGTGGGGACGACCACGCGCAGCTGCACGACCAGGCGGCCACGCGAACCGCCACCGCCGATACGCGGCATGCCGTAATTGTTGGCGCTCACGGTGTCACCGTACTGTGTGCCGGCGGGGACGCACAGCTTGACGACCTCGTCAGGCATAATGCCCTCGACCTCAATCTCGCAGCCGAGCGCAGCCTGTGCAATCGAGATATCGCTCACGAGGTAGAGGTCGTCACCGTTACGCTTAAAACGCTCGTGGTCGGCGACACGCACGTTGACGATCAGGTCGCCCGAGGGCTCGCCACGAAGGCCAGCCTCGCCAAAGCCGCTCACGCGCAGCTGGCGACCGGTCGAAACGCCGGCGGGGATATCGATGTCGATCTTTTCGTGCGAAGGCGTGCGGCCCTGACCGTCACAGGTCTCGCAGGGATGGTCGATGACCGTGCCCTCGCCGTGGCAGTCGGGGCAAGGCGAAGAGGACTGAACCTGGCCCAGGAACGAACGCTGGACCGTCGTGACATAGCCCGTACCGTGGCAGCGGCTGCACTGCTTTTCCTGTGCACCCTCGGCCCTACCGGTGCCGTTGCAATCCTCGCAGGGAGCAAGGCGGTCATAGCTGATCGTCTTTTTGCACCCGAGCGCCGCCTCCTCAAGGGTAACCGAAAGGGAGATGGCCATATCGCGGCCGCGACGACGCTCACGGCGATTTCGGGCGCCACCGCCGGCACCGCCGCCAAAGAACGACGAGAACAAGTCGTCCATGCCCATGCCACCAAAGATATCGTTGATATCGACGTAGCCCGAACCACCAGGGCCGTCGGCAGTGCCGTAACGGTCGTAGTTAGCACGCTTCTGCTCGTCGGAAAGAACGGAATAAGCCTCATTGAGCTCTTTGAACTTGGCCTCGGCCTCGGGGTCGTCCGAAACGTCCGGGTGTACGGTACGGGCCTTCTTTAGAAACGCGCGCTTAATCGTCCGCGCGTCGGCATCCTTGTCGACGCCAAGTACCTCGTAGTAATCCCTATTTTCCGACACGACCGAATCCTTCCGACTTTCATTATTGTCACAGTGCGTCCTATACCCAAGCTGGGCCGGCCGCAAACAGAGGGCTAGATGTTATTGCATTCCGTAAGGCGAAAGCATGGCACGCTGCGAGCAGCTCGCAAACCAAACCGACACGAGCGCAAACATAAATCCGTTGGCAAAACCATTGGCAAACTGCATCGCGCCGCGCTTCCACCACAGCAGGCTGCGATGCAGTACGCCGTCCGAGAGCACCATGAACAGGCCCATGGCAAACGGAATAAAGCACATCACGGCAAAGGCCGAGAACACACCCGAGATGGCCGACAGCACCAAAAACGGCGCCACAATGCCCATCAGGTAAAAACCGGTACGAGCCTTGCCTTCCAGACGCTCGGCCTCAACATGGGCGCGACCGACCAAATCGCCACCCGAGGCACCGTTGGTGCCGGCGTGACCCATGCCGCTAATGCGAATCTCGTCGCCGTCGTGCGTGCCGGCAGGAAACTCAATCGTCTGCTCGGAGGTCACACGGACACGCCCGCTGCCGCCGCAATCGGGACAGGGGTCGGCAACGACCTTACCGGAACCGCCGCACTCGGGGCAGACCGACTGGAACGTGCCGGCACCGAACAGGAAGGACAGGTCGACGTCGATGTGCCCGCGACCGCCGCAGCTCGGACAGGTATGTGCATGCTCGGACGAAACAGAACCCGAGCCGCCACAGTGGCCACAGGTATCGAAGCGCGTATAGCGGACGGTCTTGCGGGCACCGCCCTTGGCCTCCTTGGCGTCGAGCTTAATATCGACGACCACGTTGGCGCCGTTCTCGGGATTATAGGCAGCCTGCCCGCGACGCGGCTGACCCCAGGCGCCACCAAAGGGAAAGCCGCCCTCAAAGGGATTACCATAGCCTGCGCTGCCGGCGTAGCCGCCGCCATAGGGCGAAGCCGTGGGAGCGCCGGCGAAGGGATTACCCGAACGCATGGCGTCATAGCGCGCACGCTTCTGCTCATCCGAAAGCACAGCGTAGGCCTCGGAAACCTCTTTGAACTTTTCCTCGGCATCCGGCTCTTTGTTGACGTCAGGATGGAGCTTGCGCGCCTTTTGCTGGAAGGCCTTCTGTATATCACGCGAGGTGGCGTCCTTGGAGACACCCAAAATCTCGTAGTAATCTTTTTCGTTCATCGTCGCCATGCGCGGCAACCTCCTGCTCACAGCAGCGTATATATTGCGGTAATTCTACCCGAGCGGCCTAAGCTAGACCCCAAAACAGCTCGAACAGCACATTTCCATCGAGCCAGCCCAAGTGGGTGGGCGCTAAGCGGGCACGGACGCGACCTGCGATAACGTCTTTTAAGGTGACGCTCCCAGCATGTCCTTCAACATGATCGGGCACCCAGGTGGCAAGGCCCAACTCGAGAGCACGGTCACAGGCCGCCGCCAACCCATCTGCAGCGATCACGCTTGCCGAGCGAACCAACAGGTCGGGCCCAATGCCACGCGTCATGCGGCAGGCGAGCATTAGATCCTCGGCCGCAGCCTCGCGCTGCGACAGATACTCGGCATCAAACGCCATCGCATCATCGTCACGTTGCACCAAGCGCACGCGATACGCATCGCCGCGAGCAGGCACGTCGGGAAACAGCCCGGCCAAGCGATCGAAATCCTCGGCATCGAGCATACCGGCGGCAGAGCGGCCCAAGCCCAGATAGCCCTGTCCGGTCCAATAGGCAATGTTGTGGGCGCACTCATGGCCGTCGAGCGCGTAGCTTGCCACCTCATACGGGTGATAGCCGGCCGCACCCAGGCACTCACGCGCCGCATCCATGCACGCAGCCTGAAAATCCTCGTCGGGCTCAAGCGACTCGTCGTGACACGCCATGCGGTAGAGCGGCGTGCCCTCCTCGAGCGTGAGCGGGTAAACCGACACATGATGCGGCGCCGCCGCCAACACGCCATCGAGCGTGCGCCGCCAGCTTACGGCGGTCTGCCCGGGAAGGCCGCACATGAGGTCGCAGGACACATCGAGCCCTGCGCCCTTAACCGTCGTGATGGCAGCGAGCGCCCGATCGGCATCGTGAATGCGACCGATGGCGGTAAGTTCGGCGTTATCGAGCGTTTGCACGCCCAGAGAGACGCGTGTGACACCAACCTTGGCAAGCGCAGCGGTAAGCTCGGCGGTCAGCGACTCAGGATTGGCTTCGCAGGTAAACTCAACTGGTTTGCACCACGCAGAGATACGCCGGGCGAGTTCTACCAGGCGCTCCCCCGCCAGCGACGGCGTGCCGCCGCCAACATAGACGGTACGGATCTGCGCAAGCGCCCCGACGTCTCCAAAGGCATCAAGGCGCGCATAAAACTGCTCAAAATAGGCATCGAGCGCAGCGCTCAGGTCGCACGGAGCAAAACTGCGCGAGTCAAAGTCGCAGTACCGGCACTTTTGGGCGCAAAACGGCACGTGCACGTACAGCGCGGTAACGGCCACCCTTAGGCCTCCAGCGGATGCGCGGGCACCGACTCGCCGGCGGCAAGTGCGGCCTCGCAGGCCACCACATCGCGCTCGATATCATCGACCAATGCCATGAACTCCTCGTACGTGGAGCAGCGCACCACCTGGGCGCGCCAGGCCGCAGCATGGGGCATGCCCTTTAAATACCAGCTCGCGTACGTGCGGGCACGCGACATGAGCGGCAACAGCTCGTGCGTGAGCGTCAGGTGCTCGCGCAGAGCCTCCAGGCGCTCGACCGAGGAGCGAGACGGCACCGGCGTGGCGTCGAGTGCAAGGGCTCGGGCATCGCCGAACACCCACGGATTGCCGTAGATGCCGCGCGCGATAAACACCGCGCTGGCACCCGAGCCGCTCAGATGCTCAGCAGCGTCCTCGGCCGAGAACACATCGCCCGAACCAATCACGGGAATCTCGACAGCGTCGGCAACCTCATCGACGACGGACCAATCGGCCTGGCCCGTATAGAGCTGCGTGGCACAACGACCGTGCACGGCAACTGCAGAGGCGCCCGCCCCCTCGAGCATCTGGGCAAACGTTGCGGCGTTGCGATCCTCGGCATAAAAACCCTTGCGGATCTTAACGGTCACGGGAACATGCGCCGCGCCCACCGCTGCCTCGACGATTCTTTCGGCCAGGTCGGGCGTGCGCATAAGCGCCGAGCCCTCGCCCTTGGTAACGACCTTGCGAGCCGGACAGGCCATGTTGATATCAATCAATGACAGGCGATCGCCCACGCGTTCCTCGACGGCAGCGACGGCACTCGCAAACTGATCGGGCTTGGAGCCAAAGAGCTGCACGCAAATCTGCTGCTCCTCGTCGGCCGGCAACACCAGGCGCCACGTCTTGTTGCTGGCATAGGCAAGGCCTGCAACGCTCACCATCTCGCTGTAGGCAAGGTTGGCACCGCGGCGGCGACACATGATGCGATAGGCGGGGTCGGTTACGCCCGCCATAGGAGCCATAAGGAACGGCTGCTCGGCATAGGCACCCAGCAGCCGCTTGCTGTATTCAGAAAGCGCCATGGACCTACTCGTCCACCTTGAGGATCGCCATAAAGGCCTCCTGCGGAACCTCGACCGAGCCGATGGCCTTCATGCGCTTCTTGCCCTCTTTCTGCTTCTCAAGCAGCTTGCGCTTACGCGAGATATCGCCGCCGTAGCACTTAGCAAGAACGTCCTTGCGACGCGCTTTGACGGTGGAGCGGGCAATGATCTTGTTGCCGATGGCGCCCTGAATAGGTACCTCGAACAGCTGACGCGGAATAATTTCCTTGAGCTTGTCGCACAGACCGCGGGCCAGGCCATAGGCCTTGTCCTTGTGCACGATAAACGAAAGCGCGTCCACCTCGTCGCCCGAAAGCAGGATATCGAGCTTGACGAGCTCGGAGGGGCGATATTCGTTGAACTCGTAGTCGAGCGAGGCATAGCCCTTGGTACGGCTCTTGAGCTGGTCAAAGAAGTCCAAGATAAGCTCGGCGAGCGGCATGTCGAAGCGCATCTCGACCGATTTGCTCGTCAGGTGGATCATATCGGTCGTAACGCCGCGGTGCTCGATAGCGAGCTGCATGACGGCACCCGTATACTCGGGCGGGCAGATAATCTTGGCCTTGAGGTAAGGCTCCTCAATGCGCTCGATACGCGTAGCCTCGGGCAGATCCTGCGGGCTGCGGACATCAATCATCTCGCCGTCGGTCTTGTAGACGTGATAGTCCACCGAAGGGCTCGTGGCAATAAGGTCCAGATTGAACTCGCGCTCCAGACGCTCCTTGACGACCTCCATATGTAGCAGGCCCAAGAAGCCAACGCGGAAACCAAAGCCGAGCGCCACCGAGGTCTCGGGCTCCCACACCAACGACGGGTCGTTGACATGCAGCTTATCGAGAGCGTCGCGCAAATTCTCGTAATCCTTGTTGTCGATCGGGAACAGGCCCGTGTAGACCATGGGCTTGGCCTCGCGGTAGCCCGGAAGCGGCTCGGGGCAGGGGTTCGACGCCCAGGTAAGGGTGTCGCCCACGTGCACGGCCTCGGGATCCTTCAGACCCGTGACCACGTAGCCCACCTCGCCGACCGTCAGTGCGTCGACCGGGGTCTCGGCAGGGCGCTTGACGCCCACGCCGTCGACCAAAAAGTCACCCTCGGCCTGCATCATGCGCAGGGTATCGCCCTTCTTGATGGAGCCGTCGAAGACGCGGACCGTGGCAACGACGCCGCGGTACTCATCGAAGTAAGAATCCAGGATAAGTGCCTTGAGCGGAGCGTTCGCATCGCCCTTTGGCGGTGAGATCAAAAAGACGATGGACTCCAGCAGGTCGTGAATGCCCTCGCCGGTCTTGCCCGATACGCATACGGCATCGTCGGCAGGAATCGCCAGGTCATCCTCGATCTCGGTCTTAACCTCGTCGGGGTGTGCCGACGGCAGGTCGATCTTATTGATGGCGGGCACGATATCCAGATTAGCGTTCATGGCGAGCGTCGCGTTGGAGACGGTCTGTGCCTCGACGCCCTGCGTGGCGTCGACGACGAGCACCGCACCCTCGCAGGCGGCCAGCGAACGCGAGACCTCGTAGGTAAAGTCAACGTGGCCCGGCGTATCGATCAGGTTGAACTGATACGTCTCACCATCGTCGGCGTCATAGGAAACGCGAACGGCATTGGACTTGATCGTGATGCCGCGCTCGCGCTCGATATCCATGGTGTCGAGCAGCTGCGACTCCATGTCGCGCTCGTCAACGGTATGGGTGAGCTCGAGGATGCGGTCACTGATCGTGGACTTGCCATGGTCGATGTGCGCAACGATCGAGAAGTTGCGGATGTGGGAAATGTCAATTGAAGTATTCATGCGGACTATCTTACCCGAGCGGTACAAAAAATGGAGCCTGTTCCATAAAACAGGCTCCATTTATGCGCGTAATCTGTGTGGTGTGAAATTTACAACTTAGGCGTTGATGCTGTTCACGAGCTTGGCAAGACCGGACTTGCGGTTGGAAGCCTGGTTCTTGTGGATAACATGCTTGGCGGCAGCCATGTCGAGACGCTTGGTGACGGTCTTGAGGGCAGCCTGGGCCTTCTCGGCGTCGCCCTCGGCGACGGCGGACTGGACGTGCTTGGTCAGCGTCTTGAGCTCGGACTTGACAGCCTTGTTACGCATGCGAGCTGCCTCATTGGTGCGGATACGCTTCTTCTGAGACTTGATGTTTGCCACTTCTGGAGTTCCTTTCGAGTTCCTTGCAAAAAATGTATGACACCTCTGAGACACGGTGAGGTCATGCAAGCGCCTACTATAGCACGCTCCCCCTCAAAGGGATAGAACGAATTTGTCAAATAGGCAGGTATCATCACGATTTTCTCAAGATGTTCGTAATCCAGAGCAAAAGCGCGGTCTCCGAATCAGCCGAACCCTTGAGCGCGAGCTCCACATCGACGGCACCCTCGAGCGCGGCAACGAGCTCGGTCATCGAAAAACGACGGGCCCAGGTAAGGTGATTTTTGACCTGCCAGGCCTGAAGCTTGAGCGTCGCGGCCAGCTCACGACCCTGTCCACGCGCATCGAGTGCCTTGGCGACGATAAGCTCGCGAATGCGCCCGCACAGCAGCGTGTAGGTCCACACATAGCTCTTGGCGGGCAGTAGATTGAAGAGCTCAAGCGAGCGGCGCATGTCACGGGCCGAGACCGCATTGAGAAAGTCCCAGGGCTGAACTTCGGCCGTGCGCACGATCCAGCGCTCTACATCGGCAAGCTCAATTTGCGGCGCCTCGACCATCTGGGCAAGCTTGGCCAAGTCGTTATCGAGCATGCGGGTGTTCTCGCCCGAGCGCGAGACGAGCTCCTCGGCAGCAGCCGTCGAGATGGACTTACCGCGCTGCGTCGCCATCTGCTGAACGCGGCGCGGCAGTTCCCAGCGCTTGGTACCCGAACAATCGACGATAGCCTTCTTGTCGATCTTGGCGATTGCCTTATACAGGCGCGTATTCTTGGCAAGCGAATCGGCGATTATGAGGCAAACCGTCGTGGGGCTGGGACTCGCCAGATACTCGACAAGCGGCTCGGAGATCGCTTTGGCAAGTTTTGAGCAGCCGTCAAGGATTACCAGGCGAAACTCGCTGCCCATGGGAAAGGTATTGAGCGAGCCGATGATCGACTCGATATCGGGATCTTTCGTCATGTCGCGTTCATCGAGGTTGAACTCAACCATACCCGACTTTTCCAAGCGAGCTTTCATACGCGAGACGGCGTGGTCGCGCTTGACCCCATCGGTACCGACGATCAGATATGCCGGCAGCAGACCGGTTTCGGACATTGCGCTCCCCTCTCGCAGGCTCTCGTGTTTGTACCGTGCCATTTTAGCCCAGGGGTTGGTCCCGCGCCAACGACGGCATCACGGCCGCTGGCATCGCATCGCAAAGCCCTTCGCGGTCGGCGTGACGGTAATGTCGCCGTGTTCGATGGTGCATGCGAACGCACCACCCGCTTCCTTAACTGCATCGATACAGGCATCGGATGGATGACCGTAGCGGTTGCCCTCGCCCGCACTCGCGATAGAGAGCTCGGGCTTAAGCGTTTCCAGCAGCTCTGTGTCGACGGAAACTTTTGAGCCGTGATGCCCCAGCTTGAGCACATCGATATCTCCCACCTCCTGTACAAACTCGCGCTCCTGATCGAGCTCGGCGTCACCAGTAAGGAGCACGCGCAGGCTCTTGCCTTCCTGAGCGTAGGAGAGCAGCAAAACAAGAGAGTCCTCATTGCCCTCGCCATCCACCGTGTCAAACGGCCACATCACACGAGCCCGAAATGCGCCGATATCGACCGTGTCTCCGCGAGCCACCTGCCGATACGTTACACCCGGGCGATTCAGGACCTCAGTAGGCGCGCCGTCAAGTGCATCGGCCGCGACCGCAATGGTTCCAACCGAAAAACGATCGAGTACGTCGGGAAGACCACCCCAATGGTCTTCATCCCAATGCGTCACGAAGACGGCGTCGATATGGTGGACGTTATTGCGAACCAACGCCGACATCACGCGGTCATCGAGCCCACAGTCGACGAGTGCCACGGCGCCACCCTGACGAACCAGAATCGCATCGGCCTGGCCAACATCGAGGACCGTTACCGAAGGCGGCGCACATCGATCCCAATAGACATACGGAACACCCGCTGCGAGCATTAAACACAGCAGCCCCGCTGCCATGCTCCGCGCGCGGGGGCGTGGCCACCAGACCAAGATGGCCACCAGCGCGAACGGCACCACATATACCAAGGGCGTATCGGGCGGCACGCTTACGGATGCGCCCGGAACGGCAGCAAAGAGCTGTTCAAAGAACAGCGCACAGCGGGCGACAATCATGGGCACCACGAGAGCCTCGTGACGCAGCAGCGGCACAAGCGAGCAGGGCACCAGCACAACCGATACAGCGAGCAGCACGCTTATCACCGGACCGATCACGGCATTTGCAAGTGGGGCAATGAGCGAAAACGTCTCAAATGCGGGAATCGTAACGGGAAGTGTCGCCAGCTGCGAGCACAGCGTGACAGACAAAACGCTGGCGACACCCGATGGCATGCCCAGCTCGCCCAAGGCGTAGGTGGCGTAGGGGCAAAAACAAAGGATGGCAAAAACACTGACGCACGAAAGCTGAAAACCCATTTCGAACAATACCGTCGGACGCAGCAACACAAAGATTGCCATGGTGACGAACAGAGCCGAGAGGCCATGCCGACGACGTCCGGCGCTGTTGGCGACAAGCGTCGCCGCCACCATGCAGCACGCGCGCACGGCCGAGGGAGAAGCGCCCGTAAAAACGGCATAGGCAGCGAGGGCCAGCACCAACAGCCCCCGCTGCAGCCCACGAGAGAGGCGTGTCTTTTGCAGGGCGCTCTCAATCACAAACCCCACGATGGCAAGATGACTACCCGAGACAGCGATAAGATGTGCGGTGCCCGTTACCGAAAACCAATCGCCCGCCGGCTGGGCACGCAGCTCGGCCGAGCGTCCGCAGACAACGCCGGCAATGAGCGAGCGCGCTGGATCGGTCGCGGGCGCGATAACGGCAAGGAGCTCGTTTCGAAGCCAAGACAACGGGCCTGGAGGGCCCTCGTCGATCGATACCAACCGGACGACTTTAACCTTTCGAAGCTCGCCCCGAAGCACGCGTGAGCGCCCATACTCATCATTCTCAAAGCGCGAAATTCGACCGATAGCACGCACATGCGAACCGACGCCAAGCTCACGATCACACGACAGCCGTACCCGACCCAAACGCTTTTCGCCCGCATACGCATCACAGGTATAGGAGTACGCACCGTCATTGATGGACGGGTCGCCGTACACAACAAACTCGAGACTGCTCGCAGCCCGATTATCCAACGCCCTCGAAGCGCGCAGCGCCCCTATCGCCCAACCCGCGGACACGACCGCTCCCGCCACGAGGCCGAGGGCCGCGGCATACAGCCATCGCCTCCACCGCACAAGGCGCATGCAGGACTGAGCCAATACGATGCACCCTGCTGCCGCAACGGGAATGGCCATAAGCAATGTGACGGGCGCCGCCCGCTCTCCCAGCAGCGCATCGGCCGCCATGTTAAGCACTAACCCACAGCTCGCACACAAGCCGGCACAAAGGGCTATCGTCCACGGCATCAATGGGCGCGGTGGCATCACATGCTCGCGCTCGGTCGCACTCATACGCAGATGCAATCTTTAATTTTGGCGAGTTTCTTCTCACCGATCCCCGATACGCGCATAAGGTCATCGACCGAGGCAAAGGCCCCGTTTTGCGTCCGTTCGTCGATAATTGACTGGGCCATAGAAGGCCCGATGCCCGAAAGCGTCTGCAGCTCCGCCGCACTTGCCGTATTGATATTCACAAGTCCCGACGAAGACCCTGTACCAGGGGTCGTGGAAGCGCCGCTGTCGGTCCCGTTCGGCACCGCAGCCGCCTGTTGCTCCCCCACCGTCGGTACATAGATCTTTTGGCCATCTATGATCTTAGACGCACGGTTAAGACCTGTCACATCTGCCTCGGCCGTAAGCCCTCCGGCGGCATCGATCGCTTGGGACACCCGCGCTCCGTCTTTGAGCCGGTACACGCCAGGCTTCACAACGGCGCCATCAACATCGACGTACACCTCGGCAGCAGAAGAGCTCTTGGCAGACGGCTCATCGGCATCGTCAGGTGAGGTATCCCCGGCCCCGCGCGCATCCGAGGCGCTCGCCTCATCACTACGCCCAAACGATACGTCGCTGGAGTGGCCGCCAAAACTTGCCATCGCCAAGCCGCTCGCGGCGGCAATAACAACCAGGATCGCCACGACCACCGCCTTATGGACGAGCAGTTTTTCTGCCCAGCGATCCATACGTTTAACCCGTTCGTGTTGCTCGCGCTGCGCCATAGCAAACACCTCCCAACACCATCGTGTCAGGAAACGAACGCCACAGCCCCCGCACGCCCACACCGGTTTTCGCGGTCAAACCAAAAGCTGACCAAAACCTTGCGGAAAAGTGTCCATTTATTCAGGCACACGTCGACAAATGAACCGCTTATCGCCTAATGTCCAGATAGAAAAAGACCGACGATGCAAAATCACCGCCGGTCTATACACAACATTATTCGTGATCTTGGTAAATCTCACGTGGAGCGAGCTCGGAATGTTTGCGTTTTAAGGTCTTAGGGGCCTTATACGTGTTGCTCTCGAAGTCGATATACTCGGTCTGTTTGAGCAAACGCTCAATCATCTCCTCGTGATCGAACAGCTCCCAGGCCTCGTGCACGGCATCGGGTTTGGCGTGCGTCTCGGGGCGGCGCGGCATAAAAAGCGTGCAGCAATCGGGAGCAGCCTCGGTCGAGATATCGAAGGTACCGATTTCCTCAGCGCGTGCGATGATCTCCTGCTTGTCCGAACCGATCAACGGACGGAACACGGGGATCTTCACGGCCTCGTTGACGGCCATGATGTTCTCGAGCGTCTGGGAGGCAACCTGACCGAGCGATTCGCCGGTCACGATAGCCTTGGCGCCCTCGATATGCGCTATGCGCTCGGCAACCGAATACATGATGCGACGGTACATGATCACGCGCAGGTTGCTGGGGCAGGTGACCGAAATCTCGCGCTGGCAGTCGCCAAACGGGACTACGTACAGGCGACCGATCTGGACACCCGGCTCAAGCGCACGGATGATGTCCTGCACCAAATACTCGCTCGTATCGGGCGTCTGCGGACGGCCGGAAAAATGTACCGGCACGCACACCGCGCCGCGGCGCGCGAGCATCCAGGTCGCCACCGGAGAATCGATGCCCGAGGAAAGCAGCGTCACGACCTTGCCGGCAGAACCCACCGGCAGACCGCCCACGCCGCGCTCAGAGCGCGCATAAACGTAGACGCTACCCTGTACCACCAGCACGTACACCATCGCGTCGGGATCGTGCATCTGGACCTTTTTATCGGGAAACGCCTCGCACAGTACCTCGCCAACCTGTCGATTGATATCAATCGAGGTGAGCTCATAGTCGGTGTTAGAGCGCTTGGCATGCACCTTAAACGACTCGAAGGGACCAAATTCGCGCAGCGCCTTCACGGCGGCGGCGCAGTACTCCTGCGGATCGCGGTTGGTGTGGTACGCCAGGGACACGCGGGCAACGCCGGGGACGGTGCGAATGACGCGCGCCGCCTCATCGGCCTGATGCTCGTTAAAGGTCACGAGGATATAACCGGAAATTCGAGACACGGCATTCACGGAAAAGGCGGCCAAGGCCGCCTTGATGTTATCCATGAGGATATGCTCAAAATGTGCGCGGTTCTTGCCCTTCAGTCCAACCTCGTGATAGTGGACCAGGCAGACGCGGGCTGCCATTTAGGCTTCAGCAACCTTGTGGCCGAGCGCCTTCTCATAACGGGCCTCGTCGTAGGAGATATCGCCGTCGACGATCTCGTCCATAGCCATCGAGATGGTATCGGCACCGGAGAGTGCAATGGTGATGTCGTCGACATCCTGAACGGCGAGCACGCGGTTGTGCTGGCCACGCAGCATGCTGTTAATGTCGCAGGCGCGCTTGGAGGCAAGCGAGGCGAGCAGGAAGCGGTTGTGATCGGTCTTCTCCAGAAGATCGTCAATGCAAGGCTTTACAACGGACACGGACCTCAGATCCTTTCATGCATATCGAGAACGCGAACGAGCTCATCGGTCGCGCGGTCGAGATCGTCATTCACCACGACGTCGTCGTAGCGGTCGGCAAGGGCAAGCTCATGGGCGGCGTTTGCCATACGCAGCTCGATCGTCTCGGGCGTCTCGGTACCGCGACCGACCAGACGCTCGCGGAGCACCTCGAGCGAAGGCGGCTTGATAAAAATCAGCACGGCCTCGGGGAAACGCTCCTTAACCTGCAAGGCACCCTGGACATCGATCTCCAAGATTAGAGACGAACCAGAGGCAAGCTTGGATGTGACCTCGCTCACCAAGGTGCCGTAGCAGTTACCGTGGACCTCGGCCCACTCAACAAACTCGCCGTTTGCCACGCGGCGGTCGAACTCCTCGCGCGTCAGAAAAAAGTAATTGACGCCGTCGACCTCGCCTTTGCGTGGGGCTCGCGTGGTAGCCGAAACCGTCAGGCCCAGGTTAGAGCGACGCTCGCGCACACGAGTGACGAGCGTGCCCTTGCCTGCACCTGACGGTCCAGAAATCACAAAGAGCTTTGAATCCTGAGCGCTCACTTATTTGGTCAGCTGCTCGAGGAGCTGCTCGCGCTGACGGACACCGAGGCCCTGGACGCGACGGGTAGCGGAGATGCCGAGCTCCTCCATGATCTTGGCGGCCTTGGCCTTGCCATAACCGGGCAGGGACTCGATGAGGGTGGAAACCTTCATGCGGGAAGCGATGGGGTCATCGGAGTTGAGCACGGACTCGAGGGACTTCTCGCCCTTCTTGATCTGCTCGCGAAGCTCAGCGCGGGCGTGACGTGCGGCAGCAGCCTTCTCAAGAGCCTGCTTGCGCTGCTCGTCGGTAAGCTGAGGGAGTGCCATTCGAACCTCCAAATAGTTGGGTTATATCTGATGCAATAATTGGCATTTTAGCACGTCAAACGCACTAAATGCCCAATCGACGGCACCATAGGTTAGACGATACCTGCGAAAAGTGCAATATACGGAGGTCAAAGTTGAGCCCCTGACCTGCGATTCCACACAAAGGATGGGAAAGTTTTCGCAGGCACAGGGGCTAATTTGTGCTATTGAGACCCAAAAGTGGTGACTTGAGGGAATCTTTTAGGCGACGTTTTCGACCAGCTCGGCAACGATAGCGTCAAATGCGGCAACCGGGTCGTCGGCACCGGTGATGGGTCGGCCCACCACGATGTGGCTCGCACCGCGCTCGATAGCCTGGGAAGGCGTCGCCACGCGGGATTGATCGCCCAGGGCGGCACCCACCGGGCGCACGCCCGGAGTCACAATGAGGGCATCGGGGCCCAGCAGCTCACGCATATCGTTGGCCTCCATCGGCGAGCACACGATGCCGTCGATGCCGTTAGCCTGGGCAAGCTTTGCCAGGCGGGCGGCCTCCTCGGCCACGGGCGACTCGACACCGATCTCGGTCAGCGCATCCTGGTTCATGCTCGTGAGCACGGTAATGGCAACGAGCTTGGCGCGATCCTCGCGAGCCTCCTCGGCACCCTCGCGGCAGGCAGCGAGCATAGCGCCCGAGCCCAGACCGTGGACCGAAAGCAGGTCGGCACCGGCAAGCGAGGCGGAACGGGCGGCACCGCGCACCTGATGCGGAATGTCATGGAACTTGAGGTCGAGGAAGACCTTAAAGCCCAGGTCCTTGAACGTCTTGACGATCTCGGGGCCCTCAGCGTAATAGAGCGTCATGCCCACCTTGAGCCAAGCGGCATGACCAGAAAGTTCATGGGCGAGCTCAAGCGCACGCTCACGGTCGCAGTCGAGGGCGACGATAACACGGTCGCGGGCATCGGTCTCTAGCATTCGAAAGCACCTACCAGCTCGTTGATGTCCTTCACGCCCTGGGACTCCGCCCAAGCCTCGAGCTCGTGCGCAATCTTAATCGATGCGCACGGATCGACGAAGTTGGCCATGCCGACCGACACGCAGGTGGCACCGGCCAGGATAAACTCGGCCGCATCTTCGCCAGTCATGACGCCGCCGACGCCATTGATGGGGATATCGACGGCCTGGGCAACCTCCCAGACCATACGCACGGCGATGTGGTGGCACAGCGGGCCCGAGAGGCCGCCCTTGGGCTTGGCCACGCGGGACTTGCGGGTATGAACATCGATGGCCATGCCCTGGATGGAATTGATGACCGAAAGGCCGTCGGCTCCCGCGGCCTCAAGAGCCTTGGCAATCTCGGCGACGTTAACCGGAGCCATCTTTACGAACAGCGGCTTATCGGTCACCTTACGGCAGGCAGCCATAACGGCAGAGGCGCCCTCGGGCGAGGAGCCCATAGCGGCACCGCCGGCGGCAATATTGGGGCAGCTGACGTTGATCTCGTAGCCGGCAGCCCAGGGGCACAGCTCGACATACATCTCGAGCGCGCGGACAAACTCCTCAACGGAGTGACCGGCGACCTGGCAGATGACCTGGCAACCGTCCTTGGAGAGCTGCTCGAGCCACGGACCGGACTCACGGGCAAAGGCAGCCACGCCGGGGTTCTGAAGGCCCACGGAGTTGATCATGCCGCCCGGGATCTCGGCCATGCGAGGCGCGGGGTTGCCGGGCCAGGGCTCGGCAGCACAACCCTTGGTGGTGATGGCGCCCAGCTGGGAGACATCAAAGAAGTTCTGGAACTGCCATCCGTAGCCAAAGGTACCGGCTGCGGTGTTGATGGGGTTCTGCATCTTGACGCCGCCGAAATCGACGGCCATATTCACGGTACCCACTAGAAGACCACCACCTTGGAAGCATCGAACACGGGGCCGCACATGCAGGCGCCCTTCATACCGTCGACCGTCTCGACATTGCAGGTGTTGCAGGCACCAAAGCCGCAGCTCATCATGCGCTCGAGCGACACCTCGCAGTACGCGCCGGCCTCGGCGGCAGCGGTGGCGACCTTCTTCATCATGACGGCGGGACCGCAGCTGGCAACGTAGTCGTAGCCACCCTCGCCAAGAAGCTCGGCGGCAGGATCGGTGCAGAAACCGTGCGTGCCGAGCGAACCGTCGTCGGTGCACACGTCAACCGTATCGCACAGAGCGCGGAACTCATCGATGCCCACGGCCTTGGACGCGGTTCCAAAGCCCAGGCACACGTCGACGGCCACACCCTGCTCGGCAAGCTTACCGGCAAGGCACAGCACGGGCGGAACACCGATGCCGCCCGCAACGAGCAGCGCCTTCCTGGTGCCCTCGGGCACAAGCCAGCCGCGTCCGCCGGGGCCCAGCAGATTAGAGGTGGAACCGGGGGCCATCTGCGACAGACGGCGGGTGTCGTCGCCCACGACGGCGTACCACAGCTCGACGGTGCCGGCCTGGGCGTCGGCGCGATAGAAGCTCAAGGGCACGCGAAGCAGCGAGGACGCATCACCGGGCACGGCAATGTTCACAAACTGACCGGGCTTGAGCGCACTTGCAAGCTTGGGGGCCGAGATGACGAGCGAGAAGATGCCGTCGGCAATCTCCTGGTTCGAGACGACCTCGAAGTCGTGCATGCGTGCAGTGGAAGGTGTGGGCATAGACGCTCCAATCCCCCATGCGGTTGCATGGTCAAAACGAACAGAAAGCGCGGCACCGCAAGGGCACCGCGCACAAAAGCGATAAGGCTATGCTAGCAGATGCAGCCGTCGGCGAGCGTCTGCTTACCGCCGACAAACACATCGGTGGCACGACCGGTGAGCGTGCGGCCGGCGAAACCGGAGTTCTCGGCTCGCGACTCGTAACCGTCCTCGCCGACCGTCCAGGTGGCGGACGCGTCGAACACAGTCAGGTCGGCAACGGAGCCCGCCTTGACCTGAACCTGGTCGAGGCCCAGGATCTCACGCGGCTTGATAGCCATGAGCTCGACCATGCGGCCCATGCTCATCTTGCCCGTGTTGACCAGCTCGGTGAGCACGAGCGACAGCGAGGTCTCGAGACCGATCATGCCAAAGGGCGCAAGCTCGAACTCGCGGGCCTTCTCCCACGGGGTATGGGGAGCGTGATCGGTGACGATAACGTCGACGGTGCCGTCGATGACACCCTGACGGATGGCCTCGGCGTCCTCGTCGGTGCGCAGCGGCGGATTGACCTTGAGCGAGGTGTTGTAGGTCTCGTCCAGGTCGTTCTCGGTCAGGAACATGTGGTGCGGGGTTGCCTCGCAGGTAACCTGAACGCCAGCGGCCTTGCCGGCACGCACGATCTCCAGGCCATGGGCGGTAGAGATGTGCTGGATGTGCAGCTTGGCACCGGTCAGCTTGGCGATCTCGATGTCGCGAGCGATCTGGAGCTCCTCGCCGGCAGCCGGCCAGCCCTCAAGAGCCAGACGGGTCGAGACCTTGCCCTCGTTGATCTGGCCGTGGCCGACCAGGTCCTCGTCCTGGCAGTGGCTCATAAATACCTTGCCGAACATCTTGCCGTAGTCCATGCAGCGACGGAGCATGCCCGCGCCCTGCACGCCGCGACCGTCGTCGGTGAAGGCGACGGCGCCGTGGGCGACCATATCGCCCATCTCGGACATAGCCTCGCCCTTAAGACCACGGGTCATGGCGCCCGACGGATAAACGCGGCAGTGACCGACCTCGGCAGCGCGGGACTTGACGAACTCCACGACGGTGCCGTTATCGGTGACGGGATCGGTGTTGGGCATGGAGCACACGCCGGTAAAGCCGCCCTTGGCAGCTGCGCGGGTGCCGCTCTCGATGTCCTCTTTGACCTCGTAGCCGGGCTCGCGAAGGTGAACGTGCATATCCACCAGGCCGGGGACGAGGTACTTGCCGGAAAGGTCGCGGACCTCGGCTCCCTCGACGGCGAGATTCTCGCCGACCTCGGCAATCTTGTCGCCGTCAATCAGGACGTCAACGACACCGTCAAGCTCGACGGACGGGTCGACGACGTGGGCATTCTTAAGAAGCAAGGCCATTATCGGCACCTCCAAGCAGCAGATACAGGATAGCCATACGCACGCAAATACCGGCGTAGACCTGCTCCAGGATGACGGAGCGTTGCGGGTGGTCGGCCATATAGGAGTCGAACTCGACGCCGCGGTTGATGGGGCCCGGGTGGCAGATGATCGCATCGGGCTTCATGAGCTTCTCGCGGTCCTTGGTCAGGCCGAAGAGCTTGTGGTACTCACGAATGGTCGGGAACGGGGCGCCCTCGAGGCGCTCCTGCTGCACGCGCAGCATGTAGACGACGTCCAGCTCGGGCAGGACGGAATCGAGGTCGCTCGTCACGTGGTCGCAGCCCAGGACCTCGGGCGCCGGCGGCAGCAGCGTGCCGGGGGCGACGGCGTAGGTCTCGCAGCCCATGATCTTAAGGGCGGGGATCAGCGAGCCGCACACGCGGGAGTGGGCGATATCGCCGACGACGGCGACCTTCAGACCGTGGAAGTCACCCTTGTGCTCCCAGATGGCGTACAGGTCGAGCAGGGCCTGCGTGGGATGGTTGTGCTTGCCGTCACCGGCGCAGATGACGCTTGCGGGCGAGTTCTGCGTGACGATGTAGGGAGCACCGGCGTGCTTATCGCGAACGACGATGCAGTCGATCTTATAAGCGTTGAGGGTCTCGACGGTGTCGACGAGGCTCTCGCCCTTGACCGTGGAGGTCGAGGAGCCGCCAAAGTTGAGGCTGTCGGCCGAAAGACGCTTCTCGGCGAGCTCGAAGGAGCTGCGCGTGCGCGTCGAGGGCTCGTTGAACATGTTGACGATGGTCTTGCCCTTGAGCGTGGGGACCTTCTTGATCGCACGCTCGTTGACCTCGGAGAACGCCTTGGCGGTCTCGAGGATGAGCTTAATGTCCTCTTCGGAGTACTCGGTAATGTCGATCAGGTGCTTATGGTTGAACGCCACGGTACTACTCACCTCCCAGCGGCGCGGAGCCCACGTGGGAACCCGGCGCGACGTCGTTAATCTCGACGGCGGTGTGGCCGTCGACTTCCTTCATATATAGGTGCACGTTCTCCTCATGCGACGAGGGAACGTTCTTGCCGACAAAGTCCGGCGAGATGGGGAGCTCACGGTGGCCGCGGTCAACGAGGACTGCCAGCTCAACACGGCTCGGACGGCCCAGATCCATGACTGCGTCGAGAGCGGCGCGAATGGTACGGCCCGTATACAGGATGTCGTCCACCAGCACGACGCGTTTGCCGTCGACGCTAAAGGGAATGTTGGTGGCGTGGATCGCGGGAGCGAAATTGGTAGCGTAGTCATCGCGGTAGAAGCTGATGTCGAGGCTGCCGAGCGGAACGTCGACGCCCTCGATCTCCTTGATCTCCTCGGCGAGTTTCTTTGCCAGAAGGTCGCCGCGCGTGACGATGCCGACCAGAGCGAGGTCTTCACAGCCCTCGTTGCGCTCGAGAATCTCGTGCGCGATGCGGGTCATCGCTCGATTGACGGCGGTCTCGTCCATGATGACCGCCTTGGGGGAAGTCGTGCCCATCGATCTCCTTCCTCACATGTCTTGACTGCTGACACAGTCAAAAAAATAGATGCCCGACCGCTCAAAGCGGACCAGACACCCACAGGAAAGGCTGCTCTTAGGCAGCTATGTAATTCCATGTGGGTATCTCGTACCCCTTTAATGGTCAAGGGATAGTGTAGCCAACCTCAAACTTAATTGCGAGCATAAATACAGAGCAATCCGTAAACGGAGCCCAATGCTCAATAAACCTATATATATTTGTGTGACGAGCTTGAAAACGCACACACGAGCTGGCATAATCCCCTCTGCTGCACGCAAATCGGATCTACGTCCAGGGCCGTGGCGTGGGCACTATCGCCAAAAGAGAAATATCTCTGTGTAGATTACGCACAGGGAGCTGCTTCTGTGCTATAGTTCAGGCTTGTTTGTTAACGCGACATGTTCGTTTGTCGCCCAAGGAGGGTCAGTTATGTCCAAAGTTTGCGAAGTTTGC
>CABRZC010000008.1 GCA_902475375.1 uncultured Collinsella sp. | reverse complement strand
ATAGGGGCTGCATGTCATGTCCCTTTCGAAGGGTCGCCCGGCAATCGCCAGCCACGACCCCCAGACGGGACGCCAACACGATAGAGAGGAGAGGCATGCAGTACTCACAGGAAGTGGAGAACATGTGCCCCGTTGCCAAGGGTGCATACCACGGCCCCGCACCCATCCCCGAGGAGGGCAAGTGGGTCCAGGCTAAGGAGATTTCCGACATCTCCGGTCTTACGCACGGTGTGGGTTGGTGCGCACCTCAGCAGGGCGCCTGCAAGCTCACGCTGAACGTCAAGGACGGCATCATCGAGGAGGCCCTCGTTGAGACCATCGGCTGCTCGGGCATGACCCACTCTGCCGCCATGGCTTCCGAGATCCTTCCCGGTAAGACCATCCTCGAGGCCCTTAACACCGACCTCGTCTGCGACGCCATCAACGTTGCTATGCGCGAGATCTTCCTGCAGATCGTTTACGGCCGCAGCCAGACCGCGTTCTCCGAGGGCGGCCTGCCCGTGGGCGCCTCCCTCGACGACCTCGGCAAGGGCCTTCGCTCTCAGGTCGGCACCATGTTCGGCACCAAGGCCAAGGGCGCTCGTTACCTCGAGCTCGCTCAGGGCTACGTCACCCGCATGGCTCTCAACGACAAGAACGAGATCATCGCGTTCGAGTTCCTGAACCTCGGCAAGTTCACCGACGCCGTCAAGGCCGGCAAGACCCCCGAGGAGGCCATCGCTGGCGCTATGGGCCACTATGGTCAGTGGGAGAACGCTGCCAAGTACATCGACCCGCGCACCGACGAGGAGACTCACTCCGTCGCCAGCGTGTTCCCGGTTCACGAGTAGAAAGGGAGGGAAATAACTATGACTGTTACGTTCGAAGGTTACGAGCGCCGCGCTGACAAGATCAACAAGTGCCTCGCCGACAACGGCATCGCCTCCCTCGAGGAAGCTCTGCAGATCTGCACCGACAAGGGCTTCAACCCGCGTGAGATCGTCAACAACACCCAGTCCATCGCCTTCCAGAACGCTGAGTGGGCCTACACCCTCGGCTGCGCTCTCGCTGTCAAGCGTGGCGCCAAGTCCGCTTCTGAGGCTGCTGCCATCATCGGCGAGGGCATCCAGGCCTTCACCGTTCCCGGCTCCGTCGCCGAGGACCGCAAGGTCGGTCTGGGCCACGGCAACCTGGGCGCTATGCTGCTCTCCGACGACACCGAGTGCTTCGCCTTCCTGGCCGGCCACGAGTCCTTCGCTGCCGCTGAGGGCGCTATCGGCCTGGCTCTGAACGCCAACAAGGCTCGTAAGAAGCCGCTGCGCGTTATCCTCAACGGTCTGGGCAAGGACGCTGCTCAGATCATCGCCCGCATCAACGGCTTCACCTACGTGAAGACCCAGTTCGACTACTACACGGGCGAGCTCAAGGTCGTCGAGACCATCCCCTACTCCGATGGTCCCCGCGCTGCCGTTAACTGCTACGGCTCCGACGACGTCCGCGAGGGCGTTGCCATCATGTGGCACGAGAACGTCGACATCTCGATCACCGGTAACTCCACCAACCCCACGCGCTTCCAGCACCCCGTCGCTGGCACCTACAAGAAGGAGCGCATCGAGGCTGGCAAGAAGTACTTCTCCGTCGCTTCTGGTGGCGGCACTGGCCGTACCCTGCACCCGGACAACATGGGCGCCGGCCCTGCCTCTTACGGCATGACCGACACCATGGGCCGTATGCACTCCGACGCCCAGTTCGCCGGTTCTTCCTCCGTGCCTGCGCACGTCGACATGATGGGTCTCATCGGCATGGGCAACAACCCCATGGTCGGTGCCACCGTCGCCTGCGCTGTCGCCGTCGAGGAGGCCCTCAAGGCCTAATCGCGCCCGCGCGATGCTCATATAGTTGAGCTTTAGAGCCGCTACCCACCCAGGTAGCGGCTCTTTTTTTCGCCACAAAGCGTTCGAGAGCCGATATATCAGTTCTGATGGAACGTAAGGCGTGATGAGAAGGAGCCGCCAAGCGCCCCTAACGTCCACGTGCCATATTTGCCCTTTGCCGATTTATCCAATCTTTGCGATACCTTTGCCGATCACCCATGCGACAATGCGCGAACGAGAAAGGAATCCCATGGAATCAACTGATGTACTGGTAATCGGATCGGGCATCGCTGGCCTTTGTGCCGCCATAGAAGCAGCGCGCGCGGGCGCGACCGTTGCCATCGCAAGCGCCGGCAAGACCATGAGCGGATCGAGCTTTTTCCCGGGCACCTGGGGCCTCGGCCTTATTGGCCCCGTCGACGAAGACGACGAACAGGACCTTATTGACACCATCCAGACCGTCGGCGGCGGCGTTGCCGACCCCGAACTCGTCCAGACGTTCGTCCACGGCATTCCCCAGGCGATTGACTGGCTCGAGCAGGATCTGGGCGTAGTACTCCAGCGCCCGCAAAGCGCCGAGAGCGCCCAGCAAAAGCAATTTATCCCCTGCTTTGACCATAAGACGCGCATGTGGCGCGGCCTCACCCGCAAACCCCTTGAGGACGCATGTACGGCCCAGATCAAGTTACTCGGCATTCGCCTACTCCCCCGCCACGAGCTTATCGACCTTGTTGAAGACACATCCGGAAAGACTGTCGGCGCCATGCTCTTCAACCAAACGGACGAGCGCATTGTGACCTTTGCAGCAAAGGCCACTATCATCGCTGCGGGCGGCACGGGTGGCCTGTTCGAGCGCAGCCTCACTTCGGCAGACGTGCTCAGCTCCTCGCAGGCCATCGCACAGGCGCACGGCGCAACGCTCACTAATATAGAGTTCATGCAAATGATGCCAGGCTTCATCGAGCCCAAGCGCAATCTTGTCTTTAACGAGAAGACCTGGCGCTACGTCAAGTTCGACCAGCCGGTCGATATCGTCGACGACAAGCTGGACGATCTGCTTGAGCAACGCTCCGGATATGGCCCCTTCACATCATGCCTGGCTTCTCGCGCCATCGATCTTGCCATCGACCAGGCGGGCACCGAGGGCCTGGCGCTGCACTACGACTTCCCCCGCGAGGATGTTCCCGAGTTTGTGCAGACCTTTGCCACCTGGCTGAAAGACGAGCACAGTATCGCGCCGAGCGACGAGATGCGCGTGGCGATGTATGCCCACGCCGCTAATGGCGGCATCAAGATCGATAAGACCGCCCACACGGGCGTTGAGGGCCTCTACGCCTGTGGCGAGGCAACAGGCGGCATGCACGGCGCCGACCGCATCGGAGGCTTGTCAAGCGCCAATGGCATCGTATTCGGACGCATTGCGGGCGTATCAGCGGCTCGAGCAGCGCTGGGCGCTCCCGAGGCTGGCACACCTGTGGATACCGCCCTCCCCCAGCATGGAATTGCTACAGCAGACGCTGAGCGCCTGACCCGCAGCCTCAGACACACAATGAGCACCTACTGCATGATCAACAGGACCGAAGCGGGTCTATCCAAGGCGCTGCAAGAGCTTGAAAGCCTGCAAGACAAGGCCATGGCGCTGAGCAAGCCGCATGCCAATGACAGCGAGATCGCAGCCCTTGCCCGCCTGCAATCGCAGATTCAGCTGGCAACGGAGATGGTCAAAGCAATGCGCAAGCGGGCTGAAAGCCTAGGTTCGCACTATCGAGCCGACTAATTCGATTCTCACTTAGAGTTTGATCACAATTTCTCAACATGCATCGAGCCCCGTAAGTATGATCCCCCCAAGGAAAACACGCTTACGGGGCTTGAGCCGTGTTTTCCCTAAGGGAATCACGGTGCAGTTTCCTCAGCTCCGCGCCCCGACGGGTTCGACCCAATGAAAGGTTAACAAAAAAACGACCAGCCGAAGCCAGTCGCTTTTACAATCTTTGGGTGGGCCGTCAGGGGGTCGAACCCTGGACCTTGGGATTAAGAGTCCCCTGCTCTACCAACTGAGCTAACGACCCAAAGCTAAAGTCCGTTGTGGCGGACTTTAGAGGAGATATCGTGTGGTGGGCCGTCAGGGGGTCGAACCCTGGACCTTGGGATTAAGAGTCCCCTGCTCTACCAACTGAGCTAACGACCCGATATCAACACGAAGCAAGAACTGGGGTGGGTAAAGGGACTCGAACCCTCGACCTACGGGACCACAACCCGTCGCTCTAGCCAACTGAGCTACACCCACCGTGTCCTGTGCGCTTCGCGCTCGACTATTATTGCAAGGAACGCCATGCGATGCAAGCCCCAATTTTCAAGAATTTTGAAAAGAGTTTTTCGAGCGCGTTTCGAGCAATTCCTACCCTTTTCATAGGAGTAAACTTGCCCCACTGCAAACCCTCGAAAGGACCGTCATGAAAGAACTCTCCAATCGCACGGCAACATTCACCGATTCGGTCATCCGCCGCATGACACGCATCTCCAATAGGTACGACGCCGTCAACCTCTCGCAGGGCTTCCCCGACTTCGATCCCCCGGCGCAGCTGCTCAAGAGCCTCAGCACCATCGCCGCCGACCCCAAGCCGCTCTATCACCAGTACTCCATCACCTGGGGCTCCCAGGCCATGCGCGAGGCGCTTGCCGCCAAGCAGGAGCACTTTATGGGCATGCCGGTGAACCCCAACGAGAATATCGTAGTCACATGCGGCTCTACCGAGGCCATGATGGCCGCTATGATGACAGTCACAAACCCCGGCGACAAGGTCGTCATCTTCTCGCCGTTCTACGAGAACTACGGCGCCGACACGATCCTTTCGGGTGCCGAGCCCATCTACGTGCCGCTCAACCCGCCCACATTCGACTTTGACCGCGAGACGCTCGAGGCCGCCTTCCGCGACAACGACCCCAAGGCCATCGTCCTGTGCAACCCTTCCAACCCTTGCGGCAAGGTCTTTACGCGCGAGGAGCTCACCTTTATCGCCGACCTCTGCAAAAAGTACGACGCCTACTGCATCACCGACGAGGTATACGAGCATATCGTCTACGCGCCCCACGAGCACGTCTATATGGCCACGCTGCCCGGCATGTTCGAGCGAACCATCAGCTGCAGCTCGCTGTCCAAAACGTACTCCATCACCGGCTGGCGTCTGGGCTACACCATCGCCCCGGCGCAGATCACCGAGCGCATCAAGAAGGTCCACGACTTCCTCACCGTGGGTGCCGCCGCTCCCCTACAGGAAGCCGTCGTCACCGCACTCAACTTCGACGACAGCTATTACCAGGAGGTCCTCGACCTCTATACCGCCAAACGCGACCTGTTCTGCCAGGGACTCGACAGCATCGGTCTTGAGCATAACGTGCCGCAGGGCGCCTACTACGTCATGATGGACATCTCTGAGTTTGGCTATGACAGCGACCTCGAATTCTGCGAGGACCTCGCGTCTAAGGTGGGCGTGGGTGCCGTGCCCGGCTCGAGCTTCTTCCGCGAGCCCGTCAACCATCTGATTCGTTTCCACTTTGCCAAGCGAGACGAGACGCTCAACGCGGCGCTGGAGAACCTCAAGTCGCTACGTGATAAAATCAAGCCGCGCGGGTAAGGACGGCCCGGCAACTAAACTAACCAAAGACGCCTCGCACCGCCCGCCGCGTTGCGAGGCTTCTTTTTATAGCGCTTTCTTAAATGGTTTAGAGCCCTATACTTTAGTCATGGAGCAACTCGTCCCAGAGAGAGGAATACTATGGCAAAACAGCAGCTTATCGGAGCGCTCGAGGCCGGTGGCACCAAGATGGTCTGCGCCACGGGCTATGCAGACGGTACGGTCCTGGAGCGTGAGCAGATCGCGACCACGACCCCGCAGGAGACCGTTGAGGCCGTCAATGCATGGTTTGCCAACAAGGGCATCGCCGCGCTGGGCATCGGCGCCTTTGGCCCCACCGCGGTCAACCCCGCCTCGCCCCAATACGGCAAGATCCTGGAGACGCCCAAAACGGCATGGCGCTACTTCGACCTGCTGGGCACCATCCAAAACGAGCTCAATATTCCCTGTGGCTACGATACCGACGTCAACGTCGCCTGCCTGGGCGAGGTCACTTTTGGTTGCGCCCAGGGCCTCACCGACGTGGTCTACCTGACCATCGGCACCGGTGTGGGCGCCGGCGTGCTCTCGGGAGGCAAGCTCGTGCACGGCATGATGCATCCCGAGGCCGGCCACATCCTGGTCACACGCGACCCGCGCGACACCATCGGCGAGCACAGTGCCTGTCCCTTCCACGACAGCTGCCTCGAGGGCCTCATCGCCGGTCCCGGCGTTAAAAAGCGTTGGGATGGCAAGAGCGCCGGAGACATGGCCGATGACCCGGAGGCCATGGACCTGCTCGCAGGCTATCTGGCACAGGCGCTCATGACCTACACGCTGTGCTACGCACCGCAAAAGATTATCATCGGCGGCGGCGTGGCCGACCACACCCCCATCGTGCCGCTTGCACGCAAAAAGTGCGCCGAGATGCTCAACGGCTATATCGTCACGCCCGAGGTCAACGACATCGATACCTACATTGTCAATAACAGCCTCGAGGGCAAGCAGGGCATCATGGGCTGCCTTGCCCTTGGCGCACAGGCGCTCCAGTAAAGGACACCTCAACGGGGCACGGCGTAGCCAAACTCGCAAAACGCCCGGACATCGCCGTCACGCCCCGCAGAGGCCCTCAAACGAACAAGGCCGCCTAGGACCAAGCAAAACGTCCTAGGCGGCCTTTTTGGTGTACATCAGCGACCGTAAGAGATATCGGAGCACGACGCCTGTCGTCGCCCCGCAGCAGTCGATCATCACATCGGTAATCATGCCGGCGCGACCGGGCACAAAAAGCTGGATCGTCTCGTCGATAGAGGGAACAAGCAGCAAGAACACCGCCGTGGGCAGCAACACATCAAACGTGCGCCGGCCTTCGAGGTCAAAGGTGTGCGTCGCCAAGATGCCAAGCACCATGTACTCGGTAAAATGAGCGCACTTGCGCACGACGAAGTTGGTCACCCACTCGTATGGAAGCCCCAGGGCCTGCAAAAAGCCGCGAATGGATTCCATGATCGACAAGCTCAACGAACCAGACCCCGTACCGGGAACCAGCGAATTGCCCCAAATGACGAGCACCATGGCGCAGGCGGCAAGCGCCCATTTTCGATCGAGCTTAACCATGAGGCAATTATGCCTCCGCGCGCAGCGGTGTAAAGTTGGCGGTACCGCCCTCGATAACGCTCAGATAGGCACGGCCCGTGCGCTTGACGGCCGCAGACTGTAGACGGTTGATCTCTTCCTCGAGAATCTGATTGACGCGCTCATGGCGACGGTTTTCCATAACGCCGGCAGCGATAGCCTCGGCGCGCTCGATACCCTCGCGCGAGATACGCGCGGTATCCTCGGGAAGCACGGAGCTGTGGCGGCCGACATAGACGGGAGCAACCGAGACAGGTGAGGCTGCAGGCGTGGGCACCGCCACGGGGGTTGGCTCGGCAGCCTCGGCCATGATCGCCATGGCGGCGGCCCACATGTCCTCGTGGCCCGAATAATCGGCCATGGGGACATCTTCCTCAAGAGAGGCATCGGGGAGACTGTCGGTATCCACGCGATCCTGGGCATCGATAGACGCAGTGATGGCGGCAGGCTCGTCCAGATCGGAGAGATCCACACCCTTGGCATCGGAAATGATGGGCATGCTGGCGAGCTTGGCGTTGTACGGCGCCGCCTCCGCGGCCTGCATTTGGGCCGAAGCGCCCCAAAGCGAGCTTTCGGCGGCTCGGCGAGCGGCAATGGTCTCCTCGTCGACAGCCAGGGGCTCATCGGCAAAGGGGTCGGCGACAGGAGCCACCTGAGCTGCGCTCTGTTGGCCGGTCGAAGCGGCCGCCGCGGCAGAAGTGTACGCAGCCGACGATGCGCCGCTATAGGCGGCATTGTTGGCGGCGTTGGCCACAAGCGCCACGAAGGCTGCGGTGCTACCCGCAGGGGCGGCGTGAGAGCCCGAGACGGCGCGTGCGGCAGCGGCAATGTCATCGCGATTGTAAGAACCGGTCTTTCCACCGTTGGTGAGCTCGTCGATTGCAACCTGGTAGACATCGCGCGAACGCGCGGGATCGCAGCTGACCGGGGAATCGTCATCGAGCATGCTGTCGATCATAGACCAGGCCTCGGCCTCATCCATGGCGTTAGCCGCGCGCGCGATGGTGGGAACGCCATCGTCGGCGTGACGGCGCTGGAACGCACCGGTCAGGCCAGAAAGAAATGCGGAAGAAGGCTGTGCGGCATTGGCCTGATCGGCCGGGGCCGCAGGCTGAGGTGTCGCTCCCTGCTGCTGCGCGGGAATCGAGGCGGTCTTGAACTCGTTATGAGTCTGGCCAAACTGAGCGGCGCCGCCCACGGCATCGGGCTCAAACAGGTGGCCATCGTGCTCGGCGCGATACTCGGAGATGCCCAGCGAAGCTGCGTAGATGCCCACGCCCGCCACCGCACCAACGGCGAAGGGAACCGCGCCCGCGACAACCGTCTCGTTGACCGACGAGAACGGCAACGTCGCGGCATACATCACCACGGGGGCGGCAAGGCCGATCCCGCAGGAAAGTCCAGCAAGGACTGCTCGTTGTGTTGCATCAGAAGAAGCCATGAGCTCTCCCCATCTTCCAGCACCCAAATCGCATCATTTAGTTGGCTGCGCGAGAGAAGATGAAGCGGGACATGCGTCCCAAAGCAACGGTATATGGTTCGTTTCATCTGCGTTTTCCGTCGCGAAGCTTAAAAGTTATTATGCGAAACCGACCCTCCGATTGCAAGCGATGAGGCTGGATTATGGCTCGAAAACTGCTGCTTGTCGGTCATAAGGTCAGAAAATATTGCCGAGTGGCGCCGTAAAGAAAGGGCCGGGGCATAAACCCCGGCCCGATTGCCCGTTCTTATGGCGATATAGCGTGCGGCTTTTGGTCTAAAACGTCTGCTCGTAGTCGCTGTGCTTTTTGGCCGAACGCACCAAGAACTCCTGATTGGTGTTGGTGCCCTTAAGGCCCTTAATAAACGACGCCGCCGCGCGCTCGGTGTTGTTCATGCCGGCGAGAATGCGACGCAGGCCGAAGACAAACGGGCGCATCTGCTCGTCGACCAGCAGGTCCTCGTTGCGCGTACCGGAGGCAACGGGGTCGATGGCCGGGAAGATGCGACGGTCGGCGAGGTCGCGGTCGAGCTTGAGTTCCATGTTGCCGGTGCCCTTGAACTCCTCAAAGATGACCTCGTCCATCTTGGAGCCGGTGTCGATAAGGGCGGAGGCGAGGATGGTGAGCGAGCCTCCATTTTCGATATTGCGGGCTGCACCCAGGAAACGCTTGGGCGGATACAAGGCCGCCGAATCGACACCGCCCGAAAGGATGCGGCCCGAGGCGGGTGCCGCCAGATTGTAGGCGCGGGCAAGACGCGTGATGGAGTCGAGCACCACCACGACATCGCCGCCCAGCTCCACAATGCGCTTGGCACGCTCGATGACGAGCTCGGCCACGCGGGTGTGGTTGTCGGCGGGCATATCGAAGGTCGAGGCCACGACCTCGCCCTTAATGGAGCGCTGCATATCGGTGACCTCTTCGGGGCGCTCGTCGACGAGCAGGCAAATGAGGTGCACCTCGGGGTTGTTGATCGAGATGGACTGGCAGATCTTCTTAAGGATCGTTGTCTTGCCGGCCTTGGGCGGCGACACGATCAGGCCACGCTGGCCCTTGCCGATCGGCGACACGATATCGATGGCGCGACCGGTGATGGAATCCTTGCCGTGCTCCATGCGCAGCGGCTCGTTGGGATAGACCGGGGTAAGGTCGCCGAACTTGGGGCGGTTGCGGATCTGCTCGGGATCCATGCCGTTAACGGTCGTGATCTTGGCGAGGCCGGCTCGCTTGTCGCCGCCGCGCGAGGGGCGCAGCGAACCCTCGATGACATCACCCGTGCGCAGGCGTGCGGAGCGGATGAGGTAAGCGGGGACGAAGGCGTCTTCGTTGGACTTCATGTAACCGTGAGCATGGATGATGCCGGAGTTGTCCGGGCGAATCTGCAGGATGCCCTTAATATCGCGGAAGCCCTCGGCCTTCGCGGCGGTCGTGTAGATCTCCTCGACAAGCTCGGCCTTCTTCTTGCCGGTCGTCTCGATCTCGAACTCTTTTGCCTTCTCGCGCAGCTCGGCTACCTTCATGGCCGCAAGCTCCTCGCGCGAAAGCGTGGGCTCGGTGGGGGCGGCGTTGCGCTCCTTGTTGCGCTGTTTGCGGTCGCGCTGACGGCTGCGGCGGTCGTTGTTGCGATCGTCCTTGCGGTCGTTGCGCTCGTCGTTGCGCTTGTGCTGACGGCGGCTGGGGCGGGCGCCCTCTTCGGTCTCGGTGCCTTCGGCAGCCGCGGCTGCGGGCGTATCGGTGCCGGACGGGGCCTCGCCCTCTGCCTTGGCATCGGCGTTGGCATGGGCGCTGGGATCGGCGTCGCCCTGCTGCTCGGCAACCTTGGCCCTTGCGGACTTCTTGCGCGTACGCTTGGGCTTCTCAGTTGCCGGCTGATCGGCGCTCTCGGCCTCGGAAGCGGCATCGGCGGTTACCTCCGAGGACTTATCGTCGACGGGCTTGGCCTCAGCCTTGACCTTCGCCTTCGTCGAGCGCTTTGCCGCGGTGCGACGGCTGCGGCCGGGACGGACATCGACGGGCTCGGCATCGGCAGATGCGGGAGCCTCGGTGGACGGAGCGTCCTGGACCAGGGCATCGACCGTGGCCGTAGGCTCGGCCGTCACCGCTGCGCCCTGGGCAGCAGCTGCTGCGGCAGCGGCTTTCTCGGCCTCAACATACGCCTTGGGCTTGCGGCCGCGACGATGCGGGCGCAGAGCCGGATCAACGACGGGAACCTCGTTGACCTCAGCGTGCACGACGGGCTCAGCGGAGGAAGCGCCCTCCCCTGCCGCAGAACGAGCCGGAGCTTCAGCGACCTCAGGAGTCAGCTGCTCGACGGGCTGCTGCGTCTTGGCTGCCGCACGGCGATGCGTGCGCGGTGCCGGCTTCTCGGCCGACTGTTCGGCAGCAGGAGCCTCGGGGGCGACCGGCGCAGCGAACTCAGTCAATGCCGCGGCCTCGCGCTCGGCAGCGCGACGGCGGGCACGCACAACCTGGGCCTCGCTAATCTGCGCCAGTGCACGGGCCTGCGCGACCTCATCGGAAATGGGGGCCGAAGCATCGGTGGCAACGGGGCGCTTCGCGCGCGTGGTGCGCGTCGTACGACGCTTGGGCTTTTCGGCATCCTCGCCGTCCGCAGCAGGCTTGGCCAAACGACGCGTGCGCTTAGGCTTAGCGGGAGCAGCCTCCTCGCTAGCAACGGGCGTGGTGGGCGCGGCGGCCTTAAGCGCCTCGGGAGCCGAGACCTGCGCCGGCGCGGAAAGCACGGCCTGGTCCGACGTAACCGGTGCAGCGGGAGCCGTTTGCGTCGTCGTTATTTCGTTTTCTTGTTGTTGATCAGACACAGTGTTTGCTCAACTTTCTTTTCAAGCCCTGTGATCACATGCTCCCTGCATAAACCTTCAGGGCGGCTAAACAGTCTAGCTCCGTCAAATACCGACGGACATCATTGATCTGTATAGAGATGATTGCGTTATATACGCAGCGTTAGTGTAACACAACCGCAACCACCTGCAACTTAGTCATCGGGGACGTTCTTAAACGACTAGTCAAAAGGGATGCTCTTTACAAAGTTCCGGCGTACACCATCGCCACATCAAAAGCTGCGGTGAAATAGTTCCCAAATCCCGGCCGGCACCCCTCAAGCAGGAACCATTCCACCGCAACTCATAAGAAGAAGGCAGATCAAGCCTCAAGCATCGAGAAAACGGAACAGCTAAGGGACAAGGGCATCGGCCCCAAGATCGATGTGCCACGAATCGCGCCCATCTACTACGTTTGCCCCCGCACCCCTGACCATACTCACTATTTTTCGAAAGTCGCAGACCTGCTACCTGCGGTTTTAATATTGCGATTTTCGGCGTGGTTCGGGGTACGCACTTAAACGTAGTAGATGCCCCCGATTCTTGGCAGAAGGTATCCCACCGCTCCTCCACGGGACAAAAATGATCCGTTTTCCTCCGTCCCCAAGGGGTCATTTTCAAAACCAAGGCGGTTTACTACGATGAATCGCTCAACCACGACCACGCCAAAAACCGAAAAAATAAAACCCCAGCTAGATGGCTTGCGCTTTTCGCTGAAAAGCCCGTGTGGTTGGATTCCCCAAATTCATCGTAGTAAACCGGTATAGTTGCGATTTGGTAGCATTTTCCAGCAAGCCAAATTGTCTCGCTAAACGCAAAAAGCCCGACCTCCGCATGGGAGATCGGGCTTTCGAGGCTCAGTCAAGCCAAACCAACGCAGTCAAACGACCAGCGCTTACATCTGCTCGGGGGCAGAAACGCCAACGAGGGTAAGCACCAGGGCGAGCGTCACACGGACGGCGTCGCAGGCGGCCAAACGGGCGCGCGAGAGCTCAGGGTCGACGGGACGACCCTCGCTCGGAAGGACCTGGCAGGCGGCGTAGAAGCTGTGGAAGTCGCCGGCGAGCTCCTCGGCAAAGTGAGTCAGGCGGAACGGGGCGCGATCGCGAGCGCAGCTACCGATGAGGTCGGTGAGCTCGTTGAGCTTACGCGAAAGGGCAAGCTCGGTCGGGTCGGTCAGCAGCGAGTAATCGACGTTCTCGCCAATAGCCTTCTCGGCGACGGCCTTCATGCCCATCTCGGCGGCCTGCTCGGCGGTAACGTCGGCGGCACGGCGCAGGATGGAGCACACGCGAGCGTGAGCGTACTGCACGTAGTACACCGGGTTGGAGTTGTCGCGCTTCTTGACGGCCTCGATATCGAAGTCGACCATCTGGTTGGAGCTCTTGGAGATGAGCGTGTAGCGAGCAGCGTCGGAGCCGACCTCGTCGACGAGCTCCTGCAGGGTCACCATGGTGCCCTTGCGCTTGGACATACGGACGGGCTTGCCGTTGCGCAGCAGGTTGACGAGCTGGCCCAGCAGAACCTCAAACTTGCCGGGATAGCCAAGAGCGTCGCAGACGCAGCGGACGCGGTCGATGTAGCCGTGGTGGTCGGCGCCCCAGATGTCGATGACGTGGTCGACGCGCTGGAACTTATCCCAGTGATAGGCAACGTCGGAGGCGAAGTAGGTGTACTCGCCATCGGACTTGATCAGGACGCGGTCCTTGTCGTCGCCCAGGTCGGTGGAGCGGAACCACAGGGCACCGTCCTTGGTGTAGAGGTAGCCCATCTTGTCGAGCTTCTCAAAAGCGCGGTCGACGGCGGAGGTGCCGGCGGTCTCGCCCTCGGTGTCCTTCACGTACAGAGAGCGCTCGGAGAACCAACGATCGAAGTCGCAGTTAACGGCGTGGCAAAGGTCGCGCATGTTGTCGACCATCTTTACATAGCCGCGCTCGCGGAAGCTCTCCATGCGCTCCTGCGGATCGGCGTTGACCCACTTATCGCCGTCGGTGCGCCAGAACTCGGCAGCCTCGTCGATGATGTAGTCGCCGCCGTAGGAGTCCTTGCCCAGAGTCTCGGCAAAGTTGTCCTGATACGGATGGGTCTCGGGGTGCTCATCGTTCTCGTCGGCAACAAAGGCGTCGCGGTCGGCGATCAGCAGCTTGTGAGCCTCGTCGATATCCACGCCCTGCTTGACGATGATGTCGGCAAGCTGCATATAGCGCGTGCTGATGGAGTTGCCGAAGGTGTTCATCTGAGAGCCGTGGTCGTTGATGTAGAACTCGCGCTGAATGTCGTAACCGGCGTGATCCATAACACGGCAAAGGGAGTCGCCCAGAGCGGCCCAGCGGCCATGGCCGATGTGCATGGGGCCGACGGGGTTGGCGGAGACGAACTCGACCTGGGTCTTCAGGCCGCCACCGACGTTGGACTTAGCGAAGTCCATGCCCTTCTCGCGGGCCTCGCCAAAGATGGCGTTCTTGACGGCAACGGAGAGGTAGAAGTTGATGAAGCCGGGGCCTGCGATCTCGACCTTCTCGATTGCGGGGTCCTCGGGCATATGGGCAACGACGGCCTCGGCAATCTTGCGCGGGGCGCAGTGAGCCAGCTTGGCGGACTTCAGGGCCATGGTGGAGGTCCACTCGCCATGAGAAGTGTCAGCCGGTCGCTCGATAGCGCAATCGTCAAGTTCAAATGCGGAAAGGTCGCCGGCCTCCTGGGCCGCAGCAAGCGCAGCGCGTACCAGCTCTTCAATCTTCTCGGGCATAGATCCTCCTTGTGTTAAAGCCCCCGAGCTCTTGGTCACTCGTAGGGCAAAAGCCAGAGTTTGTAGCACTCTATCACAAGCAGTAACTACTGTCGCAGGGTAAAGCTAATAGATATTGCATATGCACAAAAATGACTACCGCTCTTGCGCGGCGGTACAAAGTTGGCGGTTTGCCTGCTGTTTATACACGTTCCAGAAATGCATAAACGTATGAATAAGCCGTTCTATTTATCGAATACTCTTACCTATCGGAGTTGTGTGCTTTTCCTGCATAAAGTGATGGTTTGCGCACGTCAGCGTGGTATTCTTAACATACGTAAATTCGTATAAGTTGGAGGTAGCATGTTCTCAATCGGTCAACACGTCATTCATCCGGGTCAGGGAGTCTGCACCGTCGTCGGTTTTAGGGACGACACACCTCAGCCCATGTTGCTGCTCGAGACCAAGCAGGGACATGCGCAGACGATTCTCATGTACCCCGTGGCGCAGGCCGACCGTCTGCATGCCGCCATCTCCCAGCAAGATGCCGAGCACCTGCTGAGCCACTACGATGAGCTGGAGTGCGACACCTTTACCGAGCGCAATAGCTCGCTCGAGGAGACGCACTTTAAGCAGCAGCTCAAGCTGGGCGCGCCCGAGACGGTTCGCGTGGCAAAAACCATGATGCACCGTATTCGCCAGGCCGAGGAAGCAGATAAAAAGCCCAGCTCCTACTACATGCGCGTACTCAAGGAAGCCAAGCGCCGCTCCATCGAGGAGTTCGCCGTGGCCCTGGGCGTCACCGAAGAGGCCGCCGAAGCCCGCCTAGCCCAAGCCGCCCTCAACTAACCTGCCCACGCCAAAACCACCACAAAGGGGACAGGCACCTTTGTGGTGGTTTTTTCGCTCTAGTCGTTCTAGTAGTATTCATTCTTAGCGATACCTACGAGCAGAAGGAGTCTTTTATGGCAGAGCCGCTTTCCGCCGGAATCACCCGCGACCGTGCGTTCGAATTGCTCAAAGAGCACAACAAGGACCCGTTCCACATCACCCACGGCGAAACGGTCGAGGGCACCATGCGCTACTTTGCGCGCGAGTTCGACCCCGAGAACGAGGAGTTTTGGGGCATCGTCGGCCTGCTGCACGACTTGGATTGGGAGGAGCATGAGGATGACCCCATGAGCCACACCATCTATGCGGCCAAAATCCTCGAGGGCGAGGGCGCATCGCCCGAGCTCATTCGCGCCATCCAGACGCACACGTCCGATTTCAACTCTTCGCTGCCCAAGCCCGAGCTGCAGATGGAAAAGATCTTGTTCGCTTGCGACGAGCTCACCGGCCTGATCGGTGCTGCCGTGATCATGCGTCCTAGCAAGAGCGTCATGGACTTTACGACTAAGTCGCTCAAGAAAAAGTTCAAGGACAAGCGCTTTGCCGCCGGCTGCTCGCGCGACGTGATTACGCAGGGCGCCGAGATGCTGGGCTGGGAGCTCCCCGAGCTCTTCGACCGTACCATCGCGGCCATGCAGTCCTTCGCGCCCGACCGCGACACCTTCCAGGCCTAACCGCCCACGCCACCTATAACCACCACAAAGGGGACAAGCACTTTTGTGGTGGTTTTTCGTTTGCGAGGGGTTTAGGGACGGACCTGACCGGTGCCGCGGAGCTTGTATTTATAGGTGGTGAGGGCCTCGGCGGCAAAGGGGCCGCGGGCATGGAGTTTTTGGGTCGAGATGCCAATCTCGGCGCCCAGGCCAAACTCGCCGCCGTCGGTAAAGCGCGTGCTGGCGTTGGCATACACGGCCGAGGCATCAATCTCATCCAGGAAGCGCTCGCAAGCGTCCACGTCCTCGGCAATGATGGCCTCGGAATGCATGGTGCCATAGCGGTTGATGTGCGCGATGGCCTCGTCCTCGTTCGCCACGACCTTCACGCTCATCTCGAGCGCCAGGTACTCGCGCCCCCAGTCCTCCTCAGTCGCGGCAACATAGTCGTCGCCCTCGGCAAGGCCGGCATCGGCGCATACGGCGCACGTGGCCTCGTCACCGTGAATCAGCACACCGTGGTCGTGCAGCACGGCCACGGCCGCCGGCAAAAACGAATCTGCCACGGCGCGGTCGAGCAGCAGCGACTCGGCGGCATTACACACACCCACGCGCTGGGTCTTGGCATTGACGATAATGTTGAGCGCCTTGTCAAAGTCGGCGGATTCATGCACGTAGATGTGGCAGTTACCCGTGCCCGTCTCGATAACCGGAACGAGCGACTCGCGCACGCAGCGCTGGATCAGGCCCGCACCGCCACGCGGAATGAGCACATCGACGATGCCACGAAGCTTCATGAGCTCGCCGGTTGCCTCGCGGTCGGTAGACTCGATCATCGAGACGGCTTCGCGCGGGAAACCCTGGGCCTCAAGCGCATCGGCCAGCAGCTCGGCGATCATGGCGCACGAGTGATACGCCAGCGAACCGCCGCGCAGAATGCAGGCGTTGCCGGTGCGGATGCAGATGCCCGCGGCGTCGGCCGTCACGTTGGGGCGCGCCTCGTAAACCATGGCAACCAGACCCAGCGGCACGCTCACGCGGGTCAGATCCACACCGCTTGCAAGCACGCGGTGGTCGAGCACGCGACCGACGGGATCGGGCAACTCGGCGAGCTTCTCCAAACCGGCGGCCATTCCCTCGACGCGCTCGGGCGTTAACAGCAGGCGGTCGAGGAGGCCTGCCGAGGTGCCCGCATCGCGCGCGGCGGCCATATCGAGCTCGTTGGCGGCAATGATGGAATCGGCGCCATCGCGAAGCGCCGCGGCCATGGCGCGCACGGCCTCCTGGCGTTGGACATCACTCGCCGTGGCAAGCGCGCCCGAAGCGGCCTTGGCCTCGACGGCAAGATCGTGGACATACGTGGCTATATCGACCGACATGGACGGCCCTTTCTCTTAGATGTTTGCCAACCATGGTAGCCGATTTGTACGCATCCTCGCCGACGGCGGTAGAATTGGTCAACCCGAAACACCGCAACGAATGGAAGCATCACATGGCGCTCATCACTTCGTACCACGTCCCCGGCCTGTATGTCGAGGACCACAGCATCGATGTCCCCCTCGACTGGCGCGGCCTTGAGCCCATGCTTTTGGCCGTCGGCAGCACCATGCGCCGCGGCGCCATGCCGGCGCCCATCGCCGGTGCGGCCGAGAGCGTCAAGCTCTTCTACCGCGTGGTCTGCGCGCCCGACCGTATCAACGACGACCTGCCGCTCCTCCTCTTTTTGCAGGGCGGCCCCGGCGGCGAGAGCCCGCGTCCGCTATCACCCACAAGCGATGGCTGGATCGAGGAGGCCGTCAAGCATTTCCGCGTCGTACTGCCCGACCAGCGTGGAACGGGGCGCAGCAGCTGTGTTGACGGGCGCACAATTGCCGCCTTGGGCAATCGCGCCGAGGCAGCAGGAGCCAATGCGGCCCGCTCGCAGGCGAACTTCCTCAAGCGCCATCTCGCCAGCTCCATCGTGCGCGATTTTGAGTACCTGCGCCTGGTGGGCTTTGGCGGCAAGCCCTGGGTCACACTCGGGCAGAGCTACGGCGGCTTTTTGACGCTGAGCTATCTGTCGCTCTTCCCCGAGGGCGTAGCGGCAAGCTTTACGTGCGGAGGCATTCCGCACGTGCCGGCGAGCGCCAGCGAGGTCTACGCGCACACCTTCCCGCGCATGGCAGCCAAGACCCAGCAGTATTACGACCGCTACCCCGCCGACGTCGAGCGCGTGGCGGCCCTGGCAGATGCCCTCGAGGAGCAAAAGCCCGTGCTGCCCGACGGCTCGCCGATGACGGTCGAACGTCTGCAACTCATGGGCAGCGACTTTGGCATGAAGCCGAGCTTTGAGCGCATGCATTGGATTATCGATCACGCTTTTGTTGACGGAGACGGCACGCTGACCTGCGGCGCCTCGGTATCTGACAGCTTTTTGATGCGCGCCTTCGAGCGCACCAACACGCGTACAAACCCGCTGTACTGGGCACTGCAGGAGTTCATCTACGCCGACGGCGACACTATGCCCATTCGCTGGGCCGCAGCAGAGGAGAAGGCCCATCGTGCCGAGTTCGACACCCTCGCGCGCCCGCTCATGTTTACCGGCGAGGCCATGTTCCCGTGGATGTTTGAGCAGATGCCCGAGCTCAAGCCCTTCAAGCCCGCCATGGATCTGCTGATGGAAGACACCAGCTGGGACAAGATCTACGACCCGCAGTGCCTGGCGTGCAACGAAGTACCACTCCAGGCTGCGGTGTACTTCGACGACATGTACGTCGATTCGGGCCTGCAGCTCGACACGCTCAGCCGCGTGGGCAACTCGCATGCCTGGGTGACGAACGAGTTTGAGCACGATGGCCTGCACGGCAGCGTGGTGTTCAAGCACCTCTTCGACGAAGCCCTCAACCGCGGAGACCTGCGCCAGATCTTCTAGCAAAGGAGCGTCCCCAACTGCCGGCACAAAAGGAGCGCCCCCAAGTGCCGATTAAGTGCCGGCAACGACAATGCCGCAGGTAGAGGTCGGAAAGCGAAAACACCCCTAAGCGAGTGGCTTTAAATCGCAGGTCGAAGAAAAGAAGCGAGCGCCGCCCAGAGCGAACAAGTTGGCATGAAAAAGGCGAGGCATAGACCTGATGGCCATGCCTCGCCTTTTGAATGACAAATTGTCGCTCTGGGCGGCGCGCAGCGTCGACCCGTTATGCGAAGACGATCAGATTATCTCGATGGATCGCGGGCTTTTCGGCCAGGTCTGCCAGCAGGCGGTTGCCGGCGATCTGGTCCTGGCGGCGTCCTGCCGCAAGTTCCAGCACGTCCGAATCGGCCTCGGCGATACCGCGGGCGACAACCATGCCGCTTGGGTCGCACACGTCGAGCACATCGCCCTCGGCAAACGCGCCATCGACCTCGCGAATACCCACCGCGAGTAAGGACGAGCCACGGCTGACCAGCGCCTTTGCGGCGCCATCGTCAACCGTTACTGAGCCATGCGCCTTGTCGCCCAGTGCAATCCACAGCTTGCGGGGCGCA
The DNA here is from genome assembly GCA_902475375.1 of uncultured Collinsella sp. Taxonomy (GTDB): domain Bacteria; phylum Actinomycetota; class Coriobacteriia; order Coriobacteriales; family Coriobacteriaceae; genus Collinsella. The sequence continues at coordinate 17,084 of CABRZC010000008.1, read as the reverse complement.
ATGTCCAGGCGCTCCGCCGGCGGATCGAACAGCGTACCCACGCTCTCTCCGCGGGCGAGGCGTACGAGCGCATCGGGCTCCTCGCCCGAACATATCACGCTCTGAATGCCCGCCGTCATCAGAATGCGGCTCGCACGAATCTTGGTAATCATGCCGCCCGTGCCCACCGATGTGGAAGAATCGCCCGCCGAGGCGATGATCTTGGCATCGATCTTATGCACGACCGGTACAAACTCGGCCGTGGGGTCCTCATGCGGATTGGCAGTGTAGAGGCCATCGATGTCCGAGAGCGTCACACACAGATCGGCAGAAACCAGGCAGCTTACAAGCGCCGCCAGCGTGTCGTTGTCGCCAAACTTGATCTCATCGACGGTAACGGTATCGTTCTCGTTGACGACCGGCACCACGCCAAGCTCCACCAGGCGCAGCAGGGCGTCGCGCGCGTGCAGGTAGGACGTACGGCGGGCCGTGTCGTGGCGCGTGAGCAGCACGAGCGAGGTGAGAAGGTCGCGCGCATGGAACTCCTCATCGTAGGCCGACGAGATGATGCACTGACCGGCCGAGGCGCAGGCCTGCAGGCTCGGCAGGTCGCCGACCGGCTTGCGGTCGAAGCCCAGCACGGGATAGCCGCAGGCGATAGCGCCCGAGCTCACCACGACCAGGCGCCAGCCGAGCTTGCGCAGCGCTGCGGCCTGATCGGCAAGCCCGCCGATAAAGGCGCGGTTGACCTTGCCATCGGCACCCACCACCGTGGACGAACCGATCTTTACCACCATCGTTTTATAAGAAGTCGTCATACGTCAGACCAATCAACTGTTCAGCGAACCGGCGTGCTGGCGGCCGAGGGAACGCAATTCGCCCCTACCGCCCAAGTTCATTAGTGAGCCCAGGGAAAGGCGGAAGCCGCGGCCATGTTCTTGCGCACGAGCTCGTCGCGCACCTGTGCCAGGCCCTGCTCCATGCCCACCACATAGGTCTGCGGGTACAGGAAGCGCTTGTAGACCGGATCAAGATGGTCAAGCGCCCAGGTGCAACGCTCTCGTGCGTCCTCAATGCTCTCGCGCGGGGCAACGGCGCTGCCATTGCGCACGATCGGCGCCAGCAGCTCGCGATACTCAAGCTCGGACACATCGGTCACCAGAGCGGCATCGTTCACGGCCACGAGGGTATTGCCGCGCGCGGCGCCCTCCCCCGCCAGATGGTCCTCGTCATAGATCATGTCGCAGATCGGGCCGCCAAAGCCGTCGTAATAACGGCGCACGCGCTGCACGCCCGGAATCGTGCGCTTGTAGGGCTGCTCGGAGAGCTTGACCACCGGCGTCCACGGGTCCGCCTCGCTCGCACGGCGGGCGGAAAGCTTGTACACGCCGCCCAGCGCCGGTTGGTCGTAGCAAGTCGCGAGCTTAGTGCCCACGCCAAAGCTGTCGATAGGCGCACCCTGGTCGAGCAGCGACTGGATCGTGTACTCATCCAAATCGTTGGAAACCGAGATCCCCACATAAAGCAGCCCCTCGGCATCAAAACGGCCGCGGACATACTTGGACAGCTTGGCGAGGTCGCCCGAGTCAATGCGAATAGCCGACAGACGCTCGCCTGCCGCCTCCATCTCCTTGGCAACCGTAATGGCATGCTCGCAGCCCTCGCGCACATCGTAGGTGTCGATGAGCAGTGTGCAGTTCTTGGGGCTCGACTTGGCAAAGGCACGGAAGGCCTCGAGCTCGGAATCGAAGCTCATCACCCAGCTGTGCGCATGCGTGCCAAAGACGGGAATACCGTAGCGGCGACCGGCGAGCACATTGGACGTAGAGGAACAACCGGCAACGTAGCTCGCGCGTGCAACGGCCAGGCCGCCATCGGGACCCTGGGCACGGCGCAGGCCAAACTCAGCAACGGGACGGCCGTCCGCTGCCAGCACCACGCGTGCCGTCTTGGTGGCGACAAGCGTCTGGAAGCCGACGATGTTGAGCAGCGCCGTCTCGAGCAGCTGGCACTCCAGTGCGGGGCCAGTGACGCGCACCATGGGCTCGCGCGGAAAGACGAGCTCGCCCTCGGGGACGGCGTCGATGTCTACATGTGCACGAAAATCGCGCAGGTAGTCGAGGAATCCAGGCTTGAACATCGCGCCGCCGGCCGGGGCCTGGAGCGAGGCGAGGTAGTCGATATCCTCGGGCGTAAAGCGTAGGTTCTCGACCAGCTCGGGCAGCTCGGCGGTGCCGCACATGACGGCGTAGGCGCTACCAAAGGGATGGTCGCGATAAAATGCCGTAAAGCAACCCTGCTCATTGACCTTGCCGCTCTCCCACAGGCCCTGGGCCATAGTGAGCTCGTACAGATCGGTGAGCATTGCAATGTCGGTGGGATGCGAGATGTCGGTCAAAGCCATGGGGCGACCTTTCGGATGCGTGGTACAGAATTTGAGGGTTGGACGAGGCGGACGTGCGGGCATGGAGCCCGGCGCGAACAGGTTAGTGCAGGCCCATGCTGCCGGTGATCGTGTAGACCATAAAGACGATAAACGCGATGAGGGCGAGCGCGATGATGATTTTTTGAGCCGGAGCCATGCCGGGGATCTCGCCCTCGGCCGTAGGCTCCTTGGAGGTGACCATGCGCTGGGCAAAGGTCATCTCGTCACGACTCGGCTTGGGCTCGGCGGGCTTGGGATGAGCCACCTTTTTAGGTTGAGGTTTGGGTGCGGCAGGCGCAGGCTTCGCGGCGGCGGACTTGGGTGCGGGCATGGGCTTGCGCTCGGATGCGGCATTCGCGGCGGCCTCATCGGCCTTCGCACGCTCGGCGCGCAGGGCGACCAGCTCCTCACGCTCGCGACGAGCCTTTTCCTGCTCCTCGCGGCGGGCCTTCTCGGCGCGGAGCTCTTCCAACTCGGCGCGCTCCTCGTCAGACAATGGTTGGGACTCAAGCTCGGCCATAGTGCAGCCCTTTCTTTTAAAAAAAGCCGCCGACACAATGTCAGCGGCTTATCAAATCCAAGGGTGGAGACGAAGGGAGTCGAACCCTCGGCCTCTGCCATGCGACGGCAGCGCTCTCCCAACTGAGCTACGTCCCCAGGACAAGTTGATATTTTACCTACGGCTCGCCAACTGTCAACGCCCATTACCCAGTCTTTTTGGGACGGGGCTATTTTGACTACTTTTCGAGCAGGCAATCCTCTCGATGATTTTTTAATCCCCGTCCCAGAAAAATCATCGGCGAACGCGTTGCTTTGCGCTGGTAAGGACGCCGGTGGTGTCAAACGCTGGGGTGAAGCTCTCGTCTACCGCGCCGCCCTCTTGCCAGAACATCGTTGTAAAGCCCAGGTCGTCGGCATGGTCGAGCACCTGCTCGTACTCATCGCGCGTCACGGCTCGTGCCAGGTCGCCGCCCTGCTCGCGCATGAGCGCATTGGGCGTGTACTGGTTCATGACCGAGATCGGCACATCGCCCACCGTCTGCCACACAAGGTCCAGTACGCGACACGAATCGTCCGCATGCCCCGGCAGCACCAGGTGACGCACGATCATGCCGCGCTTCATGAGCCCGTCCTCGTCCACCAGCTCTCCCCCGCGGCGTTCGATCTCGCGTGCCATTTGCGCCAAGCCCGACACGGCCACACGCGGGTAGTCCTTAATGTGGGAGAGCGACTGCGCAAGCCCCGCATCGGCATATTTAAAGTCGGTAAGCCACACGTCGACCAAATCGCCGAGCGCCGCCACGGCACTCGCGCGCTCATAACCGCTCGTGTTGTAGACGATTGGGATGGACAGCCCGCGCGCCCGTGCCGCGGCAATCGCAGCCGGCAGCAGGTGCGCGTAGTGTGTCGCCGTCACCAGGTTAATATTGTTCGCACCCTGGTCCTGCAGCTCCAACATAATCTCGACCAGGCGCTCGGGCGAAATCTCAAGCCCAAAATTGCCCGTCGAGATCTCGTGGTTCTGACAATAGACGCATTTGAGCGAGCAGCCGCTAAAGAAGATCGTGCCCGAACCGGCCTCGCCCGAGATAGGCGGCTCCTCCCACATATGAAGCGCCGCGCGGGCCACCTTGAGCGTGTCGTTAGCACCGCATGCGCCGCGCGCACCCTCATCGCGCGCCGCACCGCAACGGCGCGGACACAAATGGCAGGCGGGCGAAAAAAGTTCGGTCAACGACGTCGGCATAAAAACATGCTCCAAAACAACGATTCAGCAGCTCAAGCGCAAAAGGACCAACCGCACGGACGGCTCAAGCCCAAGGTGCCGTAATCGTCCGACACGATTTTTGTAATGTCAAGACTGGAATCCACAAAGTGCCGCTTTATGATGTAGGTATTCCGCCCCCCGCGGAGCAACTGGGTGAACCGTCGCGTTTATTTAGGGAGCCCACACAGTCGTACCTAGTACAGGTATCCTTCGTTGTTAAGGACGCTGGAACAGTCGATGAGGGCACCCACCTGTTTTAGGTGGGTTCATTTTCGTAACGTGGGGGGTGGTTTTCTTTTGCCGAAACTCGCCATTGCAAATCTCGCCCAGATCCCCAAAAGGCACCAGGCAGAACCCCACCATCACTCGAATATCTGGTAAGCACGTGATTATCGCCCCGTGCAATTCCTCACACCCTCCTTAGTCGAGTATCATGGGTCAGCTATACCCTTTGTGGCGTGGCATCCTTTGACCTTTTCCTTCGACGCTTGGCGGTTTATCGATTCATGGCTTCCTCCACGAGCTTCATACCGTACCTTTGCGTGGCGGCCGCGGCTTTTATCGCGACCTTCCTTGCGGTGCCCCTGGTCAAGCGCCTGGCAATCAAGCTCGACGCCGTCGACTATCCTTCCAAGCGCCGCATCAACACTAAGCCCATCCCGCGCATGGGCGGCACGGCGGTCTTTTTGGGCCTCGTCGTCGCCTGCATTGTGCAAATCCTAGGCACCTGGTACCTGGGCTGGCCACCCGTTTTGGTGCCCCACCCCCGTCTGCACATCAGCTACCCCATACTTGCGCTTTCTTTTACCGTCATCTTTGCGACCGGCGCGATCGACGACATCTTCCAGCTCAAGCCCAAGCAAAAGCTGGCCGGCCAGGTCCTCGCCGCGCTCATCGCCTGCGTGGGCGGCCTAAAAATCGGCGTCATCGTCAACCCGCTTGCCCCCGGCGAGATTATGCTCGGCTGGCTCGCCTATCCCATCACCGTGGTCTACCTGGTGGCGTTCACCAACATCATCAACCTCATTGACGGCCTTGACGGCCTGGCGACGGGCATCTGTGGCATCGCATCGTTCACGATGTTCTCGATGGCCGTTCTCTCGGGCCGCATCGATGCCGCCGCGCTCTCCATCGCGTTGTTTGGTGCCTGCTTGGCCTTTTTGCGCTACAACTTCAACCCCGCGAGTATCTTCTTGGGCGACTCGGGTTCGCTGCTGCTGGGCTTTGCGCTGGGTTCCATCTCGCTGCTCAACGTGAGCCGCACCGCCGCGCTCACCTCGCTCATCATCCCGCTCATCGTGGCGGGCGTGCCTATCATCGATACGTTTAGCGCCATTGTGCGCCGCAAGCGCGCCCACATTAGCATTGGGCAGGCCGACAAGGGCCACATCCACCACCGCCTCATTCAAGAGGGCTACAACCAAAAGCAGGCCGTACTGCTCATCTATGCGTGGTGCATTATGCTTTCGGCCGGCGCCGCCGCCATCAATCAGGTCGAAGTGCCCACGCGCGTGCTCATCTTTACCGTGCTCGCCATTGGCTCGGCGGCCTTCGCCAAGCACCTGCACCTGTTTGAGCCCGTGCTGCGCCACCATTACAACAAGCGCACGCACGAGGACGAGCTGGTAACCCCCGACGACCCCGCCTTTAAGCAGGAGGAGCAGGCAGCCGAGGAATGTAAGGAAGAGCGCCACCACAAGCTCTAGGGTAAGCTGCCGAGGATGTGCCCGGGCGCCGCTGACCATGCGCAGCCCCGTGCCCATCGTGCAAGCCACCTCTCCCCCGCCCCTCGCTTACTTACGCCCCGACCCTCCAATAAACGCGTTATCATCTTGACCCATGAACATACGTTAGGAGCAATCATGCCAAACGAGAACAGCTACGAAGGCGCGCTGCAAAAGAGCAACGCCATTCGCGAGGGCCTGGCCAAGACGCCCGAGAAGTTCACCATGCTTACCGGCGACCGCCCCACCGGCCGTCTGCACCTGGGCCACTACTTTGGCACCCTCAAGGGCCGCGTCGAGCTGCAGAACATGGGCGCCAAGACCAACGTGCTCATCGCCGACTACCAGGTCATCACCGACCGCGACACCACCAAGCACATCCAGGACAACGTGTACAACATGGTGATGGACTACCTTGCCTGCGGAATCGACCCCGACAAGACCATGATCTACGCGCACTCCGCCGTGCCCGCCGCAAACCAGCTCATGCTGCCGTTCCTGTCGCTGGTGTCCGAGGCTGAGCTGGCGCGCAACCCCACGGTCAAGGCCGAGATGGAGGCCTCGGGCCACGAGCTCACCGGCCTTCTGCTCACCTACCCGGTGCACCAGGCCTGCGACATCCTGTTCTGCAAGGGCAATGTGGTGCCCGTCGGTCGCGATCAGCTGCCGCACATCGAGCTCACCCGCACCATCGCCCGCCGCTTTAACAACCGCTACGGCAAGGTGTTCCCCGAGGTCGATGCGCTGCTGTCCGAGACCCCACTGCTGCCCGGCCTGGACGGTCGCAAGATGAGCAAGAGCTACGGCAACGCCATCAACATCTCGATGACCGCCGAGGAGACGGCCAAGCGCATCAAGAAGAGCCAGACCGATTCCGAGCGCATGATCACGTTCGATCCCGAGAACCGTCCCGGCGTGTCCGGCCTGCTTTCGACGGCCGCCATCTGCACCGGCCGTTCCGAGGTCGAGATTGCCGAGGAGATTGGCATGGGCGGCTCCGGCCAGCTCAAGAAGTACGTAACCGAGGCCGTCAACGAGTACTTCGCGCCGATCCGCGAGCGTCGCCAGCGCTACGAGAACGATCTGGACTACGTGAAGGACGTGCTGCACGAGGGTAACCGTCGCGCCAACGAGATCGCCGAGCAGACCCTGGCCGAGGTTCGGGACGCCATGGGCATGGTGTACTAGACCGATCTGCTGGCTTGAGCTTTCGATTGCTATAGGGCGGACGCTACGGCGTCCGCCTTTTTTGTTGCCCGACCGGTTCGGCTCCGGCCACCGCACTCCCCCGATAAACAGGAACGGGCCCGCCGGCAGTCAGTTGCCAGCGGGCCCGTTCCCGAAGTACACCGTTGAATCGCACAGAGGGGAGGAATGCGAATCAAACTCAACAGGGCAGGCTTTTTCATCGCCTAATGCCTGCTCCGTTGCTGAATACAATATAGTTCACCGTGGTTTACTTTCTTGCGTCAATATGCGCCGCCACACCTTCTCCATAAGTTAGCCCCGGTAAACCTGCAACGGAAAACCACCACAAAGGGGACAGGCACCTTTGTGGTGGTTTTGGCCACGGTAGAGCCGCTAGAGCCCTGCTGGCCAGCGACAGGCGGCCAAGTCGACGTGCATGTCGTCCTTAAACGCCACACCCTCCCCTAGCAAAAGCTCACGCTGAGCATCGGGGCCGCCAAAGGCAAAGCCTTCGCATATGTGCCCGTCGGCAAACACCACGCGATGACAGGGAATCTCGCCGGGACGCGGATTGCCATGAAGGGCATACCCCACATACCGCGCACTTCGTGGACGACCGGCAAGCAGCGCCACTTGGCCATACGTGGCGACCATCCCCTCGGGGATCTGCTCGACCACCTCGTACACCCGTTCAAAAAAGCCCTCAGACGCCATTGCTCGCTCCCTTCTCCGCATTAACAGCATAAAGAAATGATCCCTTGGGGACGGAGGAAAACGGATCATTCGCGGCCTCCGCGCGGTCGATGATCCGTTTTCCTCCGTCCCCAAGGGATCATTTGTTGGCGGGTCGGTTAGTTGGCGGGCTGGAAGAAGGATACGGCTACGGCGCCGGGGCCTACGTGGGTGCCGATGGTGGCGCCGATGGTGTGGACGGGCAGCTCGCCCTCGGTGTGGCCAGCCCACCGTGCCGCGCTGTCCTCGATATACTTCTTGAGCACCGCATCCGAAAGGCCCGTATAGCCGAGCGCCAGCGGCATGGAAAAGTCGATGCCGCCCGCCTTTTCGACCTTTTGGTTAAGCAGGTTGCGGCCGTTCTTGGAACCGCGTGCCTTGCCCAGCTGCACGATTAGACCGTCCTCGACAGCTACCACAGGCTTTACGTTGAGCAGCGTACCCACGGCGCCGGCAGCAGCAGACAGGCGACCGCCGCGCACCAGGTACTCCAGCGTCTCGAGCAGGCCGATAACCACCACGCGGTCGCGCACGGCCTCGACCGCCGCCGCGATCTGGGCCGCGCCCTGCCCCTCGTCCACCAAGCGCAGCGCATACTCAACCAGGACGCGCTCGCCCAGGGTAACGTTGTTGCTGTCTACCACGAACACGTCGCCGCCCAGTGCCTCGGCAAGTGCGGTACGGGCACTCTGATTGGTGCCCGAAAGCTTAGCGCCCACGGTAATAATCACAGCCTCATCGCCGGCTTCACGAACCTCGGCGATAGCCTGCGAAAACGCGTACGGGTTGACCTGGCCGGTCTTGGGCAGCTCATCGCGCTCCACGAGCATCTCGTAAAAGCGCTGATGATCGATGTCGACGCCATCCATGTACACATCGGTACCAAAGGTGACGGACAGCGGCAAAACAGCCAGTGCCGGGTGCTCCGCCGGCGACATATCGCTTGCAGAATCGGTAATAATGCGGACGGACATAACGAATCCTTTCTTGCGCGGACCTCGCGCAGGGAATTTTGACAGCAATGCCCCGGCACGGTATACGTGCCCAAACGGGACGATGCAGTTGTTACTTGGAAGCAAATGCCTTGGCGGCCCTACAGCTCGCGCAGGGTCTCGAGAATCGTGCGCAGCGATGCATACATCTGCTCGCGCTGCTCCACACCCATGGCCTTACCGGTGGCGTCGAGCACCTCGCCAATAATGCGATCGGCCTCGTTCATGCTCTCTCCGCCCAACGTGGTCAGACGAACCGGGGCGCGATACTTAACGGCGTCATCGCCCGAGTCATCAACCTCGACAAAGCCGCCCTGCTCCAGGTGCGCCAGCGTGCGCGAAACGGCAGCGCGCGTCACGCCGGCCACACGAGCCAGGTCGGCGCCGGTCATGCCGTCCTTGCTGCGCTCCAGGTAGTACAGGCACATGACGTCGGAGCCCTTGAGGCCCAGCCTTGCGCCCTCGGACGTCTTGATACGCTGGATCTCCTTGTAGAGCCCGCTAATCAGTCCGACAAAATCCTCAAAACGTGTCTCGTCGTTCTGCTGCATGGGAGACGACCGCCTTTCGCTTACACGATGCTAACGGGTAAACATCTTAGCCGCATGTCCGAACCCCCACACCCAAATATCCCAATTGTTAACCCATCAACATAAAAACCACCACAAAGGGGACAGGCACCTTTGTGGTGGTTTTGAGTCTGAGGCGACGCTAGTGGCGGAGCCCCAGCAGCCCACGGCCGCGATGACGGGCCTCGGCGGACACCTGGGCGTGCGGGCCGGCGGCTTTGACGGACTCGGGCAGGTGCGAGTACTTCTTCTCGAAGTTCTCCTCGAACATCACCGCCAGATTGTGCGCGGCTTCGTCATAGCGCGCGGTGCTCTGCCAGTACTGGCGCGGCACCAGGATGCCGTCGGGCACACCATGACACGTAGTGGGAATGTCGACATTAAAGATATCGTCGTGCAAGAACTCGCTGTCCTCGATGGTACCGTCGAGGGCCCGCGCGACCAGGGCGCGCGTGTAGGCGAGCTCAATTCGATGGCCCACGCCGTAGCCGCCGCCGATCCAGCCGGTGTTAACCAGATAGACGCGGGTGCGACCGTCGGCGATGCGCTCGCCGAGCATCTTGGCGTAGACCATAGGGTCGAGCGGCATAAACGGCTCTCCGAACAGCGAGGAGAACGTGGGCGTGGGCTCGGTAACGCCAACCTCGGTGCCGGGGATCTTGGCCGTAAAGCCCGTCACAAAGTGATACATGGCGGCGTCGGCCGTCAGGCGCGAGATGGGCGGCAGCACGCCAAAGGCATCGCAGGTCAGGAACAGAACGACACTCGGGGTGGTGCCCATGCCCTTGGTCCACGCGTTGGGAATGTGCTCCACAGGGTAGGCCACGCGCGTGTTGTGCGTGATCGAGACGTCGTCGTAGTCGGGCTTGCGGCTCTCGTCGAGCACCACGTTTTCGCAGATGGCGCCAAAGCGGACAGCGTTGAAGATCTCGGGCTCATGGAACGCATCCAAGCCCTCGCACTTGGCGTAGCAGCCGCCCTCGATGTTGAAAATGCCCATGTCGGACCAGCCGTGCTCGTCATCGCCGATCAGAAGGCGCGTGGGGTTGGCCGAAAGCGTGGTCTTGCCGGTGCCCGACAGGCCAAAGAACACCGCGGTCTCGTGCGTGACGGGATCCATGCTGGCCGAGCAATGCATGGGCAGCACGTCGTCCTCGACGGGCAGCAGGTAATTCATGACGCTGAAGATGGACTTTTTGATCTCGCCGGAGTAGCCGGTACCCGCGACCAAAATCACGCGCTCCTGGAAGTTGATGACCACGGCGGCGCTGGAGTTAAGGCCCTTGATGGCGGGATCGCACTGGTAGCCCGGCGCGGCGAGCACGCAGAAGTCCGGCTCGCCGGTGCGCGCGATTTCGCGGGCGAGCGGGCGGGCGAGCATCTGCTTAATGAAGAGTGCCTGGCTGGCACGCTCGCAGGCGACGAGCAGTCGGCGCGTGTGGTTGCGGTCGGCGCCGGCCATGCCGCGGGTGACGAACACATCGCGCTCGTTGAGATAGTCGACGATGCCGGCCTTGATGGTCTCGTAGCTCTCGAGCGGCAGCGGGCGGTTGACGGCGCCCCAGGCGATCTTGTCGTGCACGTCGGGCGTGTCAGCGATAAAGCGGTCGTTGGGGGAACGACCAGTGCGCTCCCCCGTCTCGATCACCAGCGCGCCGTTGGATGCCATGCGGCCTTCTTCGCGGCGGATGGCGTGCTCGACGAGCTCCGCGGCGGGTAGATCGACCAACAGACGGGGCTGATTCTCGGCGGGATCTTCGACCAGCGTAATACCAAAGTTGGACAGAACTTCTGCAGGGGTAACACCAGGCATGGGGCCTCCTTTAAAAACGCGACACGTGGACGCGGCGCGCACTTTACTCACGTAAAGCCCGTTGTACCCGATATGCAAAAACGTTTTTGCGGCAACGGCGAAGCGCCCGCCCAACGGTCAAAAATCGCAGGCAAGCGGCCTAGTCATTGGGGACGTCCTTAAACGACTAGTCGTTGGGGACACTCTTGAACAGGCAACAGCCAAGGAGCGTCCCTAAGTGCCGACTACTGAATGGCGCCGCCGAAATTATTGAACAATCCGTTCAAAAACACGAGCGAACACCATCGCGTCTATACTAGAACGCAGCAATAGAAAGGAACCGCCTTGAGCATCACGCCCCTCGATAGCATCCGCCGCGCCATCGCCCGCCGCAATGGCGTCGCCGACCCCGCCGCAGCGAGCGGCGGCACCGCAAAGGCCCAAGGTGGACGCATCGAGAACGGCTTGTTCCCCGCATCGCATACCGCCGAGGAGCTCGCACGTATCCAGGAGTTGAGTCAGCGCAACGCCGGCGGCCCCGACAGCGGCCAGGCCACACGTCGCCGGCGCGAGCGCGATCGCGAGCCCGGCCCCATCCACCGCATGGTCAACGCCTGGTGGAACCGCCTGCTCGGCGCTGTCTACGGCGGCGGTTTCTCCACGCAGGAAGCCGAATACGAAGAGCACGCCACCAGTCGCGACTATCTTTGGAACACCCTCGGCACCGCCGTATGGGGCATGGCGTTTCCGCTGCTCACCATCGTGTCCACGCAGCTTGTGGGCGCCGAGGAAGCCGGCAAGTTCTCCATCGCCTTTGTCACCGGCACGCTCATCATGATCGCGTGCAACTACGGCGTGCGCAATTTCCAGGTCTCGGATATCGACGAGAAGACGTCCTTTGCCTCCTACCAGCTCAATCGCTGGCTTTGCGGAGCGATCGCGCTGGCCTGCGGCCTTGCATACAGCAGCGCCCGCGGCTACGACGCGCACATGGCGACGATCGGCCTGGGCGTCTACCTCTATAAGGTGGTCGACGGCGTCGCCGACGTATACGAGGGCCGCCTGCAGCAGGCCGATAAACTCTACCTGGCCGGCATGAGCCTAACGCTACGCTCCGTCGGCGTCATCGCGGTCTTTAGCGTGGCGCTGTTCCTTACGCGCAGCATGCCCATCGCGGCGATGGCCATGGGTGTCACCTCCATCGCCTCGCTCATGCTGGTCACCGCGCCGCTCGCTCTGCTCGAGACCGAAAAATCGCGCCATGTGAGTCTGCGCGAGGTCGGCCACCTGTTTGTCCAGTGCGCCCCGCTCTTTGGCGCACTGTTCCTGTTCAACCTTATCGAGAGCATGCCCAAGTTTGTGATGGAAGGCACGCTGGCCTACAAATACCAGCTGTACTTTAATGCCCTGTTCTTTCCAGCGCAGGCTATTTTGCTGAGCATCGGATTTGTCTATAAACCGCAGCTCCTGCGTCTGTCGAGCATTTGGGCGAACCCGCGCAAACGCCGCCGTTTTGACTTGATTATTATTGCCGTTATGGCACTAATCGTGGCCATCACCGGCGTGTGCGCCGCATTTATGGCCGGTCCCGGCATTCCCCTCATGAGCTTTATGTACGGCCTCAACTTTGAGCGCTACCGCACGCTGGCACTGCTGATGGTCGTCGCCGGCGGTGTAACCGCGGCCATCGACTTTATCTATGCCATCATCACGGTGCTGCGCCACGCTGGAGACGTCACCAAGATCTACCTGATCTGCTTTGCCGTGAGCGTAGTGCTCCCGGTGATCCTGATCAACCTGCTTGGCCTGATGGGTGCCGTCGTAAGCTACCTGGCTATCATGGCCCTACTGCTGGTGCTGTTGATTGTCGAATACGCCCACATCCGCCAGCGCATAGAACGAGCCCGCAACCCGTACGGCGCCTAATTAGCTGCCCCCGGTCACCGGAATTTGCGATGGAATCACCCCGGCCGGGGTCTCGTTGCGGACAATATGCATCACGCAAAACTAAGTGAGTAGACTTTTACCGAATCCCCGATCACACCGACAAAGCACAAGTCTGTGACCTGCGGTTTTATTGAGGCAAATATGTTGAGTGCTCGGCATTTCCAAAAAAGTCTACTCACTTAGCCAGCGGGCGGCCAAATGATTATTTAATCCCCGTCCCAGAAAAATCAATTAGCGGGCAGAAGGGCAAAAGTAGTCAAAAAGGCCCCGTCCCAAATTAGCTACCCTTTGCAGCGATTATTCGCCCGGGTTGATGTTCGCATAAAACTCCGCCCCGTCATCCAGACGCAGGATCCCGACGCGGCCGAACTCGGAACCGGTGGCCGCCGCGCAGTCGATATCGATGCGATCGGGCACACCGGCGGTATCCTCGCCACCCAAGCGCACCATTTGCCCGCGGCCCGACTCCTCATCGAGCCCTGCCAGGCCGCCAACCTCGCAATAGCGCCCCAGCGACACCGTGGGCGTGTGGCCGCTCACCACGACCGGACCCTTGCCCTCGGCAGAAAGCAGCCCCGTCGGGGCATCCCAATAGCCATGGCGAATCCAGAGCAAGTCATCGGACGACTGCACGGCGAGCATTTGCTGCAGCAGCTCGCGATCGGCATCGACCGCTCCCCTGCCGTCGCCGCAATCGACGCCATGCTCAAGCAAAAACGCGCGCGCCGCCTCGGTCTGAATACCGGCGTGCACCAGCAGGTACGGCCGCTCGACAGTCTCTGTCACCGCATAGAGCGGCAGGGCAGCAGCCCAACGTACTAGCTCCTCGTATGCCTCAAACTCCATTTCGTTGAGCTGCTGGCGCGTGGTCCAACCGCCGTTGATATCCCAGGTCTCGGCATCGAGCGGGTCCTGGCCAATGATCGCGTCGAGCATAATCTGCTCGTGGTTGCCCTTAAGCACGCGAGAGTTGGGCAGCGACCGCACCAAGTTGATGACACCGACCGGATCGGGACCGCGGTCGATCATGTCGCCCAGCACATATAGCGTGTCGTCGGACGTCAGCGAGATCTTGGAAAGGGCCTCGTCCAGTGCGCGCACGTGCCCGTGAGCATCAGATGTCACATAGATCGCCATGGAACGCCTTTCCCTGCATTACGGCCGAAGCCCGATGCCACGACTAAAACTTCAAGTTGAACTTAAACGTTACCCATTGTACTCCGTTGCAATAACGGTGGAAAGTGCCACCACAGCCAACGGCCACAAGCGGCCGCCCGCACGCTCCGGAAATACCGCGCCACCATCATCAACGCTCCACCCAGCACCACCCCCCGCCCCGGCCTCGTGTCGATAATGCGAACACACACGGCCCAACCCCATAAACCCACCATCTTTGGGTACAAATTACCGCAGACAACTGACCGTGCCACGCCAACCACCCAGGAGCGGACACTCCCTATGAACAAGATACTTCTCTTTATCGGCCTCGTCATTATTCTGTGCCTGACCATCAAACCTGTCGGAAAAAAGCTCCCCTTCCCCACCCTGCTCATCTTTATCGCACTCGGCATGCTGCTGGGCGTCAACGGTCCGGCGCACATCGACTTTAGCGACTATGCGCTCACCGAAACCGTCTGCAGTACGGCACTGCTGTTCATCATGTTCTACGGCGGCTTTAACACCAATATCGACCGCGCCAAGCCCGTCACCGCGCCGGCGGTGCTGCTGAGCACACTCGGCGTTGTCGCCACCGCCGGCATCACGGGCGCCTTTGCGCACTTCGCGCTGGGCTTCGACTGGATCGGCGGCCTGCTGCTAGGCTCGGTCGTGGCATCGACCGATGCGGCGAGCGTCTTTAGCGTGCTGCGCGAGCACAACCTGTCGCTGAGGAGCGGCACCGACTCTCTGCTCGAGGTCGAATCGGGCTCCAACGACCCCGTCGCCTACATGCTCACCGCGGTGCTCGCGACCCTTGCGGCGGGCGGCAATATCGACATTCCTGTACTGCTGGCCAAGCAGATCATCCTGGGCGTGGGGCTGGGCCTTGTCATCGGCTGGACATCCAGCCGCCTGATTGAACGCGCACACGCAACGGCCGAGGGCGCGCAGACTATCTTTTTGTTCGCCGTGGCGATCGTCGCCTACGCGCTGCCGAGCTACCTGGGCGGCAACGGCTTTTTGGCTGTATACCTAGCGGGCATCGTGCTGGGTGCGAGCGACATCACCGGCAAGGTCGAGATGGCGCACTTTTTTGACACCCTTACCGAGATGGCCGAGATGACCATCTTCTTCTTGCTGGGCCTGCTTGTCACACCCGCCCGCCTGCCGCAAATGCTGCTACCAGGCCTGGCACTCATGGCGTTTATGCTCTTTGTGAGCCGCCCCATCGCCGTCGGCATGTTGTTGGCGCCCTTTAAGACGAACCCTCGCCAGGTCGCGCTCGTAAGCTGGGCGGGTCTACGCGGTGCAGCTTCGGTCGTGTTTAGCCTCTTTGCTGTGGTGGCCGGTGTTCCCGGCGGTCACGACCTGTTTGACCTGGTGTTTGTAATTGCCGTGTCGAGCATTGTGGTGCAGGGATCGCTGCTGCCGGCGGTGGCGAAAAAGCTCAACATGATCGATGCCGCCGGCGATGTGCGCCGCACCTTTAACGATTACCGCGATGAGGACGGCATGTCGTTCGTTAAGCTCAAGGTAGGT
This sequence comes from uncultured Collinsella sp., assembly GCA_902475375.1. Lineage (GTDB taxonomy): Bacteria > Actinomycetota > Coriobacteriia > Coriobacteriales > Coriobacteriaceae > Collinsella. Next base: position 1,271 of record CABRZC010000008.1, on the reverse strand, counting down.
GCGGGCCATCCGTTTGCCGGACGCTCGCTCGCGGACATCGGCAGCGTCACCGACATGCTCGTGGTCCTGGTGCTGCGTGACGGCGCACACCCCGTGCTGCCCAACGGTGATACCGTAATTGAAGAAGGCGACCTGTTGGTGATGGCCGCTCCAACGTTTGAAGAACGTGCCGAGGTTACGCTGCGCGAGGTCACCGTGACGCCCCACGGTCGCCTGGCAGGACGGCGCCTGCGCGATGTGCCGCAAGGCAAGCACCCGTTTATCGTCGTGATGCTCAAGCGCGACGGTCAAACGATCATCCCCGACGGCAACACCCTCATATACGCCGGCGACGAAGCCGTCATCGCCACGCTGGCGTCGTAGCCATCCCCACCCATAAGTTGCGATGAAATAAGGACTGGATAGGCCTCTGAACAGCCATTTCAGTCCCTATTTCACCGCAACTTATTGAGGGGGATGGGGTTGAAGTTCAATCGCGGCTACCAGTCCTCGTCTGCGCCGCAGTCATCATCATCGTCTTTGACGGCAAAGTCGCGGAGGTCGAGGCCTTCGCGTTCGGCTCGGGCTAGGAGATCTTGGGGTGACTCGTCCTCGATATCCATCACGTCGAGCATGGCGGCCGGAAAACCCACGCCTGCCGCACTCCCCGCGCGGTCGAGCAGACTCTCGCGCAGTTGGTCTACATCAACTTCGATTTTCATGGTGAAACCCCCTACCGGCAATCGCGACCGAACAAACCGCATGCCCCAAATGAGGTGCAATAAATCCCAGATACCGCCATAATAAAACAATGAACATCAGGGAGGTTGCGGACGATGGATAGGCTCGATGCCATGACGGAACAAGTCAGGGACTTTTGTGATGCACGCGACTGGCGCAAGTATCACACGCCAAAAGAGCTCGCCATCGGCATGGCAACTGAGTCCTCCGAGCTCCTTCAGCTCTTTCGTTTTATGAGCGACGAGCGCATTGCAGAAATGTTCGAAGACACCGAGCAACGCCAAGCCATCGAAGACGAAGTCGCCGACACGCTCCTTTTCCTTCTGCGTTTCGCAGATTTAAATGAAATCGACCTGCCAGCGGCGCTTTCGTCCAAGCTCAAGCGCAATGGCGAGCGCTACCCTGTCGACGCATCATCTAATGGATACAGAAAGGCGGACCATCATGAGTAATGAGTTCGCCCTTCGGCAATACACGCTTCCCCTGCCCCAGCCCTTTGAGACAAGCGAATCTCTTCAGGACTTTGGCACGCCAAAGCCTGGAGCCCATCA
>CABRZC010000007.1 GCA_902475375.1 uncultured Collinsella sp. | reverse complement strand
ACGGCACAGCTAACGCCACGTATCCTATCGAACTGCGTGTTTCGTAGGGGGATGCTGACCCCTCGATTCAAGCCGTTGCACTTTACAGAAAGCTGGAATCATTCGAGAAGGAGTACGCTTTGCCTACTATTAACCAGCTGGTTCGCCAGGGCCGTCGTTCCGTGCCCAAGAAGTCCAAGAACGCTGCTCTGCAGCACAACTCCCAGAAGCGCGGCGTGTGCACCCGCGTCTTCACCACGAGCCCCAAGAAGCCGAACTCGGCTCTTCGTAAGGTTGCCCGTGTTCGCCTTGTCAACGGCATCGAAGTTACTGCTTACATCCCGGGTGAGGGCCACAACCTGCAGGAGCACTCCATCGTGCTCGTCCGCGGCGGTCGTGTCCGTGACCTCCCTGGTGTCCGTTATCACGTCATCCGTGGCGCCTACGACGCTGCTCCGGTCCAGAACCGTATGCAGGCCCGTTCCAAGTACGGTGCTAAGCGCCCCAAGGCCAAATAAGCCAGATAACGTTTTGATACTTTCGCCGTGTGCCGCCTAAGCGCCGCACGGTAGACACTTAAGGAGATTTCACATGCCGCGTCGTGCAGCAGCTAATCGTCGTGAGGTTCAGCCTGACGCCGTTTACAACAACCGCCTGGTGACTCAGCTCATCAACAAGGTCCTTCTTGACGGCAAGAAGGCCACCGCTGAGCGCATCGTTTACACCGCTTTCGAGATCGTTGCCGAGAAGTCCGAGGGTGGCGACGCTCTCGCTACCTTCAAGAAGGCTATGGACAACGTCAAGCCCACGCTCGAGGTTAAGCCCAAGCGTGTCGGTGGCGCTACCTATCAGGTCCCGATGGAGGTCAACTCCCGTCGTTCCACCGCTCTGGGCATCCGCTGGATCGTCAACTTCTCCCGCGCTCGCAAGGAGAAGACCATGGCCGAGCGTCTCGCCAACGAGATCCTCGACGCTTCCAACGGCCTGGGCGCTTCCGTCAAGAAGCGTGAGGACGTCTTCAAGATGGCCGAGGCCAACCGCGCGTTCTCTCACTATCGTTGGTAAGTTAAGGTAAGGAACTAACATGGCTAAGCCTAAGTACAAGCTTTCCGATACCCGTAACATCGGCATCATGGCCCACATCGATGCCGGTAAGACCACCACGACCGAGCGTATTCTTTACTACACCGGTAAGACCCACAAGATCGGTGAGGTCCATGAGGGCGCTGCCACCATGGACTGGATGGTTCAGGAGCAGGAGCGCGGCGTAACCATTACCTCCGCTGCTACCACGTGCTTCTGGAACAAGGACGGTAAGGACTACCGCATCCAGATCATCGACACCCCGGGCCACGTTGACTTCACCGCCGAGGTCGAGCGCTGCCTGCGCGTCCTCGATGGCGCTGTCGCCGTCTTCGACGCCGTTGCCGGCGTTCAGCCCCAGTCTGAGACCGTTTGGCGTCAGGCTTCTACCTTCAACGTCCCCCGCATCGCCTTCATCAACAAGTATGACCGCGTGGGCGCTGACTTCTTCAACGCTATCGAGACCATGAAGGATCGTCTCGACGCTAACGCCGTGGCCGCTCAGGTCCCGATGGGCGCCGAGGACAACTTCTGGGGCGTCATCGACCTGGTCACCATGACTGCATGGGACTTCAAGGCCGACGAGAAGGGCATGACCTACCCCGAGCCGATGGACGAGATCCCGGCTGAGTTTGCCGACATCGCTGCCACCAAGCGCGAGGAGCTCCTCGACGCTGCTGCCAGCTTTGACGACGAGCTCATGGAGAAGATTCTCATGGAGGAGGACTTCACCGTCGAGGAGCTCAAGGCTGCTCTGCGCAAGGGCGTTCTGGCCAACGAGCTCAACCTCGTCTTCGTGGGTTCCGCCTACAAGAACAAGGGCGTTCAGGAGCTGCTCGACGCTGTCGTCGACTACCTGCCCAGCCCGCTCGACGTCGAGGCCGTCACCGGTACCGATCCGGACACCGGCGAGGAGATTCAGCGTCATCCTTCCTTCGACGAGCCCTTCTCCGGCCTGGTCTTCAAGATCATGACCGACCCGTTCGTCGGTAAGCTCACCTATGTCCGCGTTTACTCCGGCCGCGCCGAGTCCGGCTCCTACGTGGTCAACGCTTCCAACGGTCAGCGCGAGCGCCTCGGCCGCATCCTCGAGATGAACGCTGCCGAGCGTATCGACCGTGACGACGCTGCCGCTGGCGACATCGTCGCTTGCGTCGGCTTCAAGAACTCCACCACCGGTGACACCCTGTGCGCCGAGGGCAAGGAGATCGTCCTCGAGAAGATCGAGTTCGCTAAGCCCGTTATCGACGTTGCCATCGAGCCCAAGACCAAGGCCGAGCAGGACAAGATGTCCCTGGCTCTGACCAAGCTCGCCGAAGAGGACCCGACCTTCCAGGTGTCCACCAACCACGAGACCGGCCAGACCATCATCGCCGGCATGGGCGAGCTGCACCTCGAGATCATCGTCGACCGTCTGCTCCGCGAGTTCAAGGTTGACGCTAACGTTGGTAAGCCCCAGGTTGCCTACCGCGAGACCGCTGGTCACGACGTCGAGAAGGCTGAGGGCAAGTTCGTCCGTCAGTCCGGCGGTCGCGGTCAGTACGGCCACGCCGTCATCAAGCTCGAGAAGATGGAGGAGGGCTTCGGCTACGAGTTCGTCAACGCTATCGTCGGCGGCGTCGTGCCCAAGGAGTACATCCCGTCCATCGACAAGGGCATCCAGGAGGCCCTGAACACCGGTGTTATCGCCGGCTTCCCGGTCCTCGACGTTAAGGTCACCCTGTTCGACGGTTCTTACCACGAGGTCGACTCCTCCGAGGCCGCCTTCAAGATCGCCGGTTCCATGGCTATCAAGGACGCCCTCAAGAAGTCCGATCCGCAGCTGCTCGAGCCGATCATGGCTGTCGAGGTCGAGACCCCTGAGCAGTACATGGGCGACGTTATGGGCAACCTCTCCGGTCGCCGCGGCAAGATCGAGGGCATGGAGGATCGCAAGAACAGCAAGCTCATCCGTGCCAAGGTGCCGCTGGGCGAGATGTTCGGTTACGCTACCGACCTTCGCTCCCAGACCCAGGGCCGTGCATCCTACACGATGCAGTTCGACTCTTATGAGCCCGCGCCCAAGTCCATCGTGGACGAGGTCATGAGCAAGAACGCCTAAGTTCGAGCTCCCTGTTACGTAATCCGCGAGAACATCTCTCGCACTCTTTGGAGGTTTAAGTTGGCTACCCAGAAGATCCGCATTCGCCTCAAGGGCTATGATCACGAGGTCGTCGATCAGTCCGCGAAGCTCATCGTCGAGACCGCTCAGAAGACCGGCGCTCGCGTTTCCGGTCCTGTCCCCCTGCCCACCGAGCGCAACCTGTACACGGTTATCCGCTCGCCGCACGTGAACAAGGACTCCCGTGAGCAGTTCGAGATGCGCACCCACAAGCGCCTCATCGACATCCTCGACCCCACCTCGGGCACCGTTGATTCGCTCATGCGTCTCGACCTCCCCGCTGGCGTCGACATCGACATCAAGCTCTAAGCGATATCGCTCATAGCTCAAAGGGCCCCGCTGCCGCTACGGCAGCGGGGCCCTTTTGTTTTGAATGATGGTTTGGACTGTGGGGTAATGCTGCCGAGTAGGTGGTTGCGGCGCCCTATTCGCTCAAGGGACGCAGCGATGCCTCCTCAAAATGGAAGGATCGAAAGCCGTCTTCCGTTTCGATGCACGCGCGACCAAAGCCATCGACCGTTTGAAAGATGCCACGCGCCAGCTCGTCCCCAGCGGGGGAGCGGGCGATAACGTGCTCCCCGATCCAATTGAGGTGAGCGATATATTCATCGTGGACGGGCGCGAGCGGACCGGCGTCTTCTTCCTTGGCGGTGAGGCGCTCTGCCCAGGCATCTACAGCGTCTATAACTGCGTGATAGACCTCATCGAGGAGCATGTCGACGGCGGGAACGTTCTCGTTGAGATCCGAGAGGCCAATTGCCGCCAGGCCGCCATCGGGCACCTCTTGGGGCGTGTAGTTTACGTTGACGCCAATGCCGCAGACGGCGAAAGGTTTGCCTTCGTTATCGCGTGCGGCCTCGACCAGAATGCCGCCGAGCTTGCGTCCTCGCGCGACCAGGTCGTTGGGCCATTTGAGGCCAATCTCGTTTGCAAGACCCTGCTTTTCGAGCGCCTCGAGCACCGCTAAGCCGCTGATGGCGGCAAGACCAGAGTACTTTGCAGGATTAACGCATGGACGCAGGACAATCGAAAGCAATAGGTTGCCGGCGGTTGAATCCCACTTGTGGCCGCGCCGGCCGCGTCCTGCCGTCTGAGTCCGGGCGGCAAGTCCCGTGCCGTGCGGCTCTCCCTGTTTTCCTGCTTCGAGCAGGTCATCGTTGGTCGATCCGGTTACGTCGACTATCGTTAAACGAGAATCCATAACAGCTGCTACCTCCTAAGTTAATAAGGCAATCGCGCAATGGTGTCGAGAGATAGACACAATGTGAAGCCTTTGTCGCATTTGGACAATTTAATGTTAACACGTCAACAACGACTAAAATGCGCTATCCTCTCTTGGTCGATGTAAACACGTCAACAACTCAAAGGAGGTTAGTGATGGGTTTCACGATTCTTGGAACAGGCTCGGCGCTTCCTGAGCGCAGTGTTTCCAATGACGAGCTATCTGAGTTCCTCGATACCTCGGATGAGTGGATTTTTACCCGCACCGGTATCAAGAGCCGCCACGTCTGCACCACCGAGTCACTCGACGACCTTGCCGTAGCGGCGAGCGAGCGGGCACTCCAGGTGTCCGGAATCGACGCGAGCCAGCTGGATCTAATCGTCTGCTCGACGACAACGGGTGACCACCTTGTTCCCGCCGAGGCGTGTGCCGTAGCCGAGCGTCTGGGCGCGACGTGCCCTGCCTTCGATGTCTCGGCGGCTTGTGCCGGCTTCGTGTTTGCGCTCGATGTCGCCGAGGGCTATATCGCCCGCGGCCGTGCCGAGCGCGTGCTTGTCGTTGCTGCCGAGCAGATGACGCGCACGCTCGACTGGACCGACCGCGCCACCTGCGTGCTCTTTGGCGATGGGGCAGGCGCCGCAGTGATTGGAGCTGGGGGAGACAACCCCCTTGCCGTTGAGCTTTCGACGGCGCCCGACGTCGAGACGTTGCGCGTACCCGGTCTGGTCGGCACCTCGCCGTTTAAGGCCTCTGCAGATAGCGAGAGCGTGCTGTCCATGAATGGCCGCCGCGTGTTCAAGTTCGGCGTCAACGCCATCTGCGACACGGTCCATAAGCTTGCGGGCGATGCGGGCATTTCGGTCGAAGACATCGACCATTTTGTATTCCATCAGGCTAACGAACGAATCCTGAGTCAGGCGGTCAAGCGCCTCGGCGTGCCAGACGAGCGCGTGGTTCGAACGCTGCGCGAGATCGGCAACATTTCGAGCGCATGCATTCCGCTTGCCCTCGACCGGCTGGCAAACGCCGGTGCACTTCACACAGGCGACACCATCGCCTTGGTTGGATTTGGCGCCGGTCTGGATATAGGTGGCTATCTGCTTCGTTGGAAGTAGTCGCACATAGGAAATAAAAACGCCCTAGGGCACAACCAAAGGAGAACTACCATGGCAGATCAGAAGACCTTCGAGCGCGTTTGCGACGTTATCCGCGAGACCGCCGGTCTTGACGATGTCGAGATGAAGCCCGAGTCCACGCTCGAGGAGATTGGTCTCGACAGCCTGGGCACCGTCGAGATCCTCGTCGCCGTCGAGGACGAGTTTGGCATCCAGCTCGATACCGAGGAGAACCCCAAGACGGTCGGCGAGTTCGCCGATACGGTCGAGGCGGCATTGGAGAAGTAGAGATGCTCAAGACTCCTCTCTGCGATCTGCTCGGCATCGAAAAGCCCGTGTTCCAGGGCGGTATGGCCTGGATTGCCGATGCCTCGCTGGCGTCCGCAGTGTCCGAGGCGGGTGGCTTAGGCATCATCGCGGCCATGAACGCCGACGCCAACTGGCTTCGCGACCAGATTCATGAGCTGCGCGCCAAGACGGATAAGCCCTTTGGCGTCAACGTCATGCTCATGAGCCCGTTTGCCGACGAGGTCGCGCAGGTCGTGATTGACGAGCGAGTGCCGGTCGTCGTGACGGGCGCCGGCAATCCCGCCAAGTACATGAAGGCGTGGAACGAGGCGGGCATCAAGGTCGTCCCGGTCGTTGCCTCGGTGGCGCTGGCGCGCCTCGTGGCACGTCGTGGAGCCACGGCGGTTGTTGCCGAGGGTACCGAATCGGGCGGCCATATTGGCGAGACCTCGACGATGGCACTGGTGCCGCAGGTCGTCGATGCGGTCGACATTCCCGTTGTGGCCGCTGGCGGTATTGCCGACGGCCGCGGCGTGGCGGCCGCCTTTATGCTGGGCGCCGCCGGCGTGCAGGTGGGTACGCGCTTTCTGATCGCAGACGAGTGCACCGTATCGGAGCAGTACAAGGAGATGGTCTTGAAGGCCAACGACACCTCGACGCGTGCGACCGGCCGCTCGACGGGACACCCGGTGCGCGCCCTCAAGAGCCCCTTTACCAACGCCTACGCCAAGAGCGAGGCGGCGGGCGTAAGTGTCGAGGAACTCGGGGCCATGGGCACGGGCGCCCTTCGCAAGGCCGCCAAGGACGGCAATTACGAAGAGGGTTCGTTTTTGTGTGGACAGATTGCCGGCATGGTCAACGAGCGCCAGAGCGCACGTGAAATCGTTGACGACCTGATCGATGGCGCCGAGCGCGTCCTGAAGGGTGCGTCCGCATGGGTAGCGTAGCGTTTCTGTTTGCTGGCCAGGGTGCCCAACACCCCGCGATGGGCGTCGACCTGATCGAGGCATCGCCGGCGGCCGCCGAGGTGTTCGCCATTGTCGACGAGGTGCGCCCGGGGACCAGCGAGCAGTGCCGGAGCGCCTCCAAGGAGGAGCTCTCGCAGACCGAGAACACGCAGCCGTGCGTGTTCGTTCACGACCTGGCAGCGGCTACCGCTCTGCGTGAGCGCGGCGTGGTGCCTGCCGCCTGTGCGGGATTCTCGCTGGGCGAGGTCGCCGCGCTCACCTTTGCGGGGGCATTCGATACGCGAGCGGGCTTTGAGCTCGTGTGCGAGCGCGCGGCGCTGATGGCCGCGGCTGCCGAGCGCCATCCGGGCGGTATGCGCGCCGTCATCAAGCTCGATGCGGAGCAAGTCGAGAATCTGGCAAAACAGGCCGGCGAGGACTGCTGGCCGGTCAACTACAACAGCCCGCAGCAGACGGTTGTTGCCGGAGCGCCCGAGGCGCTGCAGGAGCTCGACGTCCTAGTAAAAGGGGCTGGCGGCCGCGCTATGAAAGTCGCGGTGTCGGGTGCATTCCATAGTCCCTATATGACCGAGGCGACTGAGGGGCTGGCGACGTATATCCAAGCCGGCCACGCGCCGTCTCCGCTGCTGATTCCGGTCATGGCAAACATGACGGCGGCGCCCTATCCGGCGGATCCGCGAGCGGCATCGGATGTCTTGGCCAACCAGGTGAGTCATGCCGTGCGCTGGGTCGACACGCTGCATACTCTGCAGGATCAGGGCATCGACACGTTTATTGAGGTTGGCCCTGGCAAAACGCTGTCCGGCCTGGTCAAGCGTACGCTGAGCGACGTTTGCGTGTATTCGTGCGAAACAGCCGAGCAGGTCGCAGCTATTGCCGACGAGCTCGCATAGTCCACAGGGCTGTAACCCGAAAGGAATGACATGGGCAATTTGAACAACGGCACGCTCGAGCGCAACGACTTACGTCGCGTGGCACTGGTCACGGGCGGCTCGCGTGGTATCGGCCGCGCTTGTGCGGTTGGCCTGGCGGAGGACGGCTTTGATATCGCCGTCGTCTATGCCGGTAGCGTCGATGCGGCGCGCGAGACGTGCGAAGCCTGCGAGGCCGCTGGTGCCACAGCTCGCGCGTATCAATGCGATGTGGCCAACCCCGATGCCGTCAATGCGTGCATTGAGGCCGTGCTCAACGACTTTGGTTCGATTTGGGCGCTCGTCAACAACGCCGGTATCACCCGCGATGGCCTGCTCGTGCGCATGGGCGACGATGCCTTCGACCGCGTGCTCGATGTCAATCTCAAGGGCACGTTCAATGCGACGCGCGCGCTCACCAAGACCTTTATGCGCCAGCGCGGCGGCTGCGTCGTCAACATGAGCTCGGTCGTGGGCCTGATTGGCAATGCCGGGCAAGCCAACTACGCTGCCTCCAAGGCGGGCGTGATCGGCCTGACCAAGGCGGTGGCGCGCGAGCTTGCGCCCCGCGGCGTACGAGTGAACGCGGTCGCCCCCGGGTTTGTCGAGACGGATATGACGGCAAAGCTCTCGGAGAAGGTGCGTGCGGCAACCGAGGAGCAGATTCCCCTTAAGCGTATGGCGCAGCCCGAGGAGGTGGCCGGTGTGGTGCGCTTTTTAGTGAGCGATGCGGCTGCTTACATTACGGGCGAAGTCATACGCGTCGACGGCGGAATGGCGATGTAGAAACCAGAGCCACACAACAGCTTGGATGAGGAGACCATGATGGAACAGAGAGTTGCAATCACCGGCATCGGTGCCGTATCGCCGCTCGGCAACACCGCGCTTGCCACCTGGGCGGCCATGTGCGCCGGCACGTGCGGCATCGGTCCGATCACGCACTTTGATACCGATGCATTTGCCGTCAAGGTGGCGGCCGAGGTCAAGGGTTTTGACGGCAATGAGTACTTTGGCAAGCATGACGCCAAGCATCTCGACCCCTGTGTTCAGTTTGCGATGGCGGCGTCGGACGAGGCCATGCACGATGCGGGCTTTGATGTCGAAGGCGCCATCGATCGCGAGCGCTTGGGCGTCTACGTGGGCTCGGGCGTGGGCGGCATGCAGACGCTTGTCGACAACGTCCACACGATTGCCGATCGCGGGCCTCGTCGCGCATCGCCCTACATGATCGCGATGATGATCCCCAACATGGCTTCGGGCAACATCGCGATTCGCCATAAGGCAAAGGGCCCGACCCTGCCCGTGGTGACCGCGTGCGCAACCTCGGCCCATGCGGTGGGTGAGGCGTTCCGCGCCATCAAGCACGGCTATGCCGATGCAATCCTGGCCGGCGGCGCCGAGGCCGCCATTATCCCCGATGCCGTTGCGGGCTTTACGTCCTGCCGCGCATTGACCACCAACCCCGATCCCGCGACGGCTTGTCGCCCGTTCGATGCAGACCGCGACGGCTTTGTGATGGGCGAGGGCGCCTGCGTGCTCGTGCTCGAGGGTATGGAGCACGCACAGGCTCGCGGTGCGCACATTTACGCCGAGGTCGTGGGCTACGGCAACACCGATGACGCCTACCACATCACGAGTCCCGACCCGGACGCGGCAGGTATCGCCCGTGCGATATCGTTGGCGGTGGCCGAGGGCGACGTTAAGCCTTCCGAGGGCCTCTACATCAACGCCCACGGCACCTCGACCAAGCTCAACGATTCGTCCGAGACTGCGGGCATCAAACGAGCGCTCGGCGAGGACGCGGCGCGCGCCGCACATGTCTCGTCGACCAAGTCGATGACCGGCCACATGATCGGTGCCACGGGCGCCATCGAGGTCATGGCCTGTGCCATGGCGCTCGAGCAGGGTGTGGTGCCGCCGACCATTAACTACCACACGCCCGATCCCGCCTGCGATCTTGACTACACGCCCAATCGCGCGGTTCGCGCCGACCTTACCTGGGCGCTTTCGACCAATCTGGGCTTTGGCGGACACAATGCCGCCATCGCGCTGCGTAGATATGCAAGGAGCTAGAGCATGGATTCCAAAAGACTTGCTGAGATAGCTGATGTTATGGAGGACCGCGGCCTCACGCGCGTGCGCGTTGAGGAGCCCGATGGCACCGCGGTCGAACTCGAGCGCGCGAGCGCCGCGCGGCCGGTTGCCGTGCCCATGCCTATGCCGGGTGCCGTGACTGCTCCGGCGGTGGCTCCTGTCGCCATGCCTGCCGCCGCACCGGAGCCCGCCGCGCAGGCGCCTGCCGCCGCACCGGAGCCCAAGGGCACCGAGGTGACCGCTCCCATGGTCGGCGTTTTCTATGCTGCCCCGGCGCCGGGCGACGAGCCGTTTGTGCACGTGGGCTCCAAGGTCAAGGCCGGCGAGACCCTCTGCATCATCGAGGCCATGAAGGTTCTCAACGAGGTGACGGCAGAGGCGGATGGCGAGGTACTCGAGATCTGCGTGGCCGACGGCGACCTCGTGGAGTTTGGCAGCTGCCTCATGAGGATCGGATAGGTGATATCCATGAACAAAGAAGAGCTCAAGAAACTGTTGCCGCATCGCGAGCCGATGCTTTTGCTCGACGAAGCCGAGCTGGTGGGCAACGAGGCCCACGGCAAGATCACGATTACGGGCGACGAGTACTTTTTGCAGGGGCATTTTCCGGGAAACCCGGTCGTCCCCGGCGTGATTCAGTGCGAGATGCTCGCCCAGAACTGCTGCGTGCTGCTGATGGGCGATGAGGAAGCTCGCGGTGCGACACCGTTCTACACGAGTCTGGACAAGGTGCGCTTTAAGCGTCCGGTGCGCCCGGGCGACACGGTAGATCTGGTGTGCTCCATCACGCGTGCGCGCGGGCCGTTCCGCTTTGCGACGGGTACTGCGAGCGTCAACGGTGAGGTTTGCTGTCGCGCCGATATGTCTTTTGCACTCATGCACGAAAGTTAAGGAAGGCTTCATGTTCGACAAAGTGCTCATCGCCAACCGCGGCGAGGTCGCGGTCCGTGTTATCCGCGCGTGCCGCGATATGGGCATCAAGACCGTCGCCGTCTACTCCACGGCCGATGCGGACGCGCTGCACGTGCAGCTTGCCGACGAGGCGTATTGCATCGGCGGCCCGCGTCTTGCCGAGAGCTACCTCAACGACGATGCCGTGCTCACCTGTGCCGTAAAGTCGGGAGCTAAGGCAATTCATCCCGGTTATGGCTTCTTTTCCGAGAAGGCGAGCTTCGTGCGCGACTGCGACAAGTATGGCCTGGCGTTTGTCGGTCCTTCGGCCGAGGTGATCGACAGCATGGGCGACAAGGACGCCGCACGTCGAACGGCTGCCGCGGCGGGCGTGCCCATCGTTCCGGGCTGCGATTTGCTCAAAAGCCCCGAGGAGGCAACGGCCGAGGCCGAACGCATTGGCTGCCCCGTGCTTATTAAGGCGCGTGCCGGTGGTGGCGGTCGCGGCATTCGCAAGGTCGAGCGCGTGGAAGATGCGGCAAAGGCGTTTATCGAGGCGCGTGCCGAGGGCGAGGCCGTTTTTGGCGACGGCGAGTGCTACATGGAGAAGTTTGTCGCGCCGGCGCACCACGTCGAGGTGCAGATTATGGCCGATAAGCAGGGCCATGTGTTTTCGCTTGGCGAGCGTGAGTGCTCGGTGCAGCGCCGCAACCAAAAGCTGATCGAGGAGAGCCCCGCGCCGTGCCTCGACGGACACGACGACATTCGTGCTCGCATGCACAAGGCAGCGCGTGACCTGGCTCGTGCCGTCGGCTACGAAGGAGCCGGTACCATCGAGTTCCTGTATTCGGACGACGGCAATTTCTACTTTATGGAAATGAACACGCGCTTGCAGGTGGAGCATCCGGTTACGGAGTTTGTGACCGATACCGACCTGGTCAAGTGGCAGCTGCGCGTGGCAGCCGGCCAGCCTCTGCCCTTTGAGCAGGAGGACATGCCGGTCCGCAACCACGCCATGGAGTGCCGCATCAATGCCGAGACGCCGGACTTTCTGCCGTCATGCGGAACGGTCACCGCGTTGCGTGTGCCGGGTGGTCCGCGCGTGCGCTGGGATTCCGCCATGTTTACCGGCGCGACAGTTCCGCCGTACTACGACTCCATGCTCGGCAAGCTCATCGTGTGTGCGCCCACGCGTGACGGTGCCATTCGCAAGATGCGCTCGGCCCTGGGCGAGCTCGTGATTGAGGGCGTGAGCGAAAACAGCGAGCTTCAGCTCGACGTGCTGGCAAACGATGAGTTCTTGTCGGGCATGTACCACACCGATCTGATGGGGCATCTCTATGCTGATGAATAGAAAAGCGAAGACGGTCAACGTCCTCGAGGGGCCGATGACCGAGTCGTGCGCCGAGTTTCCCGCGCGCCACGTGTTTATCAAGTGCCCGGAGTGCCGCCGTGTGATCGATGAGGCGCGCCTGCACGACAACCTCGAGGTCTGCCCTCGTTGCGGCAAACACTTTCGCGTGAGCGGTCGCGCGCGCATGCGCATGACGGTTGACGAGGGCACGTTTGAGGAATGGGATGCCAATCTGGCGTCGGAGGACTTCCTCTCGTTTCCCGGCTATGCCGATAAGCTCAAGAGCGTGAGCGAGCGTTCGGGCGAGCGCGATGCCGTTGTGTGCGGCAGGGGCAAAATCTGCGGTTGCGATACCGCGCTCTTCTTTATGGACGCTAACTTTATGATGGGCTCGATGGGCTCCGTGGTGGGCGAGAAGATCTGTCGCACATTTGAGCATGCAACCGAGCTGGGATTGCCGGTTGTCGGCTTTACCGTTTCGGGCGGTGCGCGCATGCAAGAGGGCGTGACATCGCTTATGCAGATGGCCAAGATTTCTGCGGCGGTTCGGCGCCACAGCGAGGCGGGCGGCCTGTATATCACGGTGCTCACCGACCCCACGACCGGAGGCGTAACCGCGAGCTTTGCCATGGAGGGCGACATTATCCTGGCCGAGCCCGATGCCCTGACGGCATTTGCCGGCCCGCGCGTGATCGAGCAGAACATGCACAAGCACCTGCCCAAGGGATTCCAGCGCTCCGAGTTTTTGCTGGAGCACGGCTTTTGCGATGCCGTTGTTCCGCGCGGCGAGATTGCGCTCACGGTAGGCGAGCTGTTGGCGCTGCACGAAGGGCATGCGCCCAGCTTGGGGGCACCGCATGAGATCGTGCATACGGGTCGTCGCGGCAAAAAGCTGGGACACTTGTTTAAGCGCTCGGCGGCACCAAAAACCGCGCTCGAGATTGTCAAACAGACTCGCTCGGCGAACCGCGCCACGGCAGGCGAGATGATCTCGTTGGGTCTCGACGGATTCGTAGAGCTGCACGGCGACCGCTACTTTGGCGACGATGCTGCCGTGGTGGGCGGCATCGGCTGGAAAGACGGGCGACCCGTGACGGTTATCGCCATCGAGCGCGGTACCACGACCAAAGAGCGCATGCGTCGCAACTTTGGTATGGCACATCCCGAGGGCTACCGCAAGGCACGTCGCCTGATGCACCAAGCCGAGAAATTTGGTCGGCCGGTTCTGTGCCTGGTTGATACTTCGGGCGCGTTTTGCGGCATCGGTGCCGAGGAGCGCGGCCAGGGCGAGGCGATTGCCCAGAATCTCATGGAGATGAGCGGCCTTAAGACGCCGATTGTCTCGGTGGTGACAGGCGAGGGCGGCTCTGGTGGCGCGCTGGCGCTGTCCGTGGCCGACCGCATCCTGATGCTCTCAAGCTCGGCCTATTCGGTCGTGAGCCCCGAGGCCTGTGCGTCGATCCTGTGGAAGGATACCGAGCGCGCGAATGAGGCCGCTGAGGCGCTTAAGCTCACGGCCCCCGATCTGTTGGCGCTCGGCATCATCGACGGCATTGTCGACGATAGGGGCCTGTCGCATGAGGAGATCGCCGGTGCCGTCATGTCCTCGGCATTTGATGCCTTCGATACGCTTGGGCAGCTCGACGACGCGACCCTCACAAACCTCCGCTACGAAAAGTACCGCGCAATCGGTCAGTACCGCACGATGTGACAAAGGGACAGCCCGCATGTCACATTGGGAAAGGCGTTCCATGTCACAAGTTTCTAACACCTCGTTTACAACGACGGTTTCATCAAACGCCATGGCCGTGGTGGACTATCTGTCCAAAAGCATGATGTCGGCGCTGCCGTTTATTGTTTGCGCGGCGTTGTTCCGCACCGCCGCCGTCGTTATGGGCGAAGGCATGCTGGGCCTGTGGTCTGCCGATTCCGAAATCTATCGCCTGTTCTACAGTTGGCTCTATAACGCCGGCTACTACTTTTTGCCCATTTATCTTGGTTGGGCGGCCGCCCGCCAGCTCGGTTGCTCGGAGCAGCTGGGCATGATGCTGGGCGGCGTATTGATTGCGCCCGATCTGCTTAAGCTCGTCGATGCCGCATCGACGACGGGGGCAGCGATGGCTTTCGTGTATGGTCTGCTTCCCGCGCCGGTCAACGATTACACAACGACTGTTATTCCGGTTCTCATCTCGGTGCCCGTGCTATGGCAGGTGGAGCGTTTCTTTAAGCGCACTATCCCTCAGGCTGTGGCGTTTTCTTTTGTACCGTTTGCAACCATGCTCGTTATGGTTCCGGTGTCGCTGTGTGTTACGGCGCCGGCAGGCAGCTATCTGGGCATGCTGTTGGGACAGCTTATGTTTATGCTTGGCAATTCCGGTGGCATCGTGTCGCTGCTCACGCTCATGGGGCTTGCCGCGGGCTGGGAGTTTCTTAAGATCGCGGGTGTCAGCAACGTTGTCCTATCGCTCGCCTATGCGCAGTTTATGAGTGTGGGAACGGATTCGTGCATCCTGATCGCCGCGACGATGGCAACGTTCGCCGTTTGGGGTATGCCCTTTGGCGCGTCGCTCCGCGTTGCGGATAAGGACGAGAAGGCGCTCATGCTGGGCTATTCAATCTCGGGTATTCTTGGCGGCGTAAGCGAGCCAGCGCTGTACGGATGCGGCTTTAAATATGGCAGGTGTCTGACGTGCATGGCCGTTGGCGGCGCCGTCGGAGGCCTTGTTGCGGCCGTAGGCCACGTTACGGCTTATACTATCGGTATGACGAATGTTCTTATGGTCATTGGCTTTGCCACGGGCGGCATCTCGAATCTGCTGTGGTGCTGCGCTGCCGGCGGCGCAGCATTTGCGGTGTCTGCGGCGCTGAGCTACTGCTTTGGCGTGGTGCCGACAAAGGTGCAGGCGGCAGAAGACGAAGCTGATTCGCTCGAAACAGTGGCGAGCGCTGCTGAAGCAAGCGCATAAATCTGTGCGACAAAAGGACGATTCCTTTGTCATATTCCAAGGCTGCGGCCCGTGTGGGCTGCGGCCTTTTTGTATCTGGAGGACAAAGTGGCTACACTACAATCCGTTTGAGCAATAGATATATAGGTAGTACCGTGGGGACTGATGAGGATGGTCGAGTGGATTGTTCGTCGTGCGCAGGGCGACCGTGCGCGCGTGGGAACGTTGACGGGCATAGTGTGTATTCTCGCCAATGTTGCGCTTTGCGCTGCGAAGGGTGCAATTGGCGTGCTGTCGGGATCGGTTTCGATTGTGGCGGACGCTATGAACAACCTGTCTGATGCCAGCTCGAACATCGTGAGCGTGCTTGGCTTTAAGCTGGCGGGCAAGCCGGCCGACCCCGAGCATCCTTACGGACATGGCCGCTACGAGTATCTCTCGGGTCTGGTCGTGGCGGCGCTCGTGCTGCTGATTGGCGTTGAGCTGGTGAAGTCGTCGGTGGAGCGAATTGTCAACCCCGAGCCTGTCGAGTTCTCGCTTGCCCTGGTGGCGGTTCTAGTGCTTTCGATGGTCGTAAAGCTCTGGATGGCGGCCCTCAACCAAAAGCTCGGCGATCGTATTGAGTCCGAGACGCTGCATGCGACCGCTCAGGACTCAAAGAACGATGTCCTAGCTACGGGTGCTGTGCTGGCGTGCGCAATTGTTTCGCAGGTGACGCACATCAATCTTGACGCATGGGTCGGCCTTGCCGTTGGCGCCTATATTGGCTGGAGCGGCTTTGAGCTCATCCAGGATACGGTAAGCCCGCTTTTGGGCCAGGCACCCGATCCCAAGTTGGTCAAGCACATCCGAGACAAGATCATGAGCTACCCCGGCGTTTTGGGTGTTCATGACCTAATGGTTCACGATTACGGTCCGGGCAGGAAGTTTGCAAGCGCGCACGCCGAGATGGCGGCCGAGGCAAGCCCGCTGGAAAGCCACGACACGCTCGATAACATCGAGCAGTCGTTTAGGAACGAAGACGGCATGATCGTCACGCTCCATTACGACCCCATCGTGACCGACGACCCCAAAGTGGCGAGCATGCGCTTGCGCATTCACGCCATGGCTCAGGAGATTGATAGCCGCCTTTCGATTCACGACTTGCGTTGCGTACCGGGCCCCACGCACACCAATGTGATTTTTGACTGCGTGCGACCCTCGGATTTGGCGATGAACGCCGAGGACCTAAAGCGCGCGTTGGCGAAACGTGTCGAATCCGAATATCCCAAGTCGATTGCCAAGATCACGATCGACGAAGACTACGTAGGCCATACCCACGAGTAGGGCTGCGCCGGTAGAGCAAGTTATACAGAAGGGGAGAGCATGAAGCGTCTATATCTACTCCGCCACGGTCAGACAGAATTCAACGTTAAAAAGCTGGTCCAGGGCCGCTGCGATTCTCCGTTGACCGACCTCGGCCGCAAACAAGCGGGAATGGCAGCCGCATGGCTCAAAGCCCACGGCGTCGTCCCCGACAAAGTGGTCTCTTCGCCCTTAGGCCGAGCCATGGACACGGCAAGTCTCGTCGCAACCGAACTCCTCGGCCGGGATGCAGCAGTCGAGCCCTGCGAAGGCATCATCGAGCGCAGCTACGGCACCTTCGAAGAAGGCCCCCACGACGCCCTACCCGCCGACGTCTGGGACCCCGGCGAGGACCTGATCCCATTTGGCGGAGAAGGAAGCCATGCCCTGCAGGAGCGCATGGTGGGCACCCTCACCAATCTCATGGGCTCTGAGGGCATCGAAACCCTTCTAGCAGTAAGCCACGGCAGCGCCAGCCGCCAATTCATCAAAGCTGCAGCCCAAGAGGGCTTCGAGTTCCCAACAAAACTCCCCAACTGCGCCATCATGATTTTCGATTTCGAAGAGGAAAAGTCGGGAGAAGAAGGCAACGCGCCCCAATCCAAGTTTATCTTGCAGCAAATCATCGATCCTCAACAAAGTAATTAGCTGAGCGAGCAGAGTTAAGCAGACATCAACGTGTCGTCTCCCGAGCACGGCGGAGGGCCGGAGAAATATATTAAGGTCATCGCGAGTTCCGCACGCAAAGGAGAGCACTTAATGTGCTCTCCGTCTTGCGCAGGACTGTAGAGCAGGGACATTAATATATTTCTCCGGCCCTCCGCCGTGCTCGGGAGCCATCCACGCACTTTACCTGCGTAAACAATGTGAGTGAAATATGAATCTCGATGGATACGCCCGCAGCCGTGTATACTAAACAGCTGTGTGAAACCAGGGGAGTATTCTGGCTGGACAAAATGCCTGCTTAATAGGGTTGTCAGGTAGTCCGGGCGAAATACAAGGCTGGGGAGCACGTCGTGTAAGTAGTGGTCCTCTAGGGGCGTACGCTCGGTGGTGTACGCATTGTCCCAAGACCACGCGAGAGTTGGGATCATATCTTGATCAGCATGATTCTCGGCCGCAAGATTGGCATGACCCAGGTTTGGGACGAGGACGATAACGTCGTTCCCGTCACGGTCATCCAGGCTGGCCCCTGCGCTGTCTCGCAGGTTAAAACTCAGGCAACCGACGGCTATGACGCCGTCCAGATCGGTTTCGGCGACATCAAGGCCAAGAACGTGAACAAGCCCATGGCTGGTCACTTCGCCAAGGCTGGCGTCGAGCCTGTCCGCTTCCTTCGTGAGGTCCGCGTCGAGAACGGCGAGGAGCACAAGGTCGGCGAGGTCGTCACCGTCGCTGATTTCGCTGATGTCGAGAAGGTCGACGTCATCGGTACCTCCAAGGGTAAGGGCTTCCAGGGTCGCATCAAGCGCTGGGGTCAGCGCCGCGGTCCTATGACGCATGGTTCTCACTTCCAGCGTCACCCCGGTTCTATCGGTCAGTGCGCCTATCCTGCGCGCGTCCTCAAGGGCGTCAAGATGGCCGGTCACATGGGTAACGAGCGCGTTACCGTCAAGAACCTTTCCGTTGTCCGCATCGATGCCGAGCAGAACCTCATCTTGGTCAAGGGCGCTGTCCCGGGTGCCAAGAATGGTCTCGTCGCCATCCGTATGGCCTAAGGGCCCAGCCCATTTAGCCCAGCGTCATACCAAGGAGAACACTTAAATGGCAAAGTTTGAAGTAAAGAACAGCGAGGGCAAGAAGGTCGCCGAGGCCGAGCTCGCCGCTGAGGTGTACGGCATCGAGCCGAACATCCACGTTATGCACCACATCGTCAAGTGCCAGATGGCCTCTTGGCGTCAGGGCACCCAGTCTGCTAAGGGTCGCTCTGAGGTTTCCGGTGGCGGCAAGAAGCCTTGGCGTCAGAAGGGCACCGGCCGTGCCCGCCAGGGTTCCATCCGTGCTGCCCAGTGGCGTCACGGTGGCGTTGTCTTCGCCCCCAAGCCCCGTTCCTACGCTAAGCGTATGAACAACAAGGAGGTCAAGCTGGCTATGCGCTCCGCGCTGTCCGCCAAGCTGGCCGATGGCGAGCTCGTGCTCGTCGACGACTACGGCTTCGAGAAGCCTTCCACCAAGGCTGCCGTCGCCATGCTCAAGGCTCTCGGCCTTGAGGGCAAGCGTCTGACCATCATCGTTCGCGATGAGGACGTCAACGCCTACCTGTCGTTCCGCAACATTCCCAAGACGTTCATTATCACTGCCGACGAGGCCAACACCTACGATCTCGTCAACAACAACGCTGTGCTGATGCCCGCCGACATCGCCGCTCACTTCGGGGAGGTGCTTGCATAAATGACCGCCCACGAGATCATCATCCGTCCGATCGTGTCCGAGCGTTCCTTCTCCGGCATGGAGCTGAACAAGTACACGTTCGAGGTCGCCAAGGATGCTAACAAGTATCAGATCAAGGACGCTGTCGAGGAGATCTTCGGCGTCAAGGTCGTTCGCGTGAACACCCTGACGGTCAAGCCCAAGACCAAGCGCGTGCGCTATGTCGCCGGCAAGACCCGTTCTTGGAAGAAGGCCATCGTCACGCTGGCCGAGGGCGACACCATCGAGGTCTTTGGCAACCAGGCCTAAGACTCGCTGCTGTTGAGTGAGCTCATGCCTCCCAAATAGGGGAGGCGAGAGCTCAAGGTTTTGGGCGTATAAAATGGACACGCCCGGAACCGTGTATACGTCCGGTGTCATCGCACCCGAGGCAGAACCTCGAATCCCTGTCTGCGATGGCTAACGGATTCCTATTGAAAGGGATTGTAATGGCTGTAAAGCACCTTAAGCCGACCTCCGCTGGTAGGCGTTGGCAGACGATCTCCGACTTCTCCGAGATCACCTGCACCAAGCCCGAGAAGTCTCTTCTCGAGCCCCTGCCCAAGAAGGCCGGTCGTAACAACAACGGCCGCATCACCACCCGCCACCAGGGCGGCGGCGTGAAGCGTCGTTACCGCGTGATCGACTTTAAGCGCAACAAGGACGGCGTGCCCGCCAAGGTTGCCACGATCGAGTACGATCCGAACCGTTCCGCTCGCATCGCTCTGCTGCACTACGCTGACGGTGAGAAGCGCTACATCCTGGCCCCCAAGGGCCTCGAGGTCGGTCAGACCATCATGTCCGGTTCTGACGCCGACATCAAGCCGGGCAACGCTCTGCCCCTCGCCGACATCCCCGTCGGTACGCTCATCCACGCCGTCGAGTTCCAGCCGGGCAAGGGCGCTGCTATCGCCCGTTCCGCCGGTAACTCCTGCCAGCTGATGGGTAAGGAGGGCAAGTACGCTATCGTCCGTATGCCTTCCTCCGAGATGCGTCGCATCCTCGTTACCTGCCGCGCCACCGTCGGTGAGGTCGGCAACACCGATCACGCCAACATCGTCATCGGCAAGGCCGGCCGTAAGCGTCACATGAACGTGCGCCCGACCGTCCGCGGTACCGTCATGAACCCTGTCGACCACCCGCACGGCGGTGGCGAGGGCAAGAACCACACCTCTGGTCGTCCCTCTGTTACCCCCTGGGGTAAGCCGACGAAGGGCCTTCGTACGCGCAAGAAGAAGAAGGTCTCGAACCAGCACATCATTCGTCGCCGTAAGAAGTAATTTCGGATACCGAGTTTTAGGAGAAAGCACTTATGAGCAGAAGTCTCAAAAAGGGCCCGTTCGTGGAGACTCGCCTTCTCTCGCGTATCACCGCGATGAACGAGGCTGGCAAGAAGGACGTCGTGAAGACCTGGTCCCGCGCGTCCACCATCTTCCCCGAGATGGTTGGTCACACCATCGCCGTCCACGACGGCCGCAAGCATGTGCCCGTGTATGTTACCGAGTCCATGGTTGGTCACAAGCTCGGCGAGTTCGCGCCGACTCGTACGTTCCGTGGCCACAAGGCCAAATAGGGGGTTAACCGTAAATGGCAACTAAGTCTATTGAAACTGAGGCCACCGAGGTTCGCGCCGTCGCTAAGTACGTGCGTGTTTCCCCCAGCAAGGCCCGCCTGGTGGTCGATCTGATCCGCCGCAAGCCTGTCGCTCAGGCCTTCGACATCCTCCACTTCTGCGACCGCGCCGTCGCCGTGGATGTCGAGAAGGTTCTCCGTTCCGCCGTTGCGAACGCCGAGAACAACAACGGTCTGCGTGCCGACAACCTGGTTGTCGCCGCTGCCTATGTTGACGAGGGTCCGACGCTTAAGCGCATCCGTCCCCGCGCCAAGGGTTCCGCTTCTCGCATTCTGAAGCGTACTTCCCACATCACCGTCGTCGTTGCTCCTCGAAAGGAGGCGTAAAGCTGTATGGGTCAGAAAGTCTACCCCACCGGCTTCCGTCTTGGCATCACCGAGAACTGGCGCTCCCGCTGGTTCGCAGAGAAGGATTACGCTAAGACCCTCGGTAACGATCTCGAGATTCGCAAGTACCTCGAGAAGCGTCTTTCCCGCGCAGCTGTCTCCCGCGTCGAGATCGAGCGCGCTGGCGACAAGGTGAAGGTCATCATCCTCACCGCTCGCCCCGGCGTTGTCATCGGTAAGAAGGGTGCCGAGATCGATACCCTCCGCACCGAGCTCGAGAAGGTCGCTGGCGTCTCCAAGGGCCAGCTCTCCGTCGACGTTGTCGAGATCAAGCGCCCCGAGCTCGACGCCAACCTCGTTGCTCAGTCTATCGCCGAGCAGCTCGAGGGCCGCGTTGCCTTCCGTCGCGCTATGCGCAAGGCTGTCCAGTCCGCCCGCAAGGCCGGCGCTAAGGGCATCCGTATCCAGTGCTCCGGTCGTCTCGGCGGTGCCGAGATGGGCCGTCGTGAGTGGTACCGTGAGGGTCGCGTGCCTCTGCACACCCTTCGTGCCAAGATCGACTACGGCACGGCTGTCGCCAGCACCACCATGGGCGCTTGCGGCGTGAAGGTCTGGATCTACCTGGGCGAGAAGCTCCCGGGCCAGCCTGTTCCCAACCCTGCACTCGAGGGCTCTTCCCGTCCTCGTCGTCGTAACTCCGAGAGGAGGGGTCAGTAGTGCTTGCCCCTAAGCGTATTCTTCACCGCAAGGTGCAGCGTGGCTCCATGAAGGGCCAGGCCAAGGGTAATACCGAGCTGCATTTCGGCGAGTTTGGTATCCAGGCTCTCGAGGCCCATTGGATCACCAACCGTCAGATCGAGGCCGCTCGTATTGCCATGACCCGCTACATGAAGCGTGGCGGTCGTGTCTACATCACGATCTTCCCCGATAAGCCCATCACCAAGAAGCCTGCCGAGACTCGCATGGGTTCTGGTAAGGGTAACCCCGAGGAGTGGGTGGCCGTCGTCAAGCCCGGCCGCATCATGTTTGAGGTCAAGGGCGTGCCCGAGGAGGTCGCTCGCGAGGCTCTGCGTCTTGCACAGCACAAGCTTCCCATCAAGACCAAGATTGTTGCTGCCAAGAACGCTGAGCAGCGCATCGAGAAGGAGATGGCTGAGGAGGCCGCTCTCGAGGCCAAGTGGGCTGCTGAGGACGCCGCCGCCGCCAAGGAGGAGAACTAATGAAGCCCGCAGAGATTCGTGAGCTCTCGGACGCTCAGCTCGTTGAGAAGCTGAAGGAAATGCGCGCCGAGCTCTTTAACCTTCGTTTCCAGATGGCCACCAGCCAGCTGGACAACACCGCTCGCGTCAACACCGTGAAGAAGGACATCGCTCGCGTCCTCACGGAGCAGCGCGCCCGCGAGATCGCAGCGGAGAAGTCCGCTGTCGCCGAGTAGGACCTAAGGAGAGAACATGACTGATTCGCGTAACTCGCGTAAGGTCCGTACGGGTGTCGTTACCTCCGTCTCCGGTGCCAAGACCATTGTCGTCACCATCACCGAGCGCAAGCGTCACCCCAAGTACGGCAAGATGATGACCAGCTCCAAGAAGCTGCACGCTCACGACGAGGAGTGCACGGCTGGCGTGGGCGACACCGTCCGCGTTATGGAGACCCGTCCTATGTCCAAGATGAAGCGTTGGCGCCTCATCGAGGTCGTCGAGCGCGCTAAATAAGCAGTCGCTCTTACGACTTGTACGTTTCCGAAGATGTGCGTATGCCGGGCTTGCATACCACGGGCCGTATAAAGGCTGCGCACCTCTCTTCGGTTCTTAGTTCGGAGGAACATCTACCATGATTCAGATGCAAACCATGCTGAACGTCGCCGACAACTCCGGCGCTCGCAAGATTCGCTGCATCAAGGTGCTTGGCGGTTCCAAGCGTCGTTATGCAGGCATCGGCGATGTGTTCATCGGTGCTGTCCAGGAGGCTACCCCTGGCGCCAACGTCAAGAAGAAGGACGTTGTCCGTTGCGTCGTCGTTCGCACCGTTAAGGAGATCCGCCGCAAGGATGGCTCCTACATTCGCTTTGATGAGAACGCCTGCGTTGTCATCAACAACGATGGTTCGCCCGTCGGCACCCGTATCTTCGGGCCCGTCGCTCGCGAGCTTCGTGACAAGAAGTACATGAAGATCGTCTCGCTCGCTCCCGAGACCCTGTAGTTAGGGGAGATATATGTATATCAAGAAGGGCGATAAGGTCCAGGTTCTCTCTGGTAAGGATCGCGGCAAGCAGGGCGTTGTCCTGCGTGCTCTCCCCGCCGAGAACAAGGTCGTTGTCGAGGGCGTTTCGGTCGTCAAGAAGGCCGTCAAGCCCAACGCTGCCAACCAGCAGGGCGGCATCGTTTCGCAGGAGGCTCCCATCGACGCCTCCAACGTCAATCTCGTTTGCCCCGAGTGCGGTAAGGTTACCCGCGTCGGTCACGAGAAGGACGGCAAGAACAAGCTGCGCGTCTGCAAGAAGTGCGGCCACAAGTTCTAAGCTGCCCGCAACACCAAGTTGCTAGCAAAGGCCCGGATGCCACGGCACCCGGGCCTTTTTCTATCGCTACTCGATGGCTTCGGTTCTGCCGTTCCGTCATTCCGGTTGCATCCAGTTTTCGGTGCCGTCTCGAATCGAGTGCCGCCAGGTGACACCCTGTCGCGTTTCGTCGGCTTCGGTGACAAAAGTCGGGACAACTCCAAAAACTATTTTCGAACTCAGGGCTTTGAGTTTTTGTTTTAGTCTCAAAGGGCGCGGCGGGATGCCTTTGAAGGCTCGATAGCGCCGAAACGCCCGTTTTGAAACTCAAATGCCTTTTCGCGTGCAAGACGCCAGCTGCAATAGGAAGTGAATCAACGCAGTTGGCTTTCAAACAGTTTGCAAAACTGCAGGTCGCAGGTCTTCATTGCCAGTAGGAGAAATGAGTAGTCTCAGGTGGCTTGCTCATGAGTTGACTAACGGGATTTGAGATTACGCTGACGTCCGGAATCGCTTCGAGCACGGCGTTAAGTTTTTGGGGTTTGGGCGCAGCCCCTGCACCCGCGAGCGCGGGCCTTAAGCCCGCCGAGAGAGTGACGCGTCGAAAACGAAAGGGAATGAGAGAAGGGGCCGTTCCTATCATTCAGGTTGCGACCGAAGAAGACAAGGAGACCCCCTGTGCCTGAATGATGCCCCACAGACCGCGTCCGACCGAGCTCAAGCCGAGCTTTTCCTGACGTCCGCCTTCGCGGAGATGATGGCTGGATTGGCTATGGATTGGCAACACCAATTTGGACGATTCCGGGAGGGGCGGTCCCGCCTCCCTGAACTCGACCGGCGACATGTAGCCCAGTGTCGAGTGGATCCTGAAGTTGTTGTACCAGTGCACGTAATCCGAGAGCTTGGCTCGGAGCTCGCGCGTCCCTCCTCGGTCCTGTGGAGTGGCCGACGATCTCCCCGTTGCAGAGGTCGACGAGCAGGCAGACGTAGTTCCACGACGCCCCGACGCGCACGGAGGCCAGGTCGCTGCATATATGGGTGCGCGGCGCCCTGCCGCCGAAGCCGCGCGCGACGACGTTCGGCACGTCGGCCTCGTTGACCGCCCCGGGGTGCACCATGAACCTCTTCCTGCCGTATGTGCCGGCCAGGCCGTTCTCCCTCATGATGCGGCAGACGCGGCGCCGGCTGACGGTAACGCCCGACCTCCCGGGCGACGCCTTGATCTTGCGCGATTCGTTCCGGCCCTTGCTGGCGGCGTGCGCCGCCGCGGCCGCCGTCGCCCCCGACATTAAGGTCCTCGAGGGCCGCGTCGTCTCCGGCGACCAGTTCGTCTCGCCCGCGGAACAGAAGGCGCGCATCCTCGCGACCTTCGGCGACCTGTGCTGCGAGATGGAGGGCTGCACCATCGCGCAGGCCGCCTATCTCAACGGTGTGCCCCTCGTCGTCGCGCGCGCCATCAGCGACAAGCCCTGCGCCGAGGGCCAGGTCGTCGACTACAACACCTTCGAGAAGAAGACCGTCTTCGACTGCGCCCACATCGCCGCGCGCATGGTTAAGCTTTAGGCCCTGAATGTTCAATGGCCGTTGTTTTCTGCCCCTCAAGTGGTGAACTTCTCCTCGGGGCTGTTGATTCCCCCACGCGCCCCCTTTCGTTCTCTGTGTTCCCCTTATACTCCTTGTACAAGGAGGTAAGAAGTCATGGACAAGACCGCACAGGACAGCTTGGCAAAGAAGCCCGTCGACATGAGGGACAGGATTCTCGAGCATCTCGAGGCCCTCACCTCTGCCGTCTCGCTCGACGACCTTGCCCGTCTGTCCACCTCCGACATCGCCGAGACGCTCATCATCTCCAGGAGTCTGGCGAGCCAGTACCTCAACGACCTTGTTCGCGCCGGCCTTGTGGTTAAGGTGGCGGGCAGGCCTGTCCATTATTTTCATCGCCGCGCGTTCCAGAAGCGTTTTCAGGTAAAGCTCTCTGCAAGCGAGTACGCCTCGCTCGCCGACCTCATCCAGGCGACGGGAATCGCCGATCACCGCGACTTCGCGCGTGCCGTGGGCTTCGACCTGAGCCTCAGCTCCGTTGTCGAGCAGTGCAAGGCTGCGGTTCAGTACCCTCCGTTTGGCCTGCCCATCCTCTTGAGCGGCGGCGTGGGTGTCGGTAAGTCTTTCCTTTCTCGCCTTGTGTACGAGTACGGCAAGAACCAGGGCTTGCTGTCCCGCGACTCCTCCTATGTGCGCATCGACTGCGCCGGGGTCCCGGACGCCGCCTCGTTCAACGGGCTTCTTGACGAGTCGATCGCGAAATCGCGCGGGGGTGTGGTCTTTGTCAACGGCATCGAGGCACTCTCTCCCTCTGCGATGGAGCACTGCCTTGCGACGGCCCTCGGGCTCGATGCCTCCCAGGATGCGCCGCGCGCTCGCCTCGTTCTTTCGACGACGCTTTCCGCTGATGACCCGAAGGTTTCCTCGGCCTACAGCAAAATGCCCATCTGTGCCCGCGTCCCCTCACTCAAGGAGCGGACCCCCGAGGAGCGCGAGGATCTCATCTTGAGCTTCCTGCGCAGCGAGGGGTGCCGAATCGGTTCTGATGTGAAGATCAGCCGCGGCGCATACCGTTGCCTCGTGAACGCGGACTTTTCCGATAACATCGCCGGCTTGCGCGCCTGCGTGACGAACTGCTGCGCCAAAGCGTTCCTCAATCGCGAGGGCGACTACGTCGTCGTTCGCCCGTATCTTCTTCCCAGCGGGCTCCTCTCCTCAGCGCAGATCGATCAACAGCCCGACGATGGCGTTCTGATCGACGCGTCCCTGGATGCCGCCGAGAGCACAGGGCCGGTCGAGCAGGCGCTCGATGCCCTGTGCTCTCTCGATGAGCGATTCTGCGCCGGGGAGCTCTCTGTCTCCGAGCTTGTCTCGCAAGCTGTCTCCGCTGTGCGCGGCGTTGAGGATCACTTGATCTTCGGCCACGGCGTCGCCTCGTCGAGGTCGCGCGCCTTCGAGCGCGTCGTGGGCGCGGTCCTTGCCGACGCAGGCTCTTCTTATGGCATCGAGCTTTCGAGGAAGGTCGCTTTTCTACTGGCCCAGGAGATTTGCCTGCAGTTGTGGCCGGGTATCGGCCTGGCTAAGCGAAAGTCTGCCTGTGCGGAGCAAATCTCCCATCTCCTCGGTGCCGTGACCTCCGAATTGCCGTTTGCCTCGAGTGTCTCCGATCAGGTCGCCGCAGACGTGGAAGGGGCGCTCGGAATCTCGCTCGATCACTTCACGAAGACGCTTCTGACGCTGTGCGTCGCATCGGAGTCTCGCGACGCGAAGGCCCTTCGGACGCTCTGCGTCATCTTGTCACACGGCTACTCGACGGCGACGAGCATCGCCGACGCGGCGAACCGTATGCTCGGCGTGCATGTGTACGAGGCGGTCGACATGCCCTACGACCAGCAGCTGAAGGACATCGTCGGTCCGCTCCAGCGCCTCGTCGACCGCCATTCCTACTGCACCGGGGTCGTGTTTCTTGTTGACATGGGCTCTTTGGAGGAGGCCTATAAGGCCCTCGAGAACGTTACCGACTCCACCATCGGGGTGGTGAACAACGTCTCTACCGGTCTTGCGCTCGAGATCGGGTCCGGGCTGCTCGGCGGCAAGTCCATCGCCGAGGTTCTTGGCGATGCGACCGCCGTGTGCGTGACGCACTGCAAGGTAATCGAGCGCGTCAACCGTGAGGACGCCATCGTCTTCTGCTCCGAGTCCGGGGTCGACGCGGCCGAGAGGATACGTCAGCTCGTCTCGCAGAGCCTCCCGCGCACCATAGGCGCGCGCCTGCTCACGAGGCCCTTCAAGCAGCTTGCCGCGAACGGGTCGAACGACGCCGTTTTCTCCGAGCACCGCGTCTGCGCCGTCATCGGCACGGGAGACCCCAGGATTGCCTCCGTTCCCTTCGTCGCCCTCGAAGACATTATGTCGACGGCGTCCGCCTCGAAGGTCGATGCCGTGTTCGGCAGGTGGCTCGACGTCTCCGAGCTCGCTTCTTTCCACGAGAAGCTGCTTTCGAATATGACGCTGCAGAACGTTATCCGCTCCATCACCATCCTCGACCCGGAGCGGCTGTTCCACGAGATCGAGAGCGCCGTGCACGAGCTTCAGCGCAGAACGGGCGAGAAGATCAGCAGCAACGCCATCATCGGGCTGTACGTTCACCTCTGTTGCCTCGTCGAGCGCCTCGTCACCCGCAACCCCATCGAGACCTACGTCGGCCAGGATCGCTTCGAGGAAGAGCACACCGACTTCATCGAGTCCTTCAGGCAGAGTTTCTCGAGCATCTCGACGCGCTATCGCGTGGAGGTTCCTGTAAGCGAGATCGCCTACGTCTTCGACTACATCAGCGTGAGCGCCGCCCCGGCGCGAGAGGAGCGTCTCGGCTCCTCGAGCCTCCTGTTCGACGAGTGACCCCCCGCGCCGTCACGAGCTGACCGCGCGTCTTCAATAATCCGATAACCCCTCGCCCGGCGCGAATCCGGATAGCGCCAAGGCAGTGCTGAATGAAAAACTTGATTTGATAGGAGCAAACATGAGTGTTGTTATGGCACGAATCGACAATCGCCTGCTTCACGGCATCATCGTGACGCAGTGGGCCCCGGTGTCGGGCGCAACCCGAGTCATGGTCATCGACGACAAGGTCGCCGGCGACGAGGTCCTGAAGTCCACAATGAGGATGGCGCGCCCCGCGGGCATGGCCGTCTCGATCATCTCCGAGGAGACCGCGCTCAAGAACTTCGCGGCGGGCAAGTACGACCGCGAGAAGGTCTTTGTCATCGCCAAGGAACCCGAGACGATGCTTCACCTGGTCGAGTCGGGCATCGAGCTCCCGTCGCTGATCGTCGGCGGCTCTCTTGTCAAGGAGGGCGGCGTCCAGCTCACCCAGCGCGCCTATGCCTCCGCCGAGAACGTCCAAAGCTACAAGGCGCTCATCGCCCACGGCGTCAAGGTGACGGCACAGTTCGTGCCCGCCGACAAGCCCGTCTCCGTCGCCGACCTCATCTAAGGAGGGATCATGGTCAACTTCACTATCCTGCAGGTCGTCCTTTTGACCCTGCTTGCCTTCATCAAGCACGTGGACTACTACGGCATCCCGATGATCTTCGTCAACTATGCCGTCTTCTGGGGCCTTATCACCGGCGTCGTCATGGGCGACTGGCAGACCGGCCTCGTCATCGGCGGCACCATCCAGCTCATGCAGCTCGGCGTCGCGGGCTTCGGCGGCTCGTCGATTCCCGACTACGGCACGATGGCCATCATCGCCACCGCCTACGGCGTGACCCTGGGCTCCGACACGGGCCTCGCCATCGGCCTGCCGGTCGGCATGCTCGGCATCCAGCTCGACGTCGTCGTCAAGATCCTCAACGGCTTTGTCGTCGAGAAGTCCCAGAAGTTCTGCAACGAGGGTAAGTTCAATCAGATGAACGCCATCCTGTGGGTCTGCCCCGCGCTCTTCGGCCTGTGCGCCGCCCTGCCCGTCTTTGTCTCCGTGACGCTCGGCCAGCCCGCCGTCAACTGGCTCCTCGAGGTTATGCCCCAGTGGTTCCTCTCCGGCCTCACCCTCGCCGGCAAGATGCTCCCGGCCATCGGTATCGCCATGCTGCTCCGCTACATGCCAACCGCCAAGTACTTCCAGTACCTGCTCGCCGGTTTCTTCCTCTCGGCCTTCCTGAACGTGCCCATCATCGGTGCCGCCATCGTCGGCGTTGCCCTCGCGATCGCGTTCTATCAGCGTGCCGAGAAGGACGCCGAGCTCACCGCCCACGCTTCCGCAGACGCCTTCATCGGAGAGGATGAGTAACCATGGAAAACGAGAACATCACCGCCGCCGAGGGCAAGCCCTCCGGCTATAAGGTCACCAAGAAGGACCTGCGCAACGCGAACTGGCGCTGGCTCATGAGCGTGTGCACCTTCAACTACCAGACCCAGCAGGGCGCCTCGGTCGCCTACGCCCTCTCGCCGATCCTGAGGAAGATCTACACGAACGACGAGGACTATAAGCAAGCGCTCAACAACCACTTCCGCTACTACAACACCCAGCCTTGGCTCGCCGCCATCATCCTCGGCGCCTGCGTGGCCATGGAGGAGCGTGACGGCCTCGCGGCGGCGGACGCCGTCCAAGACCTGAAGATCGGCACCATGGGACCGCTCGCCGGCGTCGGCGACTCCCTGCTCATGACCATGATCCCGACCATCATGGGCTCCATCGCCGCCTACATGGCCATCGAGGGCAACCCCGTGGGAGCCGGCATCTGGTTCGCGCTCATCCTGGCCATCTTCTGGGTCCGCATGCACGCCCTCGAGTTCGGCTACAAGCAGGGTGTGAAGCTCGTCACCGACTTCAGCGAGAAGCTTCCCAACCTCACTGCCGCCGCCTCCGTGCTCGGCCTCACCGTGGTCGGCTGCCTCATCGCCTCGGTCATCGGCGTCACCTGCCCGATTAGCTTCAGCTTCGGCGACGTCTCGATGGAGATTCAGCCGCTGCTCGACAAGATCCTGCCTGCCATGATCCCCGCCGCCATCACGGGAAGCGCGTATTACCTTCTTACCAAGAAGAACGCGAGCATGACGGCCCTCATCCTCGTGGTGATCGTCCTCGCGATGGTCGCCTCCGCCGCCGGCATCCTCGCCTAGCTTCGACCCAAGAGATTGGTGAATCAATGAGAAAGATAGTTGTGGCGAGCCATTCCCTTCTCGCCCAGGGCTTCAAGGACACCCTCGAGTTCCTTACGGGTAAGAGCGACGCCGTCACCGCCGTTTGCGCCTATGTGAACGACAACGGCGAAGGGCTCGACGCGGCGGTCGAGGCGGCGCTTTCGGGCACTGACGAGGTCGTCGTCCTTACCGACGCGCTCGGCGGCAGCGTGAACCAGCGCTTCTCCCGCTTCGCCTCCGACCGGATCCACGTGATCGCGGGTGTCAACCTCCCGCTCGCCATGACGGTCGCGCTCGCGCGCCCCGACGAGAAACTCGACTTCGACGCCCTCGTCGACGAGGCGCGCCAGCAGATCGTCTACGTGAACGGTGCCAGTTCCGCCGAGTGCGAAGACGACGAATAGAGGAGGTCGACGATGAGAGAGTTCCTTAAAGACGTGTGGATGCACGGCGGTGAGGAAAGCCGCGCCATCACTCCCGAGAACATCACGGGCGAGAAGGGCCACGCCGCCATGTCGGCCAGCCACCTCGGCGTCGGCCGCAAGGGCTCGTGCTGCGTGCCCCTTGAGTCCGGCGAGACCATCACGCTCGCGGACATCGAGGGCCCCGGCATCATCCGCCACATCTGGATGACCGTCCCCGACAAGACCGCCGCCGGCAGCTTCGTCATGCGCGACCTCGTGCTGCGCTTCTACTGGGACGACGAGGAGACCCCCTCGGTCGAGTGCCCTGTCGGCGACTTCTTCTGCAACGGCTTCGGTGAGCGCGCCATCGTCAACTCGATGCCCATCTGCGTGAACCCGACGGGCGGCATGAACTGCTACTTCGAGATGCCTTTCAGGAAGCACGCCAAAGTCACGCTTACGAGCGAGCACCCCGGGTTCATTAAGTACATCTTCTACACGTTCAACTACGCGCTCACCGACGTGCCGGACGACGCCATGTACTTCCACGCCCGTTTTAACCGCGAGCGCAGCACCCGCAGGGGCGTCGACTACACCGTGCTCGACGGCGTGCGCGGTAAGGGCTACTACGTCGGCACCTACATGGCCCTGTGCGCCCTGGAGCGCTATTGGTGGGGCGAGGGCGAGATGAAGTTCTTCCTCGACGGCGACGAGGAGTTCCCCACGGTCACCTCGACGGGAGCCGAGGACTACTTTGGCGGTGCCTGGGCCTTCCTCGACAGGCCGCCCCACGCGCTGCCCGAGGCGCAGTGCTTCAACACGCTGTTCGCCGGCTACCCGTACCGCTCGACGCGCGACGCCACGCGCGACCGCTTCAGCGCGGGCAAGCCGAACCCGAACCCGATGCTCGCGACCAACGACGACGCGCTGCCCAGGCACGGCCTCTACAGGTGGCACCTTCCCGACCCGATCTCGTTCAAGGAGGACCTGCGCGTGACGTTCCAGGACCTCGGCAACGACGACATCAAGCTCTACGAGCGCGAGGACGACATCTCCACCGTCGCCTACTGGTACCAAAGCGAGCCGCACGCCGTGCTCGCCCCGTTTGCCGCAAGGCAGGACCGCGTGCCCAGGTAGGGTCGCCTCGAAACAAGCCAACGTTATGGGCGTCCGCGGTTGACCATGACTGCGGGCGTCCCTTTGTAAGGAGGATCACATGAGCGAAAAGCAAATGAGGCTCGGCGCCCTCGAGGCCGGCGGGACCAAGATGGTCTGTGCCGTGGTGTCCGGCGACGGCGAGGTCCTCGACCGTATGGAGACCCCGACGCTTGCGCCCGCCGAGACCGTCCCGCAGATGATCGAGTGGTTCGCCGCCCGCGATGTGGACGCGTTGGGCATCGGCGCCTTCGGCCCGACCTGCGTCGACCCCGCCGACGAGCGCTACGGCTCCATCCTCCAAACGCCCAAGCTCGCGTGGCGAGGCTATGGTCTTCGCGCCGCGTTTGCCGACGCCCTCGGGATTCCGGTGGCCTACGATACGGATGTGAACGTTGCCTGCCTCGGCGAAGCGGTCTTCGGCTGCTGCAAGGGGCTCAAGGACGCCGTCTACGTGACCATCGGCACCGGCGTGGGCGCGGGCGTCATGTGCGCGGGCAGGCTCCTTCATGGCATGCTGCACCCCGAGGCCGGCCACATGCTGGTAAGGACCCGTCCCACCGAGGAAGGACGCTGCGTCTGCCCGAGCCACGCGAGCTGCCTCGAGGGCCTCGCCTCCGGCCCCGCCATCGCCGCGCGCTGGGGAAAGCCCGCGGCCGAGCTCGCGGACAACGATGAGGTGTGGATGCTCGAGGGGGATTATCTGGGGCAGATGTGTGCGAACCTCGTGCTCATGTACTCGCCTCACCGCATCGTCCTCGGCGGCGGCGTGATGCACCAGGAGCAGCTCTACGGCATCGTCCGCAAGAAGACCCTCGAATATCTGGGTGGCTACATCCAGACCGCCGAGCTTAAGGACATGGAGAGCTACATCTGCGCCCCGGGCTGCGGCGGCGACCAAGGAATCCTCGGCGCGGCCGAGCTGGCAAGAAGGGCGCTCGCGTAACTTGTGCTCTCTCCGCCATACAACGCGTTAAGAAAAGACGAGCGCTTCTTGCCAATTGGGCGGCAAGAAGCGCTCGTCTTTTGCATTTGTTTTTGGGCAGAACGCCCCGCCTCCGCTAGAGTCCCTGGACCGCTACACCCACGAGGTTTGGACCGGTGTGGACAAGAAGCGCGGGGCTGATGTCGGAGCGGACGATCTCCACCGCGTTGGCCACGCGCTCGCGCAGGGCCTGCTCCATGCGGTCGTAAAGGTCGGCGTAGGCCGAGGTGTAGCTCACGGCAAAGCGCACCTTGGGGTGCTTCTCGGCGATGGCGGCGACGAGCTTGACCTCGGTGCGATGCGGTACTTGCATAGCCATTTCGTGTGCGCGAGGCTGTCGGCTTTCTGGGCCACAGCAATTACATTCCCCCTAGCATGATGACCTGAACAATCCTTATGCTAGGGGGAAGGTTTTTGTCGCGTAGCGGAAATTGGCCTCCACCCGCTGAGCGGGTGGCTTTCTATGCCGTGCGTGCCGTGCGGCACGGACTCAAGTCCATGAATAAAAACGAGGAAGGCCACGTCCGGCCTCCTTCGCAAAGGGTCTCTGATTACTCCCACTCATTGGGGACAGACTTAAATGAGTGCTCTTGAAATGCCGGCGCCTGGGGACGTTCCTTTTCTGTCGGCAGTTTGGGACGGTCCTTAGAGCTGCAGCGCGCCATGAGCGACGTGGTGAAACGGATCATCCTGTCTTTGAAGTTCTAAGTAGAATTCCCCGTCTCTGAGCAATGATTAGTGCGCATTTGTGCGTATTTGCGTGCGCAGGATTGCGTGACCATGCGTGTATATGCGCCGTCTGCGGTTGTATTTTGACCGTTTGGCGGTTATATACGCAGAAGTACGCACATACACGCGTATTTGTGCGAATATATAGCTGTCAGAATTGAAAGACTTTTCACGACGCAGGAGGCATTCATGGCAGATTCCAAGCAGGTTCCACTCGACGCCGAGGCAGCCGCAAAGGCGGCGTTTGCCTCGGTCCAGGATCAGCCTTTCCCCGATGATATCTTTACGGCCCCCGAGCTCCGCTGGGCCGTGATCGGGTGCGGCGTTATCGCCAACCAAATGGCCCAGTCCCTCGCTCTGGCCGGCCGCAAACTCGCGGGTGTCGCCAACCGCACGCTGTCCAAGGCCCAGTCTTTTGCCGAGCAGTATGGCGTCGAGAAGGTGTACGAGACGGTTGAGGACCTCTACGCCGATCCAGACATCGATGCCGTCTATATCACCACGCCGCACAACACGCATATCACCTATCTGCGTGCCGCGCTGGCCGCCGGCAAGCATGTGCTCTGCGAGAAAGCCATTACCCTCAACTCCGCCGAGCTCGACGAAGCCCGTGCCATCGCCGACGAGCATAACGTGGTCCTTATGGACGCCACCACGGTGCTTCACATGCCGCTGTATCAGGAGCTGCGCCGTCGCATGGATGCTGGCGAGTTCGGCCGCATGAATCTCGCTCAGCTCAACTTTGGCAGCTACAAGGAGTACGGCGATCTGACCAATCGCTTCTACAATCGCAACCTTGCCGGCGGCGCCATGCTCGACATTGGCGTGTACGCGCTCTCCGTCATGCGCCTGTTTATGGCGAGCCAGCCCGCTGAGGTTGTCTCGCTGGGCAACACCTGTGAGACCGGTGTTGACGTTGCGGGCGGCATTGTCTGCCGTAACGCCGAGCAGCAGCTGGGCGTCGTGAGCCTTACGCTCCACTCCAAGCAGCCCAAGCGCTCGGTCATCAGCTTCGATAAGTGCTATATCGAGGTCAACGAGTATCCGCGTGCCGACCATGCGACCATCGTGTGGACTGCGGACGGTCACCGTGAGAAGGTCCACGCTGGCACCGAGGCATACGCTCTGTGCTACGAGATGGCCGACCTGGAGAAGGCCGTTGCCGGCGATGATTCGAAGCGCGAGCTTCTGGGCTATGCTTCTGATGTTATGGAGCTGATGACCAAGCTCCGCGCCGACTGGGGAGTCGTGTACCCCGAGGAGGAGTAAGCGATGCTTGCGGAAGATAGGCTCAACGCGATTGTGTCGATGGTGCAGCAGGCCGGCTCGGTTGCCGTACCGGAGCTTGCTGAAGCCCTGGGCGTGACACCGTCCACCATTCGGCGCGACTTGCAGACGCTCGACCGCGCACACCGTATCGCCAAGGTGCACGGAGGCGCGACGAGTCTGGAGCGCGCGCACGTGACGCGCGACCTGACGATCAACGAGCGCAGCGATCTCCATAACGATGACAAGGAGCGCATCTGCGCCCGTGCCGCGGCCCTGGTGGAGCCCGATAGCTTTGTGTATATCGATTCGGGATCGACGACCCTCAAGCTCATCGAGCATCTTCCGCGCCTTGAGGGCGTCACCTATGTGACTGATTCCGTGCTTCACGCTCAGCACCTCGCCTTGCGCGGCATGCGCACCGTTGCGCTTGGCGGCGAGCTCAAGCCCGAGACCGAGGCGCTCGTCGGTCCCGATGCCTTGGCAACTCTGGACCGCTATAACTTCAACTGCGGCTTTTGGGGTTCCAATGGCATCGCCGCCGAGCAAGGTCTCACCACACCGGATATCGAGGAAGCGCAGGTCAAGCGTGTCTCGATGCGCCATACCGCCAAACGCTTCGTAATCTCGGACGCCAGCAAATTTGGCATGGTGGCGCCCGTCAAGTTCGCGGACTTTCGTGATGCAACGATCATCACTGCGGGCGAGGTACCCGCCAAGTACCAGTCGATGGACAACGTTATCACGGTCTAGCGATGGGACAAGGCCAAAACCACCACAAAGGTGCCTGTCCCCATTGTGGTGGTTAGCAACGAAAACCGAATAGTTTTCTCAATAGAAAAGCGGCAACGTCCATTACGGGTGTTGCCGCTTTCGTTGTCTACCGGTTTGTCTAAGTCTGTAACAACTAGACCGTTAAAAGTGGGCCAGGTGTTACAGATTGAGATTTTCCCTTAAGGGGGATTCGAATGTCTCGATCTGTAACAGATAGACCGGAAAATGGGTTCTAACTGTTACAGATCGAGACGTTTTGGGACCGCGGCTGAGCCATCGTGACGGCTTGACGTTTGCCCAGATAAAACCTGCCAAAATAAACCTGTCCCTTTTTGGCAGGTTTTAGGGCTCCCAGGGGCAGGGGGCTTCGATGTGGATGTGCTCACCGGTTACGGGATGCGTGAAGGACACGCTGTGGGCATGGAGCATGAGGCCGCAAGGACGCGGCGTGCCGTACAGGTCGTCGCCGACCAGGGGGTGATGCTCGCTGGCCAGATGCACGCGGATTTGATGCTTACGGCCGGTGAGCAGCTCGACATCGATATACGAGCGCGTGGGCAGGCCACGACGGCTCTTAAGACGCTTGAGCACCTTCACGCGCGTTTGAGACGGCTTGCCGCTGGCGCCGACGCGCATCTTTCGGCTGTCGTGACGGTCGCGGGCGATGGGTTTGTCGATGAGCTTTTCGTTCCAGTCGATTTTGCCCTCGGCGAGCGCCAGGTAGTGCTTTTCGAAAGCGTGGTCGATGACCATCTGGTCAAAGGCAGGCTGCGTCTGCTTGTCGAGCGAGAACAGTACCACGCCAGTGGTGTTGCGGTCCAGGCGGTTGAGCGGCTGCAAGTCGGTCGCGGCAAAGCCGTCGCCCATGGCCAGCAGCAGGTCGCTAGCGTAGTCGGTAAGTGTGCGCTCGCCGGTGCCGTCGCCGTGGACAATCATGCCGGCGGGCTTGTCGATGGCCATGAGCCAGGCGTCGCAGTAGAGGACTTGAGGTTCTTCGTTCACGTGTAAGCCTTTCGGTTAGCTGATTCCCACAAACATGCAGCCCGAGGTCGCCCCGCGCAGGCGGGCGGCGGGCTTGCGGCCGGCTTGTGCCGCCTCGACGGCGCGACGGACGCGAGCGACGGCACGGCCAATCTCATCGGCCTCGAGCAAAGTTCCGTCGACCATGAAACGGCGCACGCCGGCATCGAGCAGCTGAGGGACCTGCGGCGTGAGGTCGATGGGGTAGGCATCGTACAGGCGAGAGCGGCCGTGGATGTCGGTTCGGACGGGCATGACCTTTCCGTCGATATTCTTGAGCGAGAGCTTGCGGGCACGCAGGCGGCAGTTGGCACAATCGTGGATGCAGCCGTTGGCAACCTGCAGAATGCAATGCTCGCTTGTCATGACACGCGGGCGGCCAAAGACGGTGATGCCCAGAGCCGCGGGCGCGGCGGCGCCGAGCGAGACAATCTCGTCGAGCGTGATCTCGGGCGAGAGCCAAAACGCACCGGCTCCACGCTCGGCAAGCGCCTCCATGCAGGGCGTGTTGTGCACCGGCAGGCAAGAGCGGACCTCCGCCGTGGCGCCAACCTGGGCGGCCAGGGCAAGCTCAGAGATGTTGCCGATAGCGACCGTGGCGCCGGCAACAACCCACGGATCGACGCGCTCGTGGTCGACGGCGCGGCAGACCTCGTCGAGTACGGGCACGATACCCTGCTCAAATGCATCGGCAGGGGAGAGTCCGACAGCATCGAGCGCATCAGTGGTCATGTAGATGCGCGTGGCGCCCTCGGCACGAGCCGCCTCGGCGGCTTCGAGTGTGGTGACGGCGGCGCAGATCTGCGGCTCATCGCGGTAATGCTCGGGCATGGCGCGCGTACATTTGTCGAGTACCGGCCACTCGAGCGTTTTCGCGCGCTCCTCGTACGGTGCCAGAATGGCCTCCTCGAGCGCTTTACAGGCGGCGGCGCGCACCTTGTGCACGGCGGAGAAGCCCATACCG
This sequence comes from uncultured Collinsella sp., assembly GCA_902475375.1. Taxonomy (GTDB): domain Bacteria; phylum Actinomycetota; class Coriobacteriia; order Coriobacteriales; family Coriobacteriaceae; genus Collinsella. Next base: position 3,437 of record CABRZC010000007.1, on the reverse strand, counting down.
CAGCCGGCGTCGAGCGAAATGTCAAAGCTCGCCGCCTCAAAGGGCGAGGAGCCCATGCGGCCCACATGCTCAACCAGGTCTGCCGCCTCGACGGCGCGGGTCTTGGCGGCCTCGACGGTAAAGCCGGTGGCGGTGGCGGTAAGCGCGGGGTCGTCGCAGCAGGTGAGCGTAACGGTAAACGGCTCGCCCAGACGCGCCACGACGGACACATCAACAGCTCGGCGGCGCAGCACATCGCGCTTGAGTGCGGCGCCGGCGGCGTCGATGGCACGCTGGCTGCGAATCACGCGGACGCGGCAGCCCTCGGGCATACTGCGGGGCACGCGGCACTCGATGATATCGCCGGCTGCGGCATCATTGGCGGCAATGGTGGTCAGGAATTGGTCGAACTCATCGTCGTGGCGAAGCTCCAGCAGGTCGCCCTTGCCCACGGGCTCAAACAGCTCAATGCGGGCGATGGCGGCACGGCGACGGCGGTCGTCGGGCTTGAGGCCGCGCACATCGCGGTTGGCCGGGCGGCTGCCCAGCACCGTGCCCACAATCTGGCCGCGGTTGTTGGAACGCTCGTAGCTCATCATCTCGTCGCCCGAGGTGCCGTCCTGATAGGCGTGCGTAAAGTCGCGGTTGAAGCAGCGCTTGAGCTGGCGCTGGCGGGCGGCTTCCTCGTCCTTGGCAACGGCGACCCCTGCCAGCATGTCATCAATTTCGTGACGATACACATCAACGATGGAGTACACGTAATCGGGCGCTTTCATGCGGCCCTCGAGCTTGAGCGACGCGGCGCCGGCGTCATACAGACGGCGAACAAGCTGTGAGGTGTTGGTGTCACGCGGACATAGCGCACGCTCGCGGCCGGCTGGGGAGAGCGTGCGGCCGTTCTCGTCGATTAGCTCGTAAGGCAGGCGACAGGGCTGAGCGCACATGCCGCGGTTGGCCGATCGTCCCGCCATGGCAAAACTCGAAAGCAGGCACAGGCCCGAGTAGCAAAAGCAGATGGCGCCATGGCTAAAGACCTCCAGGTCAACGTCGGGCGCGGCATCGTGAATGGCGGCAATCTCGTCGATGGAGAGCTCGCGCGAGAGGGTCACGCGGTCGGCGCCCTGCTCGCGGCACCAGATAGTCCCACGGTCATCGTGGATGTTCGCTTGGGTCGAGATATGTGTCTCGATGCCGGGCATGGTGCGTTTGACCTCAAAGAACAGGCCCCAGTCCTGGATAATGAAGGCATCGGCGCCCAGCGTGGAGCAGCGATGGATAAGTTGCAGCGCATCGCCCATCTCGGACTGCTTGATGACGATGTTGACCGTGACGTAGACGCGCGACCCGGCTAGATGCGCGGCGCGGCAGGCTTGCTCAAAGGCCTCGTCGGTAAAGTTGGTGGCCTTGCGGCGGGCGTTGAAGCTGCCCATGCCGCAGTAGATGGCGTCTGCCCCGGCGGCGAGTGCGGCGGCAAAGGGCTCGGGCCCTCCGGCGGGCGCCAAGAGCTCGGGTCTGCGGTTGGTGGTTCGACTGGCGGTTGCGGTCATATCCTGCCTTTCAAAATGCTCAGATACTCGAAAGTATAGTGATGCTGTTGCGGCGGACGAGCCCTGTGGCCCAAGCAGGATAAAGTCTTCAGCAGCCCTTGCAGCAAAAATGATCTGTTTCCCTCCGTTCCCTATGAATCACCTGATCCGATGGGAACGGAGGGAAACAGATCATTTTGAGCTTCACCGTCCGTTCGTGCCGTTCAGCGGCCGACAGGCACCGTTGGGCGATAAAATATTCTCGCAACGTGATAATAATCTTGCATCGCGCGGAAACCTTGAGTACTATCCCAAATCAAGCGCGGTGTTCAGACCGAATTGTGCCTCCCGGTGCGAACGCCGCGCTCACGCTCTCTATCTGATCGTAAGGAGAAAAACATGAGCAAGACCGTCGTGTCTTCCGATAACGCACCTGCAGCCATCGGCCCGTATTCCCCCGGTATCCAGACCGGCAACATGGTGTTCCTGTCCGGCCAGCTGGGCATCGACCCCGCAACTGGCAAGATGCCCGAGGGCGTCGAGGCCCAGGCTAAGCAGTCCCTTGCTAACGTTGAGGCCCTGCTGACCGCTGCCGGCGCCACCTTTGCCGATGTCGTCAAGACCACGGTCTACCTGGCCGACATTGCCGACTTCGCTGCCGTGAACGAGATTTATGCCTCCAAGTTCGAGGCCCCGTTCCCCGCGCGCAGCGCTTTCCAGGTTGCCGCTCTTCCGGCTGGCGGTCTGGTCGAGATCGAGGTCGTCGCCGCTCTCTAAGGCGTTGGCAACAGCTAAACATGACATGCAAAAAGACCCTGCAGTGCGTGTGAACTGCAGGGTCTTTTGTCAAGCGATGGGTCACTTGTGGAGCCACCAAGGGCAGTCTTTTTGGGACGGGGCTATTTTAGCTACCCCAATATGCAGGATTGCTTTTACTTGCGGCTCATCGAAATCGCGGGCAGAGGGAGGGTAGCTAAAATAGCCCCGTCCCAAAAAGACTGCCCGCGCTCCATTTTGCTCGCTAGCCCTCCTTGCGGACTTTTTGCAGGTAGCGGTAGACGCTGGGCTCCGAGATGCCCAGCGCGGTGGCGGCGCAGGCTACGGCGCCCTTGAGCATGAACACCCCGTTGCCGTTGAGGTGGCGAATGACGTCCACGCGGTCGCTCTGGCCAAGTGACGCTACATCCAGCCCGCGCGCGCTCAGCAGCTCGGCAATGCTGCGGTCGATGAGCTCCTGTGTGGACTCCGAAAGGCTTTCGACCTCGATAGACGCGGGCTCCGTGCGCGTCGGCGCCGCGTCGAAGCACGTCATGAGCTGCTGCGCCATGGCGTTGATGGAGCGTATCGTGGAAAGATCGGTGTTGACGCAAAGCATGCCGACGATCTTGTTGTCCTCGCGGATAAAGTACGTCGCCGACTCCAACGTCTTGCCACCGGCACCGCGCCCCTCGTAGCCCGTAATAAACGGCAGGTCGCGATACTTAGCGTCGTGCATGATCTTGAGTGCCAGGTCGGTGGCGGGACCGCCGACCTTGCGGCCGCTCACGATACCGTTGCGGATATCGACGATGGCGTGGTCGGGATCCGAGAAATCGTGCAGGACGATCTCGCTGTTCTTACCGAGTACCTGCTCCAGGAAATCGACCATCGGCAAAAAGCGACGTACGGTCTCGTTCACGGGCAACTCCTTTGGGTTCTATCGAAGTGTTCATAACAATTTTTTATCATGGTAACACGCCGCTCATCATCTCGTATATCCGCAGGTACATTGCGTAATACAGACGAACGGTAGAAATTTGGCGGTAAACGGTCGACCAAAAGAAAAGTTAGATGTTATTTTGAACAGACACATTCCTGACCTGCGGAAATGCGTTATCTCTGCTGAAGAATAGTCTGATAACAAAAAATTATTATTGAGAATGAGAATCATCT
>CABRZC010000006.1 GCA_902475375.1 uncultured Collinsella sp. | reverse complement strand
CATGATTGAGCCAAATTAGCGTACATCTGTTGCGTAAAATGAGCAATAATGGCTTCGTGAAATGTCTCTATTTTCGTGCCAGTACTCATATTTGCCACTTTTTGACCGCAGGGGCATCTACCGCGCGAAATCGATAGGTCAAATCTGCCAAAAACGGCCCATAACAAAAAAGCCCCCATTGCTGGGAGCTCTTTCATTCAATGGTGCGGGCGAAAGGACTTGAACCTTCATGGGGTTGCCCCCATACGGACCTGAACCGTACGCGTCTGCCAATTCCGCCACGCCCGCGTGCAGGAATTAGAATAACGGAGCGCCACCGTGAACGCAAGAACTATTTTTGAAAAAGTTTGCAGGCATTTTCCCAAGCGGCTTGCGCGATTGTTTCGGCGTCCTCACCAGTGTGATCGACACGGTCGTTAACCAGCGCGTTTGCCGTAATGGAGATCATTGCGGGCTCGCATTCAAGACCACGAATGGGCTCCGGCGCCATATACGGGCAATCCGTCTCGAACAAAATGCGATCGAGCGGGGTTGCCGCGAATGCCTCGCGCACGTCATCGTTACGCTTAAAGGTGGCCGCGCCACCATAGGCGATATAGCAGCCCAAACCCACAAAGCGCTCCATCGTAGCTCGATCCTCGCCAAAGCAGTGCAGCACGCAACCGGTCTGAGGCACACCCACCTCGCGCAGTACGTTGTACGCATCCATATGCGAGGTGCGCTCCCCATCCGAGTCCTCGTGCCGCAGGTGCAGCTCCACCGGCACATTGCGGCGCACGGCAACTTCGAGCTGACGCGCCATGCAATCAATCTGCACACTGTGGGGCGCCGGCGCGATGTCGTCGTCGTAATCCATGTGGTAGTCCAGACCAATCTCGCCGATACCGGCGCACAAAGGGTCATCGAGCGCAGCAACAACCTGCGCGTGAATGTCATCGGTATAATCCGGCGCGCCATAGGGGTGAACGCCAGCGAGATACTTGATCTGCGGAATATCCCGCATCGGCAGAATTTCGCGCACGAGCCAGTCGCTATAGTCCGTCACGCTGCGCTTGTCGGCGATGGGGTCGAGCATCGTCACCAACAGGTCGACGCCCGCGGCTTTGGCGCGCACGAGCGTCTCGGGCACCTCCTTGCCCCAAAACGAGAGCAGGTGCGCATGCGTATCGGCAAGCGGCGCCAGCGGCTCCGGACACGCAACCGTTTTCTTTTTCTTGGTAAACGTCACGCGTTCGGCATTAGGCGTCATGGATGAGCTCCTGGGCCAGACGGACAAAGTCGGCAACATCGAGCGTCTCGGCGCGCGTAGTGGGTGCGATACCGCAAGTCTCAAAGGCGGCATCGAGCACGTCCTTGGCAAAACCGTTGGCGCTCATGGAATTGCGGATGGTCTTGCGGCGCTGAGCAAATGCAGCATCAATCACGCGGGCCACAAACTCGCGATCGAGTCCTTCGGGCGCCACGCCGTCAACACGGTCGATACGCACGACGGCCGAGTCCACGTGCGGTGCCGGCATAAAGCAACGTGGCGGCACCTCAAAGCGACCCGTAACCTGCGCATACAGGCCGAGCTTTGCCGTGTAGCCGCCATAGGTCTTGTTACCCGGCACCGCGGCAATGCGATCGGCAACCTCCTTTTGAACCATGACCACGGCACGCTTGAGCGCGGGCATCGTCTGGAAGAACTGCAGGATGATCGTCGCCGCCACGTTATAGGGCAGGTTCGCGACAAATACCGTCGGCTCACCGCCCGCAACCTGCTCAATCTGCTCCGGCGTCACCTTGAGCGCGTCGCCCATGATAAAGCGGAAATTGGCATAGTCGGCAGCATGGGCATCGAGCACCGGCTCGAGCTCGGGGTCGGCCTCGATCGACGTGACGCACGCCGCCTCCTGCAGCAGCGCAAGCGTGAGCGTACCAACGCCCGGACCGACCTCGAGCACGCGCTCATCGCCCGCAAGCTCGGAAAGCTCGCAAATGCGCTCAATTACATGGTTGTCGATCAGGAAGTTCTGGCCCAGGCGATGCTTGGTCGCAAGGCCAAACTCCTCCAGCAGCTCCCTTGTTGCCGTGGGGTTTGCCAAAGGCGAAGTTGTCATAGTTGCCTCCTTAGCATGGTGGCGGCGTCTTGAAACAAAAGGGCATGGACCGTTGCGGCCATGCCCTTACATCTAAACAGCAAATTGCCGATATGGCGCGCGGCGTCTTAGCCCAGACGCGGGAACAGCGGCTCGCCCTTCTCGACAGGCTGACCACCGGCAAGCAGGCCCCAAGCGCAAATGCCCTTGAGGTCGTCGCTCGCGGCTTCGTCCTCGCAGGACAGGCGGCGCAGGGCCTCGGCAGAGGTCTGGGGCATGAGCGGCATCAGCAGGTGAGCGGCAATGCGGATGGCCTCGAGCAGGTTGTAGATCACAAATGCCAGCTCGTCAGCCTTGGCCTCGTCCTTGGCAAGTGCCCAGGGCTCGGAGTCCTCGATGTAGTGGTTGGCGGCGTGGATGAGCTCCATGACTTCGTCCTTGGCTCCACCGTAATCGAGCACGTCCATCTTGGCCATGTAGCGCTCGACCAGGCCGTCGGCAATCTTTGCCAGCGGGTTGTCGAACGCATCGAACGACGCGGGCTTGGCGGGCGCGCAACCGTCAAAGTACTTGCCGCTCATATTGAGCGAACGCGAGATAAGGTTGCCCCAGCTGTTAGCCAGGTCGGCGTTGTAGACCTGCTCCATGCGATCGAAGCTGATGGCACCGTCGGTGCCGGGGACAACGTCGGTCATGAAGTAATAGCGATAGCCCTCGACGCCCAGCATGTCGATAACGTCCTGCGGAGCGATGGCGTTGCCGCGGCTCTTGGACATCTTCTCGGCCTTGCCGGTCTCGGCATTGCGCACGGTCAGGAAGCCGTGGGCAAAGACGTGCTCGGGCAGGGCCTCGCCGATGGCCATGAGCATAGCGGGCCAAATGACGCAGTGGAAGCGGATGATGTCCTTACCCACGATGTGGAACTGCGCGGGCCAGCGATAGGCCAGCTCGGCACGCGCCTCGTCGGTGTCGACACCGTAGCCGACGGCCGTCATATAGTTGAGCAGCGCATCGAACCACACGTAGGTCACGTGACCCTCGTCAAACGGGACCTGAATGCCCCAGTCAAAGCTCGTGCGGCTCACGGAAAGATCGTTAAGGCCGCCCTCGACAAAGCTGCGAACCTCGTTCATACGGAACGCCGGCTCGACAAAGTCGGGGTGCTCGTCATAGAGCTTGAGCAGCTTGTCCTGGAAGGCGGAAAGCTTAAAGAAGTAGGACTCCTCCTGCACGCGCTCAAGCGGACGGTGACAGTCGGGGCACAAGTGCTGGCCGACGCTGCCGTACTCCTCGTCGCCCTTCTGGACCTGCGTATCGGTGAAGTAGGTCTCGTCAGGCACGCAATACCAGCCGTCGTAGCTGCCCTTATACAGGTAACCGGACTCCTTCATGCGCTCCCACAGGTACTGCACGGCATGATGCTGGCGCGGCTCGGTGGTGCGGATGAAGTCGTCGTTGGAAATCTCGAGCTTGCTCCAAAGCTCCTTGAAGTGCGGAGCCTGGCTGTCGGTCCACTCCTGCGGCGTCATGCCATGCTTGGCTGCGGCCTCGGCGACCTTCTCGCCGTGCTCGTCCATGCCGGTCAGGAACTTGACGTTGTAGCCGGCGGAGCGGCGATAGCGAGCCTGAACGTCGGCGATGATGGTGGAATAGGCCGTGCCCAGGTGCGGATCGGCGTTGACGTAGTAGATGGGCGTCGTGATAAAGAACGAAGGCTTGCTTTGATCCATGGGGTTTGTCCTCCAGAAAAACGTTGCATACAGGGGATGATTCTAGCGCAAGGGCTGGATATCCTCCATCTATTGCATATCGAGCACCATGGCATAGACATCGCGCTTGCGGCGCGAATACTTCTGAGACAGGCGCTTGGCCACCGCAGAGGCGGGCTCCCCCTCCTCGAGCGCGGCGCGGATATCCTCGCACAGGGCCTCGTCGGGATCCGCTGCCGCGGCGCCAACCGGCACGATACCGGCCTCCTCATCCTCGCTCGGCGGCGCGATGACCAGCGCAATCTCGCCCTTTACCTCGCCGCGAGCACGCAGCTCCTCGGCGAGCTGGGCAGCGGGCCCGCGCAAGACCTCCTCGTGCAGCTTGGTGAGTTCGCGGCAGACGGCAACCTCACGCTGGGGAAAGACCTCCGCCACGGCCTCAAGCGTCGCCACGATGCGATGTGGAGACTCGTAGAAGATGAGCGCGCCGGGCACTACGGCAAGGCGCTGCAAACGGCGCACGCGGTCGCCGTGCTTTCGGCCCAAAAAGCCCTCAAAGAAAAAATGCTCGCAGGGAATGCCGGACGAAACGAGCGCCGTGACGCAAGCAGAGGGCCCGGGAATAACTTCTACGGGCACATCGGCTTCACGCGCTGCCTCGACCAGCGCCTGGCCGGGATCGGACACACTCGGCATGCCGGCGTCCGAGGCAAAGGCGAGGGTCTCCCCCGCCAGCAGACGGTCGACCAGACCGGCGGCGCGGCTGGCGATCACATTCTCGTCGCAACGGACAAGCGACTTGGAAATGCCCAGGTGCATCAGCAGCTTTGACGTCACACGCGTGTCTTCGCAGCAAATGGCATCGGCGGCGGCAAAGGCCTCGCCAACGCGCGGGGACAGGTCACCCAAGTTGCCGATGGGCGTGCCGACCACATAGAGTTTGCCCGTATGGGCGCTGTTTTGCGTCATATCAACCTATTCAATCATGCCGCGCTCGAGCGTACCGAGTGCCGCGCGGGCGTCCCATGCTGCAATGCGCTTCTCGGTCTTCCACGTTTGGAAGAACCAACCGGCAGCCGGCGCAAACGAAGCCAGCTGGTTGGCGATAAACACGCGCTCGTAGGCATTGCGGCCCTCGGGCGTAACCGACGAGTTGGCAAAGATCGCCGCGCCCGACCATTCGCCCACCAGCACGGGGAACCCTGTCGAGATCGCTTCTTTAAGCTCGCGCTTGTTACGCGAAATCGCCGTCGCCAGCCCGCGGGGGCTCGTGATGTCGAGCGCATACTCGTCGCGGTAATGGTACAGGTGAAGGTCCATGTAGACGTTCTTGTACTTGGCACCGCGCATAAAATGCTTCCACTCGCTGGGATGCCCCGAAGACGAGAAGACGACGATCTTATCCTCGGGCATATACGAACGGACGAGCTCGTAGGCATCGCGATAGAAATTGCGCAAGTAGTGGGCCGGAATTCCATCCGTCATGGTAAAGAGGCTCTTGCGGACGCTCATCTGCGGCGTGTCCAGCAGCTCAATGCCCAGCAGGCTCTCGGCCTCGCCGTAGCGATCGGCCAAGCGCTCGAGCACGTCGAGTGCGACATGACGGCCGTTGGTGGACGAATGCCACTCGGCAACAGCCTCCGGCGTGGTGGGCGAATCGTTGGAATCGCCCTGGCCACCGGGCACCGTCGCCAGATCGAGCAGTACGCGGATGTCGTACTTGGCAGCCCACTCAATTGCACGGTCGATGTAGTCGACAACCGAGATGTAGGACGCATCGGCCTCCTGCGAACCAAAGGCATACCAGGGCACCGGCAGACGCACGGCATTGAGACCGATCTGCGCCATGCGGCAAAAATCGCCCTCACTCACAAACGTCTCGTAATGACGGCGCATGCGCTCGTTATAGGCGGCGGTGCCCATGGCCTCCTGCAGCTCGGCCGCATTGGATGCACCGGTCGCCGCGTATAGCGACGGGGTCACCCAAGGCTCGGGAATAAACCAGCCAGAGAGATTAACGCCGAGTATCCTCTCCATCACTGCCCCCTTTTGAATCATACGGGCTAAGCCCGCATCGCTCTTGCATGACATATCTATCGATTTGAGTATACCCGCGCATGCAGACAGGCGACCGAACGGTCTACAAAGTGGCGCAAAAGTGGGAGGAATGTCTGGGACAGGTGGGCACGAGCTGGTGCGCCGAGATGTGCACGCACGTCGGAAGTAAGCGCCGGAAAGCGCATCCCACTCTGGGTCAAAATAATGGGATGCATTTTCCGCGGAACCCCACAAAAAAGAAAAAGGACCCCTTTGCAGAGGTCCTAGTCAATTCAAGGTGGCGGGGAAGGGAATCGCGTCCGCGCGCTGCGCGGACGGACCGCTGCGGCGCTTGCGCGCCTTGCGAGCTGCGCTGGCAAACGCTTACGCGTTTACTCAGCTCCGCGCCCTCACGGGGTTCGATTCCGTGCAGGAGCCATATAAAAGAAAAGGACCCCTTTGCAGAGGTCCTAGTCAATTCAAGGTGGCGGGGAAGGGAATCGAACCCCTGACACGAGGATTTTCAGTCCTCTGCTCTACCAACTGAGCTACCCAGCCATTTGAGGTGTGCCTTGTTTCAAGGCTTGATTAGTATAACCAAGGACGCGTTCCGGTCAACCGAGAATTTTAAAAAAGTTTTTGAGCACAGCCTCGGTTCTATAAATCGGCACGTCAGAGGCATCAGCCGGCAGCAAGAAGTTTTTCGCTCAGTCCCTTAAGCCGGCACGCGTTGGAGAGCAGAGGTCGAAACAACGATTGAAGGGCGCTCTAGTACGGCCCAGGCGCCGGGGCAGGAGCACATGCGCCAAGAACAAACGTTTTCGTAGCGCGCGAGGATATTGCCGTCGCGATCGATGAAGGCGATGTCGATGGGATAGGCCATAAAACACGTATGGACCGAAGAGCAGCGTGGAAACGCCATGACGAGCGGCAGGCCGTTGGCGGCAACCGGACGCCGTCCCAGCATGCCGCGCAGGCGCACGACAAACGACTCCGCCACCACAAACTCGGCCGGCGTCCAACGCAGCCTATTGAGTGCCCGCGCGTAGGCGATGTAGGACGAGACCGCGGTCACATGACCACCCCCGGACGCCATGGATCGACCGTCACCGCACGCTCGTGCGACAACGTTGTCGGCGCCCCCAGCGAAACGCCAGCGATGCTGAGAGAAGTCGGCCACGGCTCATAGTGCATGGTGCATGTGTAGGTCCTAAACGTACCGGATAGGGAGAGCAGGCCACCATCCAATGCCTCCGCGCCTTGCTCGCTCGACACTTCGATCTGCAAGTCATAGCCTTCCATGGCATTCAGAATTTGAGTCTGAACCGTCGCCGAGGCATCGGCAGAGCTTTCGTCGCCCTCCCCCTCCGACGCCACGGCATGCGCTAGCACGATATCGGGCACCACGCGGTCGAAGCGCGCGACAGCGCTGGCAAAGACCATGACGTTGTACACGATGAGTGCCAGCACCAGCAAAACGGGCGTAATCACTGCCATCTCCACCGTCGCTTGGGCGCGCTCCTCGCGCAGACGCATGCGGATACTCATTACGACCCACCGCCCAGAGTGCCAATCAGCGTGGCGATATCGACAGTAAGTGGGATGGAGCCGCCGCCGGGCAGAGGAATCTCCGCAAGCGTGAACACCGTACCGCTAATGGTGCGTTCGACTTGATATTCCAACGCCTCGCAAAGTGCCTTGGGATCGGTCACGCCCAACGGAATACTTCGCAGCTTGTCTTGCGCTTGAGAGAGACCGGCAATGTCAGACCCCGGACTCTTAATGACGTTGGCGGAATCGGTCAGCACTGGCTTTCGCAGACGCAAGTCGCACGGTTCCAGACCCAACGCCGCCACGGACGCCGAAACGGTATCGCCGAGCCACGATGCAATGGAGCCCAACGCGCCGCTGCCCCCTCCTAGGCCCTTAATCATCTCGTCCATAAGTTCGTCGGCCGGACCTTGGATATCACCGTATCCTACGAGCAGCCGTCCCCAAACATCCATGACGCCGTCGAGCACGCCGGCAACGCCGCCCGAGCGCTCCTTCAATGTCGAGAAAAATCGCGAAAGCACGTTGTTTTGCGTCGTCGCGTCATCGGGTGCCAGCACCGCGGCAGAGATAGCACCGCGATCGCCAAGCCTGACTGCCGTGTTAAACGAAGAGTTGAGCTCATCGGGGCTCGAAATGGCACCCGAAACCGCAAGGGCAACCACGCCGTTGCGGCCGGGCGGGGCGATACGCGGGCGCTCGCCGGAAAGCTCCTTGATGGCCTGGTCAAACGCATTGCCCGCACGGTCGGCCTCGTCCTCGGTCTGACGCTCAAGTTCGAGTTCTTTGTTGCGGCAGTCGACGTAGTCTTCCAGAGCCTCTTTGAACTTATCGAAGTGGTACTCGAAGCCCCTTTCGACAGAAGTCGTTGCAATCGCAACGTACCCTAAAGACGACACACCGAAATGGCATTCGCTACACGTTTCGTGACCGTCAAAATCTGCGACGGACGCCAGCCCACCCGGCTTTCCTTTTTTGTAATTTGGACAGTCAGTCCCATAATGCAAATAGGTAACTTTACCTACTTCACTCGTGGGCCAGCGCGCATCGGTATAGAGCTCAGTCGTCCGCGCCTCATCTGGATTTCGCGGAAGGAAAGGGATGTGGGCGGAAACTTTGCCGTCCTCTTCAGTTATATATGCCCGCTCGACTTCTTCGCTCGCATAAGCGAAGAACACCTTTCGTGCAGCAGAATCTGCCTGTTTTTCCGGACCCTCGCCAAGCGGTTTCTCATTTGCCAGGCGCTGGCGATAGTAGGCCTTCGCGCGATCGAACGCCACTTGCGGTTCCCACGTAACGCTCGAAGCGTAATGCGGATTTTGAGCACCAGAGAGATCCGTTAGACTTTTCGCACGCTCCCACATGCAAGAACAGCTGCTGACCGAGCCCTTGTCAGACCCACCACAATCCGCCAGCCAAGCGCGCTCTTTAGCCTTCGCCGTGTCCTCAGAAGCCTTCCGCAGCTCCTCGGCCGCACGCTCTAAATCATCTGATGTGTCTTTAATGGCATCGGTCGAGATCTCGGACCCCTCGAGCGCAGCGAAGTCCGACTCGGATGTCCTGGGCACAGCAAGCGCCGTACCGGTATAGGTCACACTATCGGTATCCTGCGCCGACACCGCCTGCGTGGCACGCGCGGCGATCAGATACGGCAGAGCCGTCTCGATTTTCTGTAAGCCCTCCGATGCGCTTTTGGCAAACTTGTTGCGCGTTTTAATGATCTCAATCCCGGTGTCGACCATATTGCCGGCAACTGATTCGGCACCCGGGATGAGGATGGCGACCAGGCCCGTCCCGATTGTGGCAAACCCCGCCAGGCCCAAACTCAAGATGCTCGCATCAACCACCGTGGCAGCCGTGTGATAGGACGACACTACGTTGGCACCCGCCAGCGCGCCGCTATCGGCCGCCACCTGAGTATCACCGGCACGCGACATGCTCCATATCGCCGCGGTCGACGAAAACAACAACGTGAGCACCACTAGGATGACCACGGCAGAAGAAAGCGTGGTATAGGCGCCGTCTTCGATAAACAGATCAACACCGGCGCGGCCCATAAAGCCGCCTCGCTTGCGATGGCAGCTCGGACGGCGCGTCAAAACGCATCTAGACCAGAAACGCTTAATCCCATGCAGCAATCCACGAATCATAATCTCCCTCCAGCCATTCGGGACGTGATTGATACGAGACATCGACCTTGAGCTCAACGTAGCCGCCCTCGGCGGTACCACCCATAGCCTGCGCAAACGCACCGATCACAGGCAACGGCTTGACCTCGCCGGAAACGGACACGGACGAGACGCCACCCGCATCGGCCCGACCAAGCTCGATATCCCACGACAACGGCCCGCCGGCATGAAAGATCGAAACGTTGGGCACTGCGGCAAGCCGGCGGCGGGTGAACTCCTTAAGATCGTCGTCCTCCGCCGTCGTCGTGGTCATGAGCCGCGCGGTCTCGGCGGCGGCAGACTCCATGACTGCGCGCGTATAAAGCAGGCACACCGGTTGCAGTGCGAGAAGGATGAGCGTCAAAAACGTCGGCAGCAAAAAAGCGGCCTCGACCGTAGACTGCGCCCGGTCCTCGCGCGCGATATCAATACAACGCGATGTCCTTAGCGCCCGCAGCGACGTCGATAACCGACGTCGAGGCAACGCCATGGGATGCCGCCCGCTCAACCAGCGCCGCCAAGCGCCCATCGGTGCCAGCACGCCAAAGCCCCGCGATCGCCAGCACGATCGATAACAGCGCCACCGTGACGATGGCGTATTCCACAGTCGCTTGGGCAACCTCTTCACGCAGAACGCCATGCATTTCACGATCCCTCCTTTGAGCTTATTGTTTGCGGGACCAGGCGCACGGCGCGCAGACGACACGAAGCATCGCCAGTATCCGCGGCAACCGTCACCATATCGACCCAGCCGCGCCCATCGCGCACGATGGCGCCCCATACGTTGCCCTTAATATCGAGATAGCCGCTCAGGGCGAGCTGGGCCGTTGGCACCTCGCGGTAGGCGCGTAACATATCCGCCGCTGCCTCGGTCATCGGTCGGTCCTCGGACCATGCAAGCCGGACCGCAATCGCGTTGTCCTCAGGCGAATCCGTCGCAGTGCCAGACCGCTTGTCGAGCGTCCGCAGAAAGGTTTGCGCCGTGACAGCGACATCCGAATCGTCCGCATCTCGCATCTCATCTTTTTGAGACGCCACCGCCGAATCTGAGCCCGAATCGAAGGCGGCCCCAGGACGCTGCTGCCGCGCGGCGTTAAGCCCCCAAAGCACCGCCGCTATCGCCACGGTCAGGCAAGCAAACACCAGCAGCACCCCGATGGGGCGCTCGCCCTCTACAGGCTGTTGATGCCCTCGCTGATAGCGTTCCATAGATCTTGGACCTTGCCTTTAAATGCAACGATGGCAATAATCGCGATCACCACAAGCACACCCACCAAAATGGCGTACTCGGTGGTACCCTGCGCGCTCTCCTCCTGCAACAGCTCCTTGGCGTGCTGGCGAGCGCGAATCGCCCGGCAAAAAGCCCGGTTCCAAGCCTTGTCAGCAACTTCGACCATCGTGTTCATGTATTCCTCCCTACATCATCCCGCCTGCTCCCAGCAGCGGGCCCAATATGGACAGAAGCAACGCCGGCAAGATGAGCGTGCCGGTGGGAATCAGCAGCTTGACGGGCGCACGCTCGATCTCACGCTCGACCGCGGCGCGATGAGCCGCACGGATCTCGCGACTTTGAGCGGCCAGCGTCTCGGCAAGTGGGGCACCCAGGGCGAGCGCCTGCCCCACCGTGATGGCAAAGGTCTCGAGCGCTCGCACGTCCAGATCGCGCGCGGCGGCCAACAACTCGTCCTCACGCGTGCCCACGCCCACCTGCCACGCCATGCAGGCCCGCTCAAGTCGAAGAGCCAGCACTGACCGGCGGTTGGCGCAGAAAATCTCAAGCGCCGCATCAAACGAAAGACCGGCCGAAAGACCCAAGCGCACAACATCGATCATCTCGGACACTTCGCCGAGCGACACTCGCGCCGGGCCGCCCGCTCCAACCGCGCCCTTCACTCGCGCGGTCAGAGCATCGACCACCGAGCGACCCGCGACAGCGACCAGCACCGTCTCGCGCTTGCAGGCCCCTGCGATCTTGCGTGCATCCGCCCGATCCAAACCCGTCGCGATAAATACACTCAGGGCGCACAGGCAAGCCGCAACTACAACCGGGGCGCTCATAGCTCCACCCGCATAATGCGCCGGATAACCACCAGGGCAACGGCGTTGAGGGCAAGGCCCAGCACCACAGCGCCCGCGCCGGCAGGCGTCGCAAGACCGCGACGAAAATCTGCCGAAAGCAGCGCCAACACCGCGCACATGCCCGCCGGCATCGCCGCGACCATATGCGCAGACATGCGAGCCTGCGACGTCTTGACATCCAGGCGGCGCTTGAGCTCAATGCGCTCCCCCACCATGCTCGACGCCTCGGACAGTAAGTCGGCAAGCGGAGCACCGGTGCGCTGAGACACCTTAAGCGCCAAGGTCACAAGCGAAAGGCCGGGAGCGTCGATGCGCACGAGCAAGTCATCGAGCGCGTCGGTCGCCGAGATACCGCAATCGATCGCCGCCGCCACCCGCAAAAACTCGGTATGCACCGGCTCTTGCGCATGAGCGCCCACAAAGCGCATGCCCTGGGCAAGAGAGTGCCCCGAGGCAAGCGACATGGAAAGCGCGGTAAACGCCTCGGGCATGGCCTCTTCTGCATCGTGTTGCTCACGCCGGCTCTCAAAGCCATCCCGGGCGGCGCCAACGGCAAACGGAGCAACAAGTCCCAAGGCAAATCCGAGGGGCGATAACGACACTATCGTTAGTAAAACGCAGCAGACACCGCTCGATAGCAGCAGAAACGCCAAACGCCCCGAAGCATCTTCGATCACGAGGCCAAGGCGATGCGCCGGAGCCAGCGATGCCCACGAACGGGCGATCTTTTTCAGCAGATCGTTTTCCACCAGCTCACGCGGCAGCTTCTCTGCCACCGTCTCGAGCGCCTGACGCGCCAGCTCCGCCGGCGATACCTGCGGCACACGAGGTTCCGCCCCGCACGCCGTCGCGACAGAAAGCCCTGCCAAGCCCCCTACGACGAAGGGCACAGTGATCTCCATTCGTCCACCTCCTCTTGTGTGAGCGTCCCCGACCGCAGGCCTTCTGCGATAAACGGCGGCTCGCGGTCAAGCGTCCAGGTGCGCTCGGCGGCATCGAACGTCACATAGCGCTCGAGCTCTACGCCGCCCGATGCGGCGCGTCGCACCCCCGAATACGAGGAGACGAAACGCCTGCCATCGGCGTGGCGCTCGGACATCACGATGCCGTCGAGCGCCATGGCAATCTGCTCCTCGATGAGCTCGCTCGGCAGATCGATGCCATAACGTGCAAGCAACGTCAGACGCACCACGGTCTCCTGTTCTGAACCCGCATGAAGTGTGGTGAGCGACCCGTCGTGGCCCGTGTTCATGGCCTGCAACATGTCGCAGCACTCAGCACCGCGCACCTCGCCCACCACGATGCGGTCGGGGCGCATGCGCAGGGCATTGGTCACCAGGTCGCGGATCGTCACCGCGCCCTCGCCCTCAATTGAAGCCTCACGCGCCTCTAGGCGCACCACGTGCGGATGATGCGCAAACTTGAGCTCGGCAGAGTCCTCGATCGTCACGATGCGCTCGCCGGTGGAGATCTCGCATGACAACGCGTTGAGCAGGGTGGTCTTACCAGATCCCGTGCCCCCCGCAACCGCCAGGTCCTGTCGCAGCGACACCGCGCACGACAGCAGCTGCGCATACCAAAGCGGCAGCGACCCCAGCCCCACAAGCTCGTCCAGCGAGCAGATGCGGTCCGAGAACTTTCGGATGGTGAGAATCGGTCCGTCAATCGCCACAGGCGGAATCACCGCGTTGACACGATAGCCCGTTTTGAGGCGGGCGTTGACGATGGGGCTGCGCTCGTCGATACGGCGGCCAAGTGGCGAGATGATGCGGTCGATAAGCACACGGATCTGCTCATCATCCTCAAACGCATGCTCGATGGGGTGCAAGACGCCGCCGCGTTCAAAGAAAGCCGAGCGGCAGCCGTTAATCATGATCTCGGTAACGGTGTCGTCCTCGATGAGCGGCTGCAACGGCCCCAAGCCCACCACGTCATCCAAAATCTCGTCGATGATGGTCTCGCGCTCGGGCGTCGCGAGATCGGTCGGCTCCTCAACATTGAGCGCTGCCTCCACCGCGGGACGCAATTCCGAGCGGGCAAGTGCCGGGTCGATATAGGCGCTGATACGCGCCACTTCGTCGTAACCCATGCGGTCCATCACGGCGCGCTTGGTGCGTCGTTTCACCGCGCGGCGACGCCCCGCATCTACAGGCGCTGCCGCCGCTGCAGCGCCGGCAGCCTTAATCCTTGTTTGCAGGCTCATCGCTGATCACCCTCGCGCGACCAGGGAAGGCGAATACGCGGGCGTTCGGTGCGCGTTGCACGGTCGGCGACCATATCGCTCCAAGGGCCGACGGCGCACCCCAGTTCCACGAGCATCTCGCGCGTGGCCTCGCGCACGCTAGTCGCAAAAGCGCTCGTCTGACCCACTGCCTCGTCAGCGCGTCCAAACGCCATGAGCGCGGCGAGATCCTGCCCGCCATCGGCGATACGAATCTTGGAGCTCAACGCACAGGCAATC
This sequence comes from uncultured Collinsella sp., assembly GCA_902475375.1. Taxonomy (GTDB): domain Bacteria; phylum Actinomycetota; class Coriobacteriia; order Coriobacteriales; family Coriobacteriaceae; genus Collinsella. Next base: position 31,870 of record CABRZC010000006.1, on the reverse strand, counting down.
TCAAAGCGCATGGCGACGTCCTCGTCTGCCCCGCGCGCACCGAACCGGTTGAACACGGCGCTCATGCGCGTGCGCGGCACACCTACTCGACTTGCCAATTCAATGACGCGCGACGCCGATGTCGCGGACGACACCGCCGCATCGCCAACGACCAGGCAACGGTCGCTCGCTGCCACCGCAGCCGCCACGGCGTCGCCCCAAAAGACCGAGGTATCGATAAAGACCACGTCGGATTCGCGACGCAGAACATCAAGCAGTAGCTCCACCGGACGTGCCATGAGCTCGGCTTGCTCGGGCGCCGCGACGGGACCCCAGAGCGTAACGCCCGGCGCCACGCGCATCGATGCGGCTACGATATCTGGCTCGGCGAGCGCGCCCGCCGCCGACGGCTCGATAAGTGCCGCCATATCGCGCGGAGCATCGACGCCTAACAAGTCGTAAAGGTTTCCAAACATCAGGTCCAGGTCGAGCACGGCGGCACGCAAGCCCAACAACGACGATGTGTGTGCCATGGTGGCAACGATCGTCGACTTGCCGCAACCGCCCGAACCCGAAATGGCGCAGATGACCGGAGCTCGGTGCGGCGAAGCGGCAGCGTCTGCCGGCGGCATCGGAGGCGGCGGGGCGGGCGTCGGTGACAGCGTCCCCGTCTCCCCCACCGCAACCACACGCTGCGTCCAAGCCGGCATGGCAGCCTGTTCGGTCTGCGAGGCAGGCTCGTTCTGCACAATCTGCTCATGCTGCATCAGCGACAACTCGCCGCACCCGGCAAAGCCCTCAACTTCGTCGAGTTCATCCGCCAGATTCACGCCGTGCACGTATCCCAAATCTACAGCCGGGGAGTCGCCAGCATGCTGCGCCGGCCCTCCAGCGTCATCGTATACAAGGGGGTTCCGGGGGCGCCGACCATGCTCGGCTTCCGCTTTTCCATAATCATCAACACGCGGGCCTCTTGTAGCGCGAGGCGCCCCGGGTTCCCTATCAACAAAAGCATCGGGCTCAATCGTCATGCGCCGATCGGAATCAACCGCTCCCTCGCCCGCGCGCCCGTTGCCGCATATACTGTGCGCAGCGATGACCTCGGTCGCCCCTGCGCGAAACAGCCCCTCGATATCCGACGGATCGAGTGCTTCTATCAACACGACCACGCGACTCACGCGGCCTTCGGCCGTCAGGCGCGCAACAGTCTTGCGCACATCTTCGGTATCAAACAGAGACGCCGCGATGATGGCAGCCCCGCGGCGCGACGGAAACGCCCGCGCCATGGAAACCAGCCCGTCCAGGTCACCCACGCGAAGCACCTGTGCACCCGCATCACGGCCCTCGACTTCCCGCTGCAACAGCCCGTAATCGCCGCACGCGCAGCACGCAAGCCAGATCGCCTTCATCACTCGTCGCCTCCGCTCTTTTTGCCGCGCGCCGTTGCGGGAATCGTCAAGCTGACCGTTCCCTTGCCCGATGCCCCCAGCAGTTCCTTGACGTCTTCGGGGTCAGCCGCCAGCGTCACCCATTCGATCTTGCCCTCGCGCGTGGCACCGGAATCCTCACTGGTATCGATCACGTACGCGCCGCACAGCCGATCGGTTACGCCGTCTTTTTGCACATACACATCCACGTAGCTGCCCACGCCCGTAGCACCGCCGACCGAGTGCTCGGCATCGACCGCCACCGAAACGGCGACCTTGCCCTTAGGCACCTCGAGCTTGTGGCTCTCGGCCTTGGTGTAGACATTGCAGATCACGGCGTTTTTGGGAATACGCGAAGTCGTCACGTCGCCGCGCACCTGGCGCAGCTCGGTCGCCGCGTCACGCGGCAGCAGACTTGTCAGCCATTCCTGGGTTATGACATTGGTCTCATCGAGGGTCTCGCCCACATCGATATCGCGCGCCGCGACGCACACCTCGACGCGATCGCCACCGTACTTGGCCAAGGTCTCAGCCTGGACCCGTTCGGCTTGCGAGCGGATCGACGAGCCGTAAACCATGCAGAGCAGAGCAGCGAGCACGCCCGCGACCAGACTGATGGCGATGCGCTTGCTCTTGTTCACGGCCGCTCCTCTCATGGCAGTGCCGGGCGAATGCCCGTACCACCATTGTCTGGGCGGTCAGAGTGCAAAGCGGCGCAATCGCGATCTTGGTTTTCGATGTCAAACCAATCGCTGACCAAAAGCTGACCAGCCCGTCAAGCTCGTGGCAAGGTTTTGGTCAGCACGTCAGCAAACTGCATGTTTCGAGGCTTTTCCGCAGCAAAAAAGCCGTCTCCCGAACAGTTGGGAGACGGCTGTCATAGGAAAAATCAATTACAGATGGACATCGGGATCGAGCATTTGAGCGCTCACGCGCATGGATGACGCCAGGTTTTGGAACGTTTCCAGACGCAGGCTGTCGATCTGCCCGGCGTCCTCGGCCTCGCGAACGGCGCAACCCGGCTCATGGGTATGCGTACAATCTCCAAACCGGCACGCGCGCGATGCCTCGACAATCTCGGGGAAGGCGCGCGCCAGACCTCGCTCGTGACCCACGAGCGGTAGGCTGCGCAGGCCCGGGGCATCGGCGATCACGCCGGCGTCGCCCGGCAGCGCCACCATCACGCGCGCGACGGTAGTGTGACGGCCCTGGTCGTCGCGTTCGCGCACACCGCCGGTCGCCAACGTATCGTGGCCCAGCAGTGCATTGAGCAGCGTCGACTTGCCGGCACCCGACTCGCCCAGAATCATGGCGCAGCTCCCGGCAGGCACGCAGGCACGGACCTCGTCCAGGCCGCGGCCCTCGGCAGAGGACGTCACGATCACGCGCACGTCCGGACCCACCAGGCGGCGCACGCGGTCCAAATCGCGCTCGAGCTCCTCGACATCGCAGCGGTCAGCTTTGGTGAGTACCACCACCGGCTCGGCATCGCAGTCGAGCGCCAACACCAGCGAACGCGCCACGCGGTCGAGCAGTACCTCGCCGGCACCGAGCGCCTGCACGATTAGCACGCTATCCACGTTGGAGCAGAGCACTTGGCGCTCTCCGCGGGCACGGCCGCGCCAACGCTCAAAGCTCGTACGGCGCGGCAGCACGCACTCAATCACGCCCATATCGTGCCCGGGAGCGCGGCGCACCGCCACACGGTCGCCCACGGCAGGCAGCAGGACCTCGTCCTCGCCGCGGGACTTGGCAAACCCCACGGCATGCTCGGCGCGAAAGGTGTCGTCGGCAGTAGCCACCAGCGGAAACCCGCGATCCAAGCGCACTACGGCGCCCAACTGCATCTGCTCTGGTTCCTCGGCTTGTGCGCAAAAATCATCGAAGGCTGCCTGCTGGGCGGCATCGACCGGCAGGTCATCAAACGCCGGAACGTCCTGCAGCGCGTCGAGCCCCGGCACGCTTGCCAGCAACTCCTCAGCAGATGCGGGAGCCCCGGTCGCGAGCTTCCGACGACGATCGCGCTTAGCCCGCGCCCCCGTCGTCTTTTTCTTCGCTTTAGCCTTAGCCTTGCCCACAAGCGCCTCCCAGCACCATAAATCACAACTGAGCAGGTATTTTAAATCAAAAAGAGCTGGCCGGGCAAAGCCCGACCAGCTCACAAACTTTCCCTCAGCCCTTTTCATCCGCACGGGAGAAAAGCCAGCAAGGATACCGCAGGGCCCGCCCCGGGAGTGTTTTCTTCTGAGCGATCCCGCAGCGCGAAGCGCGAGGACCAGCGAAGAAGAAAACACGCAGGGGCGGGCCCGGACAGGTTAACTTACTCCTTCTCGACCGCGCGCATGATCGCCTTGTAGATCTCCATCAGCGGGATGATCAGGAAGGCCAGGCCCAGCGCGGCAAGAACGCCCTTGAGCTCAAGCGTCACAGGACCAAAGAACATCTCGGCAAGCGTCGGCTGCACGGTCACGATCACCGTCAGCACCAGTGCCAGCGCGGCGGAAGCCCACAGCCACTTGTTCTGCTTCTTCATGGTGAACAGCGACGCACGACGGCTGCGCATATTGAAGCAGTGGAAAATCTCGACCATGTTGAGCGTGATGAACGCCATCATCACGCCTTCCTCGTCGGCATTGCCGGCGATCATATCGGCGATGTGGATGTAGCCCATGTCAAAGTACACGCCCACAAAGAAGCTCGCCAGCACCAGCACGGTGATGATTAGGCCCTGGACCACACAGTCCAGGCCCATATTGCCGGCAAAGACACCGTCCTTGGCGTTGCGCGGCTTGCGCTTCATGATGTCGCCCTCGGCATCCTCCATGCCCAGCGCGAGCGCGGGGAAGCAGTCGGTGACCAGGTTCACCCACAGCAGCTGCACCGGCTGGAAGATGGTAAAGCCGATGAGCGTGGCGATAAACACCGAGAAGACCTCGGCAAGGTTGGCCGAAAGCAGGAACTGGATGACCTTGCGGATGTTGTCGTAGATGCGACGGCCCTCTTCGCAGGCACCGATGATGGTGGCGAAGTTGTCGTCGGCAAGCACCATGTCGGCGACGTTCTTGGTGACATCGGTACCGGTGATGCCCATGCCAACGCCGATGTCGGCGCGCTTGATGGACGGGGCGTCGTTGACGCCGTCGCCCGTCATGGCCACGATCTGGTCGCGCGACTTCCAAGCCTCGACGATGCGTGTCTTGTGCTCAGGCTGAACGCGGGCGTACACGCCGTAGTCCTCGATGTGCGTGTCGAGCTCCTCGTCGCTCATGCGATCAAGGTCGGCACCGGTGATGGCATGGCTGCGATCGGTGACGATTCCCAGCTGCTTGGCAATGGCCACGGCAGTGTCGATGTGGTCGCCCGTGATCATGACGGTGCGGATACCGGCGTCGTGCGCCTCGCGGATGGCGTCGGCGACCTCGGGGCGGACCGGGTCAATCATGCCGGACAGGCCGCAGAAGACCAGGTCATGCTCGAGCGCGGCGGGGCTGCAGTCGGCCGGGACCTCGGTGTAGGTGCGGCTCGCCAGCGCCAGCACGCGCAGGGCCTCGTCGGCCATGGCCTTGTTGGCGGCCACGAGCTCGGCACGACGCTCCTCGGTCAGGGGGACGACCTTATCGCCCTCGTAGATATGGGTGCACAGGCCGATCACCACGTCGGGCGCGCCCTTGGTGTACTGCTCGTACTCGCCGTCCAGGGTCTCGACGACCACGGACATCATCTTGCGGCCGGAGTCGAACGGGGCCTCGCCCACACGCGGGTGCTCGGCGGTCAGGCCAGTAAGACCAGCCTTGCCGGCATCGTTGACGAGCGCGCACTCGGTCGGCTCGCCCACGGCCTCGCCCAGCTCCTCGTCCCACTGAGCATCGGAGCACAGCGCCATACCTGCCAGGAACTTCTCCTTAGGCGCAGCGAGCTCGTGCTTGACGACGGTCATCTTGTTCTGGGTGAGGGTACCGGTCTTGTCGGAGCAGATGGTCTGTGTGCAGCCAAGGGTCTCGACGGCGGAAAGCTTACGGATAATCGCTTGGCGCTTGGCCATTTTGGTCACGCCGAGCGAAAGCACGATAGTCACGACGGCAACCAGGCCCTCGGGGATGGCGGCGACGGCAAGCGAGACAGCGACCATAAAGGTGTCGAGCAGCGCGGTCGGATCGGTGAGAACGTTGCCCACGCCGTGGCGGATGATGTCGACGCCAAAAATGACGACGCAGATGACGATAACCATGATGGTGAGGATGCGGCTGAGCTCGGCAAGCTTCACCTGCAGCGGCGTGAGCTCTTCCTTGGCCTCGGCCAGGGCGCCGGCGATCTTACCCATCTCGGTGTTCATGCCGGTGCCGACCACGACGGCGCGGCCGCGGCCGTATACCACGGTGGAACCCATGTAGCACATGTTCTTGCGGTCGCCGAGCGGCACGTCGTCGGTACCGGCGGCGAGCTCAATCACGTTGGCATGCTTCTCGACGGGCACGGACTCGCCGGTAAGGGCGGCCTCCTCGATCTTCATCGTGGCGCTCTCGAGCACGCGGCAGTCGGCCGGGACGGAGTCGCCCGCCTCGAGCATGATCACGTCACCGGGCACGAGCTCGGCGCTCGGCAGGTGCACGAGCTTGCCGTCGCGCAGCACCTTGGACTGCGCCGCGCTCATCTCCTGCAGGGCCTCGAGAGCCTCCTCGCTTTTAGCCTCCTGGACCACGCCCAGCACCGAGTTGACGATAACGACGAACATGATGATGGCGACATCGGCAAAGTCCGCCTCGCCCTTGACCATGCCCGTGAGCGCACTGATGACGGCGGCAACGATCAGCATGATGACCATGGGGTCGGCCATCTGCTCAAAGAAGCGCTTCCACAACGGGGTCTTCTCGGCTTCCTCGAGCTTGTTAGGGCCTGTCTTGGCGAGGCGCGACGACGCCTCGTCGTTGCTCAGGCCGAGGTTCTCATCGACGCCCTGGTCGCTGAGCACCTCCGCCGCGGCGGACAGGTATTCCTTTTGCATATAGAGTCCCCTCCTGGGATTCGGGCCACTCAGCAGATTGATGCCCGATCATAATTCCCAGGAGAAGGGCAAGGGCTCATCAAGGCTGCCGTGCTGAGCGGCAGTTGATAGTGGAGCTATGGTACCCCAAAGCAGCGCGTCTAGCCAAAACATTCCAATTGGAAACACGGCTCGAGTGCAACGATGCAGACCGTGTGATGCTCAATATTGATAAAACGTTTTTTCATCAGCGCATCGTCAAACTGAAATATCGCCCAGATAGCAGCGGTCAGAACGGTTGGTAAAGATTTTTCATATACCGTTTTTTCGCAAAAAATGAACTTCCAATTCGGCATACGGTCGATTTTTTGGGGTATTCGGTCGCTATTTCGTTATAATCATCTCAGTTTTATTTCTTATGGTTTATCTATCAGCGCAAGACGATGTCAGATGGAGGTCTGAATGTACAAGCGCACCAAGATTGTATGCACCATGGGTCCCGCCTGCGATAGCGACGAGACCATCCGCGAGATGATCAAGGCGGGCATGAACGTCGCCCGTTTTAACTTCTCGCACGGATCCTACGACGAGCACCACGGTCGCATCGAGCGCGTCCGTCGTATTTCCAAGGAGCTCGGTCTGCCCGTCGGCATCCTGCTCGACACCAAGGGCCCCGAGGTCCGCACCGGCCTTCTGGTCGATGGCAAAAAGGTTGCCGTCAAGACCGGCGACAAGATCGTCGTCACCGCTCAGCCCACGTCCGAGGATTTCCACGGCACCGCTGAGCACATCTCCCTCGACTACCTGGCTCTGCCCTCCGAGGTCGAGAAGGGCTCCCTCATCCTGATCGATGACGGTCTGGTTGCCCTCGAGGTCGAGTCCGTCGACGGCCAGGACATGACCTGCGTCGTCAAGAATGACGGCCTGATCGGCGAGCGCAAGGGCGTCAACATGCCCAACGTCAACATCTCGCTGCCCGCCATCACCGAGCGCGATCGTCAGGACATCCTCTTTGGCCTGACCGAGAACATCGACTACATCGCCGCTTCCTTCATCCGTGACGGCGAGTCCGTCCGCGGCATCCGCGAGCTTTGCCGCGAGAACGGTGGCGAGCACGTGACGATCTTCCCGAAGATCGAGTGCGCCCTGGGCGTCGAGAACTTCGACGAGATCCTCGAGGCTTCCGACGGCATCATGGTCGCCCGTGGCGACCTGGGCATCGAGATCAAGCCCGAGCTCGTTCCGCATATCCAGAAGGAGATCATCGCCAAGTGCAACGCGGCCTACAAGCCCGTTATCACCGCTACGCAGATGCTCGACTCCATGCAGCAGAACCCGCGCCCGACGCGCGCCGAGGTTGCCGACGTTGCTAACGCCATTTACGACGGCACCGACGCCGTCATGCTGTCCGGCGAGTCCGCTGCCGGTAAGTACCCGGTCGAGGCCGTTAAGATGCAGGCCAGCATTGCTCTCGAGACCGAGAAGTACCTCCCGGCCCACGCTCCGCTCGAGGTTCCGGCCGACGCTCATGGCACCCGCGTCGTCAACAACGTTGTGGGTATGTCCGCTGTGAACATGGCTACCACCGTTGGCGCCAAGTGCATCACCGTGCCGACGACCACCGGTCGTACCGCTCGCCTGATCTCGCACTTCCGTCCCAACATGCCGATTTGCGCGTTCTCCCGCCACGAGTGGGCCGTCCAGCAGATGATTATGTACTGGGGCGTTATCCCGCACCAGGCCGAGATTACCCAGGGCACCGTCAACGGCACGATCGTCAAGGCGATCGAGACCGCTAAGGAGCTCGGCTACGTCGAGGCCGGCGATTTGACCGTCGCTACCGCCGGCGATCCCCGCATGAGCGTCCAGCTCGAGGACAAGGTCTCCTCGACCAACGTCGCTTACGTCGCTCAGGTGCGCTAAAACGCACTTGCAAGCACACTTGCATTGCAAAGGGCCCGGAAGGCTTCGCCTTCCGGGCCCTTTTTCTGTGTCAATGCCGGCGCACGGCAAAACACGCACTCATTTCTTTACCAAAAGCGCGAAATCCACCCTTCGAGGCCCATAAAATAAAGTCCCAAGCGCTAAAAGTGTTCGCCCGGTGGCAAACCCACACCTTAACCGACACTGCTAAATCGTTTTAGCAAGAGTCAGATCGACCTGGTTTTCGGAAGTGCGGGGAAAAATTGCTTACCTCCGAGTACAAGCCCTTTTATTTCAACAAAACCCCTGATAAAGTTGGCTCAAATACCGCTTGTGCTTTGCCTGTTTGTCTTTTTCCCCGCACTTCCGAAACCGATAGCTTTTCTAGCCCAAACTACGCTCAAACGATCGGATCGCTATGTCATTTCTTGCCTGCGGACCCACGGCTTTTCAGTACTATCGCATCCCGCCCCAGATACTGGGACTCTATCCGGCAATCCTGCCGCCCGACCATGACCATCGCTTGGTACACTACTCAAAACAACCAGTATTTAAAGACTTGCTCGGCACACCAGTTTGGAGATTCGTGGGCGAAAGAAAACAGCGCGCGAACGGAAAGCTATTTCATAGCCGCCTGCTAACCCAAGAGCCGTCTCCTGGGTCGTTTAGGCAGACTGAGCATGGGTTTGATGTCACTTCACCGGAGTTCACGCTGCTCAGCCTTGCCACGCAGGTCTCACGCAGCCAGTTACTCATGGCTTGCTACGAGATGTGCGGCTCCTTTGCAGTGTTTAAGCCCTGCGAGCGAACGCAACAACAACTCGATGAAGCTATTTCGCTTAAGCTCATTCCGCCCAGCTGCGGCTGGGAGCGAGTTGACGACACCAAGGGCAATGACACCAACTTGTGGAAGCGCACGCCGCTTCTTACCGCAGCGGATATCGCCGCGTTCGCCAAGCAGGCCGCAGGCCTGCGCGGCGTTAAGCAGCTCCGCTGGGCCGCCGAACGCATGACAGGACAGACCGCCTCGCCCTTTGAAGTCCAGACGTCAATTCTCATCTCGCTCCCCCGCGATGAGGGCGGTCTGGGCATCGACATCACCAATAACGCGCGCATCCCGCTCAGCGAAGCCGCGCGTTCGCTGTATGACAAAACCTGCTGCTACGCCGATATCCTCATCGAAAGCGCCACCGACAGCATGGGCGTCATCCTTGAATGCCAAGGCCGCTCCGCCCACGATGGCGAAGCGGCAAGTCTCTCCGATGCCGAGCGCACCACCGCCCTCACCAGCATGGGCTATGACGTTATCCAGATAACCTATGAGCAAATCAAAGACACGAAGAGCTTTAACAACATCGCCGAACTCATCCATAAAAAGGCGGGGCTCCCCTACATCCCAAAGACCGACCAAGAACGCATCACCGAAGATACCCTTCGGCGGGAGCTGTTGGTCGATTGGGTTGAGCTATTCACTGCCGGGCCGGCCAGCTAGCAGCTAGCGATCAGGGGCAGCGCGGGCACATCGGGCGATTCGACGCGGGCGGCAAATCCCTCCTCAGTTAGCTCGACGACCTCGGTAAACGTTGCATCGAAAAACTCCTCGGTTAGCAAGCGATACGGCGGATGATCGGGCTCTCCGGGGTTTTCGCGTACAATCTCGTGCATAACGCCAATGGTCTTGAGCACATACTCCTTATGGATGGGATACTGACCAAAACGCGTCGCCGCAGTATACAGGCGATCGGTCGCGCGCGGAATCGAAACAATGCCGAGCGTCTTGCCAAACCAGTCAAAGTCGCCTTGCTTTTTAATGCGGAATTCCTCGCACGGCTTGCCGCCGTGCGCCTCCAGGTATTGATTCACGCGCGTATTCCACACGGTATCGGCCACGAGGTGAGACCAAACGCCCAGCGTCAGATCGAGCAGCGACTGCGCCACGTCATCGGGCGCGAGTGAAAGCTCGCTAGCACCGGGACCGGCAACCGGCTCGGCGTCCTTGTAGCGTTGGGGATAATGCACCCGATTGAGTCGCTCGCGCTCCTCGGCGATCGAGGTCGCGGCAGCCGGGGTACCAACAGACGCCCCTTTGAGCAGCGGCGCCACATAGGTATCCCAGAACTCGTGCTCGCGCGGCTTAGGGATAGGCTCGGGGTTTGCAAAGTGCGTAATGCGATACGGAATGGGATCAGCGATGCCAGGGACCATATAGCCCACGAAGATATCCGGAACCACGCAGCCAAACAAAAAGGCATTGCGGTCGCGCACGCTATTGGCAAGCGCACCGGTGCGCTCCAGCAAACGCTCCGTCTGAGCGATATGAATGTTCCAGCTTGGCATAGCCACCCCCATAAAAACCTGGATAACTATACCATCACGGCAAAGCCGCGCGGGCGGCTACGCACGCTCTACGCAGCAACTATTCCGCAGCGCCGCTCTCGGTTCCATACGACGACACCGGCGCCTCGACCACATGGTGATATCGATCGATATAGATGGCGCGGGCACCCAGGCGCCGCACCAAATCCTGATGGTGTGTGCTCATCAAGACCGTCTTGCCGGCAGCAACATAGGCCAGTAGAAAGTTGACCACGATGTCGCACGAGTCCTCGTCAAGTCCGTTGGTGGGCTCGTCGAGCACCAGGATATCCGGGTTCATCGACACCACCGCAGCCAGCGCAACGCGCTTCTTTTGCCCGCCCGAGAGCTGATAGGGAGAGACGTCGGCAAGGTCGGCAACCTGGAACAGCCCCATGGCATCGCGGACGCGGCGCTCGAGCTCGTCTGCCGGCAGCCCCATTTGAGCCGGGCCAAACGCGACTTCCTCGCCGACCGTGGCACAAAAGAGCTGCGCATCGGCGTTTTGGAACACAAAGCCCACGCGCTGATGGAACCGCTGGGCCGTCGCGGAATCCTTGAGATATGCCGCATCGACCGCATGCCCGTCGAACAGGTACGCATCCGCGTCCGCAAGCTCAAGGCCGTTGATAAGGCGCATGATCGTCGTCTTGCCGCAGCCGTTGGGACCGAGCAGAGCAACGAGCTCCCCACGGTTCACCTGCAATGAAACGCCGTCGACCACCGTATGACCCGCATAGGAAAACACCACGTCGCGAAACTCGATGAGCGGCGTGGTCTCAGCGCCGGCAGCACCGCTCGCACCCATCGCGTTATTCGTATCGTTTGCCAAAACGTCGCCCTTCCCTACTCACATCGACGGTTCGACCGACCGCGCTACAGCACCGCGCACAACACGGCGAGCAACGCCACAACGGCCGCGTAAACGGCATCGCGCCAGCCAAAGCCGCTCCGTGCAGGCGCCGGATACACGCCGGCGAAGCCGCGGCAAAGCATGGCCTCGTCCATCGCGCGGCTGCATTCCATCGCCTTGATAAACGTCATGCCCATGATACCCGCCAGCGAGTCGGTGCGCGAAAAACCCGCAGGCGCGGAACCGACGCTGCGCAGCATGACCGATTCACACAGATTGTGCGCCGTGCGACCCAGCACCTCGATATGCTTGAGCGCCATATCAAACGTAAAGATAACCTCATCGGGCAGGTGCAGCGTTTTGAGCGCCGCCGACATGCGGCTCCAGGAGAGCGTCCACGAAACGCCCAGCACCAGCGACACATTAATGAAGGTCTTGAGCGCGATCTTGAGCATGGCGCCCGTGGCAGACGCGCCCAGCAGCAGGGCAGGCAGTGCCAGAACCACCGCAAGCCCCGTGGCGCCGAGCGCCGGTACAAAGGTCGCACGCAGCCCGCGTGCGGGGCGCACCGCGACCAGCACCAACGCGATCGCCGCCATCAACATCAGGTACAGCGGGCTTTGCGTCAGACACACGCACAGGACGCAAACGAACATCCCCACCAGGCGCACCGGAGCCGAAACGCAAGAAAGGGCGCGGTCGACCATCGACCCGCCCTCGTGCGCGCCTCCACCCAGGCGAACCCGCTCAAGCAGGCTCGCCAGGTGCAGGACATTCTTTTGCATCACACGATGCCGAGCCCCCACGGGCTCGTAACGCTGCTCGACCGCAAGCCAGCTAGGCAGCTCGGCTATTGCCATGAGCACCGCTTTCCTTGACCGTCAGCGAGATCAGGCGGAATGCGATGGTGAGCACCGCCACGCCAATCACACCGGAAAGGATATACATGGCAGCCTGGCCGGCAAAGCCAAGGCCCTGTTCCTCGGAATAGGCCTGCAGGTAATCACCCGTGGGCAGCGCGTCGGCAAAGGTCGGAGTATCGAGGCCGACCGAAGCCTGCAGGCTGTCGTCGCCAGCCTCCTGAACGGCAGTTGCGGCGCCCTCGGCGTCCCACTCACCCCAGGCGTCACCGGTGGCAAGCAATCCCAGCGGCGTGGCCACCACGAGCACGGCGACCAAAATGAGCGTGGGAACCAGCGAGGTCTTCTTGACAGCAGCGCCCTCGGCAGCAAGCTGGCCATCGATGGCCCCGGGCCCGACGATAATGCTCGGCGCCGTCTTCTTGATAAAGCCGTAGATGGCGGCCGTCGCCACGCCCTCGATCACGCCGGCAACCAGCATATGCGGGATCAACATGGCAGGAATAGCCACGGACAGCGGGAAGGGGCAGTACAGCGGAGCGCCCGAAGCATTCGTGAAGAGCATCGGCTGAATACCGAACTCGATTGCCGCGCACAGGGCCGCCAGGCACAGGCCGACCCAGCCGCTTACGATGGCAGAAACCGAGGTGCCCCAGCTCTTGTCGTGCAGACGGCTGTTGAGCGCACGAAACACGATAGCAGCGACAAACGGCAGCACAAAGGCCATGTTAAAGCAGTTGGCGCCAAACGACAGAACGCCGCCGTCGCCAAATAGCAGCGCCTGCAGCGCTAGCGCGACCGAGACGGCAATGGCAGCGGCCTCGGGGCCAAGCAGCAGCGCGATGAGCGCGCCGCCAACGGCGTGACCCGTGGTACCGCCGGGCAGCGGCACGTTGAACATCATGAGCAAGAAGGAGAATGCGGCGCAGATGCCCAGGAACGCCATATGCTCGCGATCGAGCGTGGCGCGCACCTTTTTGATGCAGTGAACCCATACGGGCACCATCGCCACCGCCATGACGGCATCGGTCTGCGGGGACAGGTAGTTGTCTGGAATGTGCATATACGCCTCCCGGTTATCGGCGCGCGGAATTGCAACGCCGCTAAAATCACCTTGTCAGTGTTACGTAATGTCAGATTCGTAACACGCCGCGGGCTATCATAGCAAAACGGCGCACTGCCGACAAAGCAGCACGCCGTTATGTAATGCGCGTGTCATATATGCAGGCTCAGCGGTGTCTCATACCGAGCATAGCGGTCACGTAGGACTCAGCAGCAGCCACAGCTGACCTATACCCAGCGCAAATCCTAGCCGCGGACCTCGCCGTTTACGCCCTTGCACACCTTGGTGACGATCTTCTGGTGTGCCTTCTCGACCTCTTCGCTGGTGAGCGTGTGGTCGTCGGAGCGATACGTAAGCGCGAAGGCCATGGACTTTTTGCCCACGCCCACGCGGACCGGATCGCGATAGACGTCGAACAGACGCACGCCCTCGAGCAGCTTGCCGCCGGCGCTGGTAATGCGGCGCTCAAGATCCTCGCAGGTCACGGAGTTATCGACCACGATAGCCAGATCGTGCTCAACAGCCGGATACTGCGAGAACTCGCGGTAGTTCTCCTGGTTGCGGGCGCCCTTGATCAGCTTGTCCAGGTCGAGCTCAAAGGCAACGACGACCTCGTCGATGCCCATGGCTTCGCGCGCCTCGGGGTGGATCTCGCCGACCCAGCCCAGCACGGTGCCGCCGGACAGAACCTCGGCCGCACGACCCGGCTGCAAGAAGGCATAGCCCTCGCCCTCGACGGGACGGAAGCGGACCTTCTCGATGCGCAGCTGGGCGAGCAGCTCCTCGACAATGCCCTTGCCAAAGAAGAAACGCAGCTTGCGGTACTTCATGCTCCAAGACTGCTCGCTCCACTGGCCCGAGAGCACACCCGCCACGGACTTGGTCTCCTTGGGCAGGCTGGCGTTCTCACGACCGTGGAACAGGCTGCCGACCTCGTACAGGTGCACGTTGGGCGTACCGTGGGCCTCGTTATAGGCAACGGACTGCAGTAGGCCCGGCAACAGCGAGCGGCGCATCTCGGTCTGCTCGGCCACCAGCGGGTTCATGAGCACCACGGGGCAGCCGCGGCCCTCGGTGGACATGCCGATCTTCTCCAGGTCGCCCGGGGCGGCAAAGCCAAAGGTCGTGGTCTCGTTAAGGCCGCAGGCGCGCAAGATCTCGCCGACCTTGCGGGTGAGCTTCTGCTCGCGGGTCAGGCCGCCGATGTGGTTCTTGGCAGCCGGGATGGTCGCCGTCACGCGGCCCATGCCCCACAGGCGCAGGACCTCCTCGATCAGGTCAATCTCGCGCGGCAGGTCGGGACGGAAGCTCGGCGGGGTAACCATAAAGTCCTCGCCATCGCGCTCGACGGTGCAGCCCAGGCGGGTGAGCGAGCGCTCGATAAAGTCGGGCTCGATGTCGGCGCCGCAGATGGCGTGCACGCGGGCCAAGCGCAGCTTGATGCTATCGATGGTCTTAGGCGCGGGGAACACATCAACGTAGCCGGGAGCGACCTCGCCGCCGGCGATCTCCTCGATCAGCGCGCAGGTAACGTTGGCGACATCCACGCAACCGGTCTCGTCAACCTGGCGCTCAAAGCGAATGGAGGCATCGGAGATCAGCGACAGGTCGCGGCTGGTGTGCGAGGTGCGACCGGCGTTGAAGCAGGCGCTCTCGACCATCACATCGACGGTGTCGTCCTCGATCTCGGAATCCATGCCGCCCATAACGCCGGCCAGCGCCACAGGACGCTCGCCGTCGGTGATGAGGCCCATGCCGGCATCGAGCGTGCGCTCCTCGCCGTCGAGGGTCGTGAACTTCTCATCCTGCTGGGCGGCGCGAACCACCACGCGACGATGGCCATCGCGCTCGGCAAAGGTGTCCAGGTCAAAGGCGTGCAGCGGCTGACCGGTGAGCATCATCACATAGTTGGTGATGTCGACGATGTTGTTGTGCGGGCGCACGCCCAGGGCATTGAGGCGCTTGACCATCCAGTCGGGCGAGGGGCCGACCTTCACATTGCGCACGATGCGGGCGACATAGCGGTCGCACAGGCCCTCGTCGGCAATCTCGACCGAAAGCTCGTCGTCGGTCGCGCGGCCAGTCTCGGCCTTGATGGCGGGCAGCTCAACGTGGAAATCGCGGTCGAAAATGGCGCCGGTCTCGCGGGCCATGCCGATCATGGACAGGCAATCGGGACGGTTGGGCGTGATCTCGCAGTCGAGCACGGTGTCGCTCGAGCCCACGTACTCGGCAAACGGCATGCCGCAGGGCGTATCCTCGGGCAGGATCATGATGCCGGAGTGGTCGCCGCCCAGGCCGAGCTCGCGCGCAGAGCAGTTCATGCCCATGGACACGACGCCGCGAAGCTTGCTCTTCTTGATCTTGACGTCGCCGGGGAGCACAGCGCCGATCATGGCCGTGACGATGTGGTCGCCGGCCTCGAAGTTCTGCGCGCCGCAGACGATCTGCAGCGGGGCGGGGTTGCCATCGGCGTCGAGGTTCTTGTCGCCCACGTCGACCGAGCACACATACATATGGTCGCTATCGGGGTGTGGGGTCTTGGTGAGCACCTTGGCAGTCACCACGTGGTCGAAGGACTCGCCCACGGTGTCGATCGCCTCGACCTCGGTGCCGGTACGGATATATTCGTCCGAAAGGGTCTTGGGATCCTCCGGAATATCGATCATGGTCTTGAGCCAGTCGTAAGAAACGCGCATCTAACTGGTCTCCTTTCATAAATGCGGCTTTGAGCCGGAAACTGCAACTAAGAAGAAAGCGTTCTAGAACTGGTTCAAGAACCTCATGTCACCAGTCATCAACGTGCGCAGGTCGGGCAGGTCGTAGCGCAGGGCCGCGACGCGCTCGGCGCCAATGCCAAAGGCGAAGCCGGTGTACTTCTCGGGATCGATGCCGCAGTTGATCAGGACGTTGGGGTCGACCATGCCGCAGCCCAAGATCTCGATCCAGCCGCTGTGCTTGCAGAAGTTGCAGCCCTTGCCGCCGCAGACGTGGCAGCTTACGTCCACCTCGCAGCTCGGCTCGGTGAAGGGGAAGAAGTGCGGGCGATAACGCGTCTTGCGGTCCTCGCCAAACATGCACTTAACAAAGTAGTCGAGCGTGCCCTTAAGATCGCCAAAGGTGATGCCCTCGTCGACGACCAGGCCCTCGATCTGGTTGAACTGCGGCAGGTGGCAGGCGTCGGCCGTGTCGGGACGATAGACGGTGCCCGGGCAGATCATGTAGATGGGCGGCTTCTGCGACTCCATGGTGTGGATCTGTACGCCCGAGGTCTGGGTGCGCAGGAGCACGTCGGACTCGCCATGGGCGTGAGCCTCGGGGTGCGCGACGCTGCCGGGGTTGTTGTCGACCACGTAGAAGGTATCGCGGGCCGAGCGGCTCGGGTGATCCATGGGGGCATTGAGCGCGGTGAAGTTGTAGTAGGAGGTGTCGACCATGGGGCCGGACTCGACGGTGTAGCCGATGCCGCAGAAGATGTCCTCGGCCTCCTCGATGATCTGCTTGATCAGGTGCTGGTGACCGATCTGCGGACGGATACCCGGCAGCGTGATGTCGACGGCCTCGTGCTCGAGTGCGTGCTTGAGGGCGGCGGCCTTCATCTCGGTGGTGCGCTCGTCGAGCATGCCCTCGATCAGCTGGCGCATCTCGTTGGCGCGCTTGCCCATCACAGGACGATCCTCGGGGGCGAGCTTGCCCATCATGCGCATCAGGCCGGTGATGCGGCCTTTGCGGCCGAGCAGCTCAACGCGCGCGGCCTCGAGCTTGGCGGCGTCGTCGGCGCTTGCGACGAGCTCCTTGGCCTCTTCCTCGAGTTTGACCAGATCATCAATCAGACTCATGTCTTCCCTTTCGTCTCTCGCGCATCCGCTTGCCGGGGCGGCTGGCACCGCCCGATGCTTACGAATGTGCGGCCCGGTTCGGTAACAAAAAACCGTCCTCGGGCATGTGCATTGCCCAAGGACGGTTGAATTCCGCGGTACCACCTTGTTTGACCCGGCGGATGTCTGGCCCGCCGCGCCCACTCTTTGCCCCTTTTCGCGAGGCTCACGGCTTCCCTACTGGGGCTTTGCCGCCGCGTGGCCGCGCGCCCGTTGAGGTTGCTGCTCGGGAGTGAACGCTTGGCCCTTGCCACCGCAGGAAGGCTTGCAGCCCATGACCTTCCCTCTCTTGCCGGCGACGCGGCGGGCAAAACCCTCTCCGTCAACGCATTGGGCTATAGGATACCACATCCTGCGTGCACATCGCCGCGTTCCGTTTTGTTCGCGCTGGGTACAAGGCAAGTAGCTGTGCAAACTGGCCGCGCCGCCGCATGCGACGGGCGACCTGCGAGATCAAGGATACGGTATGGGAAAGAACAAGGATAAGATGGCCAAGCCCGCAGCGGGCAAGACGCCCAAAGGCATGAAGGTCGATAAGGCCGTCAAAAAATTCCGCAAGCTGGAGGGCAAGCTGTGGACTCGCGAGTACCTGCTCAAGATTGCCGAGTTCGATGGCGCGACTATTGCCCCCGCCAACGGCGCCGCGGCCCGCGCCGACGCCATGGGCACCCTTGCCGGCGAGCATCACAAGCTCCTGACCAGCAAAAAGTCTGTCGAGCTCGTGCGCTCGCTGGCACGCGAGACCGTCGCCGGCGGAAAGGTCGACGACCCGCAGCTGCTCGACGAGATTCGCGTACTCGGCCGCGACCAGCGCGAGGCAAGCGCCATCCCCACCGAGGAGGCCGAGGCCTGGACCAGGCTCACCTGCGAGGCCGATGCCGTGTGGCACAAGGCCAAGACGGCCAATGACTGGGCGAGCTTTGAGCCCTATGTGGATAGAATCGTCGCCCAACTTAAGCATCAGGCCGAGCTCATGGACCCCAAGCGCGACCCATACGACGTTTGGCTCGACCAGTACGAGCGCGGCCTTTCCGCCAAGAGCTTCGATGCGTTTTGCGATGAGGTCAAGGCTACGGTCGTGCCGCTCGTGCACGCCATCGGCGAGCGCGGCCAGCAGCCCGCTGCCGACTTTTTGCACGCCCGCGTGCCCGAGGCCGCCCAGCGCGCCATGAGCTTCGACCTTATGAAGCTCGTCGGCCTTAACCTGGACGACACCACGCTTGCCTTTACCGAGCACCCGTTTAGCGAGGGCTTTGCCGTGGGCGACGCGCGCATCGCGACGCACATCTACGAGGACGACTGTATCTCCAACGTCTACAGCATCATCCACGAGGCGGGGCACACCATGTACGAGCTGGGCGTCAATCCCGCCTATGCGCGCACCTGCCTAGAAGGCGGCACCTCCATGGGCATCCACGAGAGCCAGAGCCGCTTTTTCGAGAACACTGTGGGCCGCAGCCGCGCCTTTATGGGACCGCTGCTCGAGGTGCTGCGCCGCCACGCGCCCGAGGTCTACGGCAACGTGGACGAGGACACGCTCTACCGCGCCGTGAACATCGCGCAGCCGTCGCTGATCCGTACCGAGGCCGACGAGCTCACCTACCCGCTGCATATTATGGTGCGCTACGAGATTGAGCGCATGCTGTTTGCCGGCGAGGCCACAGCCAAGGACATCCCCGCGCTTTGGAATCGCTTTATGGACGAGTACCTGGGCATTCCAGTTCCCGACGACACGCGCGGCTGCTTGCAGGATACGCACTGGAGCGGCGGCTCGTTTGGCTACTTCCCCACCTATGCGCTGGGTAGCGCCTACGATGCCATGTTTGTGCCGGCCATGTGCCGCGACGGCGTCGACCTCAACGGCGCCTGTGCGAGCGGCGATTTGGCGCCCGTCCGCGTCTGGCTGGGCGAGCACATTTGGCAGTGGGGCCGCGCCAAGGACGCGCCGGAGCTCATCAAGGGCGCATGCGGCATGGCGTTCGATGCCCGCTACTACTGCAGCTACCTGCAGGACAAGTTCACCACGCTGTACGAGCTGTAAGGATTGACCAGCACACCATCGCCAACGCCAACCATGTTGACGCCGATGTCTTGGCAATGTCAGCGAAAACGGCCCTAAGCGAGCAAGGTGACGTGAAATGAAAGGGCGCTGACCTTCTGGTCGCGCCCTTGAAATTGAACGTCAGATTGCCGCTTAGGGCCGTTTGCAGCGTCGAGCAGTTACGCGGTTTGGTAAAACCGCGTAACTATAGAGCTTCCAGCGCCGCGGCGATGCGCTTCATGGCGACGTCGGCAGCTGCCTGGTCGGGAGCTTCGGCCAAAACGCGAATCACCGACTCGGTTCCGCTCTTGCGCACCAGCACGCGGCCCTCGCCCGCCAGCGACGCCTCGGCCTCGGCGATGGCGGCTTGCACGCCCATGTTGCCCAGCGCGGCGTCTTTATCCGCCACGCGTACGGCAACCTGAGCCTGCGGCAGTAGCTTGCACGGAGCCGTGAGCTGCGAGAGCGTCTCGCGCTCGGCACGAATCACTTCCATCACGCGCAGCGAGGTCATAATGCCGTCGCCCGTGCGCTCGATATCACCAAAGATCGTGTGGCCCGTCTGCTCGCCGCCCAGGCTGTAGCCGCCCTCGCGCATCTTGGCATACACATGACGGTCGCCCACGCCGCTGGTCACGGCACTTAGACCGGCAAGCTCCAGCGACTTGACCAGGCCAAAGTTGCTGGCGATCGTCGGCACCACGGTACCGCCCGAAAGGCGACCGTGCTTGTTCAGGTACACGCCGCACACATACAGGATCTGGTCGCCGTCGACCACGCGACCACGCTCGTCCACGGCCAGGCAGCGGTCGGCATCGCCGTCGTAGGCAAAGCCAACGTCCAGGCCCTGCTCCACCACGTGGCGCTGCAGACGCTCCATATGCGTGGAGCCGCAGTCAACGTTGATGTTAAAACCATCGGGCGCGGCGTTAATCACGCGCACATCGGCACCCAGCGCGTCGAACACCGGCTTGGCCACCGAGGATGCCGAGCCGTTGGCGCAGTCGAGACCGATCTTGACGCCCTGCAGCGAAAAGTTCGCACTTGCAATGAGCGAGGCAATATAGCGGTTGCGACCCTGCATGTAGTCCACCGTGGCACCGATGTGGTTGCCCGTGGCCAGCGGCACTTCGCTCTTGCCATCGATGTAATCCTCGATGAGCTCCAGCACGTCCTCGTCCATCTTATAGCCGTCGCTGTTGACGAGCTTAATGCCGTTATCGCAAAACGGGTTGTGGCTCGCACTGATCATGATGCCGCAATCGAAGCAGCCCTCCACGGTCTGATGCGCCACGCCCGGCGTCGGGATCACGTGCAGCATGTAGGCGTCCGCGCCGCTCGCGACCAAGCCGCTCACCAGCGCCGCCTCGAACATATAGCTCGAGCGACGCGTGTCCTTGCCCACGATCACGCGCGCCTTGGTCCCGCGGTTGGCGCCGTAATACCAGCCCACAAAGCGGCCGATCTTATAAGCGTGCTCTACCGTCAGTCCAACGTTGGCCTCGCCGCGAAAGCCGTCGGTGCCAAAGTACTTCATATCTTACTTATCCTGTTCAAACGTTTGAGCGGTTGGCGTGGTGCGAACCTTAAGCGCTTTGTGCCCAGAGTCCTTCGAAGTCGTAACCGTGTACTCGACCTTTATGTCTTGTCCAAGAAGCATGTGGACGCCGCCCCATGCAACCTTCAGGCCATCGTGCGTCGCTTCGTTCATCTCGATAGAACCGGAGCCCGAAGTCTTAACGTCCGAAATGCTGCCTCCCGCGGGAGCGTAGAGATAGAGCCTCAGCACCTCGTCATCAATATCCTGGCTAATGCCGTTATGGCCCTGGAAATAACCAGGCATCTCGGCCTTCTCCTGGGGGGTCATCGTGTTCTTGAGCGTAGTGGTTACTCGATACGTCGTCGAGCCATCGGCATTTTCAACCGAAGAATCGATGGTGACTCGCTTATCAAGGAACCAATCCATCTTTGAATAGCTGTAGTTATTCACATAGACGCCCAAAATCGGAGCCTCAGACGCATCATTTTGGAGAGCGCCGGAAATGCCAAGGGCCTTCGCGGCCTTTTCCTCGTCATCGTTTCTCGAATACATCAGGATGCGACCCTCGGAAGCACCCTTTTCGATGGCGGCGGCGATCTTAGTAATATCGCTGGAGCCCAGTTCATCCACGATCTTGTTAAAAGCCGATCCGGCAACCGCCGCAAAAATGGCGTCCTGTTCCTCTACCGGGTAATTCCAATAAATATCGTGCAGCAGCACCTTTGCAGCGTTGCTTCCATCGACGACGGTACCGTCGGGAAGCTGCGTGCCGCCCACAATGCCGAGCATATACTGCAAAAATACCGGATCGACTGCAAATACGCCGTCGATGTCATCTCCAACAATGGCCTTCTGCATATCGCTGGCAAGCTGAGCCGCACGCGGATAATCGGGTGTCATCGTAACGTCGCCCATCGTGTATCCGAGCGTGTTGAATCCGGTCAGGCCCCATCCGGTCGTGAACAAGTTTGCCTCTTCATCGGTGATGGGAAGCGGGCTCAAGGGCTCTTTCATCATGTCGACTTTGACAAAATCGCCCAGTTCGAGCTTACCGTCAGTCACTGACATCACGCCGCGCGAACCCGGGAAACCGCCGCAGGCGCGGATCTCGACATTGCTCATCGCGAGCACAAGATAATGGCGCGTCTGGCCGTTGGCGCCGAGCATCTGGGGCAGAACGGGGGCGACTTTCTCCGCCGCGTCGACCGCACCGTTCAGGGTGGCAAAGCCGTCCTTTGCCTTATCGACCAGCTCGGTCACCTGGGCGATATGCGTATCACCAATACTCTGCACCTTTTTGTTGGCGCTCTTGAACGCCTTCGAGCTATCGGAGAGCGAATCGGCGACCGCCTGCAGCGCGGACACGTTGATTGTCCCGTCCTGGAACAGCTTGCCGGGCGTTGCCTGAGCGAGATTATCGGCCATGGGGACCAGCGCGCCGCTCGAAACATCGGACAGAGCGTCGACCATGGTGCGGGCGGCATTAATGTCGCCGCCGTACACCGGAATGAACGAGGCCATCGTCCACACCGGACTCGAGGTCTCCTTCTTCATGCTGCTGCAGAGCTCGTCGATCTTTTTCGCATCATCGGGCAGGGTCGAAAAATCGCCCGACGTGACCTTGTCCTTAAGGCCGCCGACGATCTCGACTGTTTCCTTTGCCTGGCTCTTCACGGTTTTTGCCGAGTTAAACAGCATGAAGCCACTCACGCCAAAAGCGACAAGAACCACCGCGACGATGACAGCAACAACGGCTGCAACGCGGCGCTTCTTGCGCTCGCCCTTGCGATGGCGATGGCGAACCAGGCCGTTCGAGGTCGGGCTCGTCGAGGAATCACCGCCGTAGTTCAAGCCAAAATCGTAATAATCTTCTTTAGAGCCCGAGCCCTTAAACTCGGCACCGTCGTCATTGAGACGGGCAAACGTGCCGGTTTCGGAAGCGCCCGTATAGATAGTGCCTAGGTTACCCGTAAGCCCTGCGTCTCCAGCAGAAGAAGCACTATTGGCGGGATTGGCAGAGTTGACGGGGCCGGCGTTGTGGGCGCGATGAGCGTTGTTAGCGGGGCCAGTGGAGCCGGCGACATTTGCACCGCCCGTTGGCGCCGGACGGACCCCGGCCGACGAAGCCGCAGAGCCCGCCCCGCCCGGAAATGCCTGCCTGCCTACGCGACCAGCCTGTTTTGCCTTTTGAGACTGTTCGTACAGAGCGGCAAACATCGCCGTTTCGCCCGGAGACGTACGGTTGCCAGCACCGTTTTGGCTGGATCCACTCGGTACGTCAGCGTTTCCAGTCCCATTTGAACACGGCGGAACTGCAGGGCGCTCGCCGTCGCCGTTCTTAAAGTGGTTACCAGCCATAGAGGAGTCCTCGCAATACTAAAAGTCAATAACGCTATTAGTTTATGACATATTTGGCATCGTCAGTTAAACTCCAGATGCAGGCACCAATTCGCGGAATTGTGGTGCAACACCGTGTCCGTCTAGGCAGCGGCGTAAGCTATACCGTCAGGAACATCATCACGATAATCATGGCAAAGCCAATCAAGTCGGTCGGCAAAAATACCGTGCCCAGCATAACGGCGCTGGTGATGGTCGCCGAGACCGGCTCCACGGTTCCGATGAGGCTCGCACGCACCGAGCCGATGTCCTTAACGCCCTGCATATACAGCATGTAGGCAAAAAACGAGCCAATGACCACAAACACCGCGAGCGCCTCGATACCGGCAGCATCGAGCGCCGGCATATGAGCCCACGGCTGCACGAAGACGCACGAGACCACGCCCGCTGTGAGCATGGCAGAGCCTGTAACGATGGGGCTGCCGTATTCGGGCAGAATCTTGGCGGGAATCACCGCCATGCAGGTGGCGCTGACCGCACACATAAGGCCCGCAACCAGGCCGAGCGGCGAGATGCTCAGGCTGGTGGGGTCACCGCCGGTAGCGATTAAAAAGGTGCCACCGAGGGCCAGACCAATACCGATCGTCTCGCGAGCGCGCGGCATGCGGCGATCGACCACGCAGGCGTAACCCATGATGATGACCAGCTGCAGGCACTGGAGCACCGTCGCGGTTCCGGCATTGGTCAGACGCACGGCCGAAAGATAGCAGAACTGGTTGAACAGCAGGCCAAAGACGGTAAAGAGCAACAGCTGCTTGCGGTCGGCCGGCGTCGTCCAAAGCTTGACCAGGCGCGCACGGTCGCGCGCGACGACCACGACCATAAAGAGCAGGCCGGCAAGAATCTGGCGCACGCTCATGAGCCACAGCGTATCGACATGGTAGGTACCGAACAGGAAGCTCGCGCTGGTGCCCGAAAAACCCCAAAACGAACCGCCCGCCAGCGTGGCCAGAACGCCCGTAATCATCTTGCGCGACGACGCATCGTTGAGGCGCTCGCGCCATGCACGGCGGGTGCTGCGGCTGAGCTCGTCAGTTCCCTCGGGCACGACAAAATCGGACGCCGCCGTCATCGGTACCGAAGCCTTTTTGCGTGCACGCTGCGCTGAGCGCTCCTGTTCCATTCCACTCCCCCGAAATCAATTGGCAATAAAGCGCTCAAACTGTAGCACGAATATTGGTATGAAAAAGCAGATGATTCGGAACATCTACGAGCGCCCAAATTGCAGGAACAAAAGGCACAGACGCGCTATGCCGAGTGGTCGGAATCGTCTAGGGCGCCGGGGTCGGCTTCCACACTTTCATCGGTATGTTCGCCGTCGCTCTGCTCCTTGGCGCTGTCCTGGCCCTCCTGCTCGCGGCGACGCTTTTCGCGAATCTGCTCCACAGCAGCGCGCAGGGCGGCCTCGTCCTCGGCGCGTGCCACCTCTTGTGTGGTTTTGACCATATGGCGAATCTCGAGCACCAGCAGCACGATCAGCGGCACCACGATAAGCGGGAAGAACAACAGCGGGTTGGTAAGCAACGAGACCACCACGCCCAGCCCCGCCGAGACAAAGACCACGCGGCCCACCACGTCGGCTGCAGGCACGGGCGCAGCATCCTCGACCGGATTGGCATCGCCCTTGGTGCGGTAAACCGGCGTGCCGTCGGACGCGGCTTCTACGGCAACGATGCGATGCGTGTTGAGCGAACCTTCCAGCGCGTCATCGGACGAATGGAAGGTGATGATGTCGCCGACCTGGTAGGCCTGGCTGTTGTCGGTATCGACGACGATAAACGAATGCACGGGAATCGCCGGCTCCATCGAGCCGGTCAATGTGCGCATAAAGCCGTAGCCCATGATGGTGGGAATCTCACCGGCGGGCGTGAACACCGTGCGCAGCAACACCACAAAGGCGACCAGGATCACCACGGTCGCCAGCACGTTGATCACGCGGAGCACGTGCTTCATCACTTGTCGTCGTCCTTTGCGGAAGTCTCGGGGGCGGCAGCGACCTCGGCCTCGGTGACATCCGCCGCAGAAGCGCCATCCTCGTCAGGCGCGGCGGCCACGCCCTCGCCAGCCTCGCCGCGCAGGCGGGCCAGAAGATAGCGCGACAGGCTGTTGCCCTCGGCACGGCGCTCGGCACGGGCGCGATCGCGCTCGGCCTGCTCCAGCTCATGCGCCAACGAGTCCAAGCGTTGCTGCATCTCCGCGCGGGCGGCCTCGAGCTCGTGCTCGCAAGCGGCGCGGACGTCGGCAACCTCCCGCTCAATACGCTCCCCCGCCTCGAGCTCGGCCGTGGCGATACGCGCGTCGGCGTCGGCACGGGCCTCCTCGGCGGCACGCGTGGCAGCATCGCGCTCGGCAGCGGCTGCGGCGACCTTCTCGCTGGCGTCCACCGTAGCCTGCTCCACAGCAGAGTCGGCGGCCGCACGGGCGGCATCGATCGCAGCATCGGCTGCCTGCTGAGCAGCGGAAACCTTCTCCTCGGCCGCGGCAACGGTGTCGGCGAGCTTCTGCTCCGCCACAGCAGCGGCGGCGTCGGCCGCCTCGGCCGCAGCACGGGCATCGCGCTCGGCCGTCAGCTGCACTTCCTCGATCTGCAGCTTGGCGGCGTCCAGCTTGGCATGCAGCTCGGCCACCTCCTTGGCAGAAGCCTCACGCACGCCGGCAAGCTCGGCCGCGGCGGCGTCCTTGGCGGCGTGCAGCTCGGCGGCATCGGCCGTCGCCCTGGCAGCCAGAGCCGCAGTAGCGTCACTCTTGACCTGCGCGACCTGAGCAGCAGCGGCCTGCTCGGCGGCAGCAACCTCGGCATCGGCCTCGGCACGCATCTGCTCAAGCTGCGCCGCCGCGGTCGAGCGTGCCTCTGCCGCAGCATCCTCGGCAGCCTTCTTGCCGGCCTCGACATCCTCCAGCGAGGCACGCAGTTCCTCGACATCGGCCTCGGCAATCTGTGCGCGCTGCGTCATCGCCAGCTCGCGCGTCTTGGCCTCGTCCAGCTCGTCGGCCAAGTCGTCGCGCTCATCGGTCAGCGCGTGCGCCTGCACCTTCCAGGACTTCAGCTGCCCCTGCAGCTCCTCAATCTGCTCGCGGGCCTCGGCAAGTGCCTGCTCGGCATCCAGCTGGGCCTGCGTGACCTCCTCCACAAACACGCGGCGGACCTCAACATCGGGCAGATCGGGGCTGTCGACCTGCACCTCCTTAATCTCCTTAATAAACTTGGGCGCCACCGGCTCGGGATGCACGCTCTCGAGCTCCTGCAGGTTGCGCTCGTCGTCGGTCAGGCTCTTAAAGACGGTGTAGTTGTTGATGAGGTTGGTGTACATCTGCACCATGTACTCGTCATCAAACGCCAGCGCCTGCTGCTGCACGTCGATGTTGTAGCCCACCTTGTCGTAGCGCTCCATAAACTGCCACAGCTGGTAGCACTTGCGGTAGTTGGGGTCCTTCATGATGAGGTTAGTGCGTTGGATGGGGCTGCGGACCGCGCTGCACCCGTTCATGATCTGGCAGAACGACGCACCGCGCAGTGCCATGACAAGGCGGCGCACGCGGTCGATGCGCATAAAGACGTCCATGTTGTCGGCGTCGTTCTCGGCAAAGCTCTGGCGGTTCTTGACCGTCATCTCGACGTTGTACTCGATCTCTTCGTACGCGTCGTCGATCTTGCTGTGCATCTTAAAGCGGTTGCGGATCTCGTTGCCCGTCGACCAAAAGATCACGTCGGTACGCTTGTCCACAAACGTCAGCAGGCGCTGAATCAGGTGGTAGATAAAGCGGTTCTCGTACAGGTCGTACGTCTCGACGGTACTGACGTTGAGGATGCGCGTGGGGTGGACGCCGCCGTCCTCGCTCGGCGCCAGGAATTGCGTGTTCTGGCTCAGATGACGGACGCTGTCGGCGCTGATCTTTTTGGCGAGCGAGACCGGCACCACCTCTTCCTCGGTGGTGATAAAGCGGCGCGGATTTTCGATGATGGTGTTGATGGCGTCGAGCGAGTCCTCGATCATGCTGATCCACTCCTCGTCCACCACCTTAACGAGCTCCTCGCGCTGCTGCTCGATCGTGGTGCCCGAGGCCTGCGCCATCTCAAACAGATAGCGGAAGTAGCGGCTGCCCTCCTGGATGGGCTCCATCTGCTCGGAGAAGCTGGTATAGAGGTCCTGAATGGTCTCGGACATGGGTTACTCCATAGGTTGGATCGATCGGTAAGGGGCGTGACGACACCACACTGGGCAAACGCTACTGATTGTCTTGTCCCACGCCCCGCGCTTACGGCATTAGTAGAAGTTCTGGATCCGCTGCAGATACATGACGGAATCGGGCAGGCCGCCCTCGCCAAAGGTCTTCTCGATGTACTCGATCAGGCCCTTCATCTCGTCGCGCACAAAGCTCACGTTCATGGACTCAAACTTCTTGAGCACCTTGCGGGCGATGATGTAGTCCATGCCGCCCAACTCGGTGCCGCCGCACGCCACGTACACGGGGATAAAGTCGTACATCTGCTTGATGATACGGTTGCCAAAGGCCAGCTTAAAGCGGGTCTGCAGGTACTGGTCCAGCTTGTGCATCTTCTGGAGCAGCTCCTCGTCGATCACGTACTCGACCTTGGCCTTCTGGAACAGATACTGCAGATGCTCGGCCGTCACGTGCACGCGCTCGTGCGGCTCGCACTCAAACGCGTCGGCGCGCTCGTTGAGCTCGATGGGAATCGCGCGGTCGTACACCTTGTCCGTGATGGTAAAGGTAGAGTCGTCGTTGTTGGCCGTGCCGATAAACCACAGGCTGTCGGGAATGGTGAGCTTTCCGTCGTGCAGACCCTTGGGGTCGGCGGCCCACTGGGTAGGCACCAGGTCGAGCACCCACTCGTCGTGGCTGGGCATCTCGAGCACCGACAGGATCTCGGCAAAGTAGTACTCCACGCGGGCGAGGTTCATCTCGTCGAGCACGATCATGGACGGGTCCTGGCGCAGCCCCGCCTCGTACACGGCACGGAGGAACTCTGTCTCGTTAAAGCGCTTGGAAAACTCGTTGAAGTAGCCCAGCACCTCGGTGCGATCGCGAAAACTCGGCTGCACTGACACGATGGTCGCGGGGTTGTCCAGGTAGCGGCTAAAGCTGTAGGGCAGCGACGTCTTACCGGTACCCGAGATGCCCTCCAGGATCAGCAGCTTGGAGGCGGCCATGCCGGCCACAAAGCGGCGGATGACCTCGGGCGTGTAGTAGAGCTTCATCTGGCTGCAGGCGAACGCGCGGAAGCTGTCGACAAAGTCCTCCAGCGAGATGGCATCGTCGTAGGCCGGCGATTCCCAGTCGCGGTACTTAAGGTCCACAAGGGACAGCTTGGGGAAGCGGTTGGCCTGGGCGATTTCTTTTTCCTCGGCAAGAGTCTTGGCCTCGACGGTGGCCTTGGCCATGGCGGCCGCGGCGTCCTTGACGCCCTCGCCATCGAGCGCGAGCGACGCGTTGCCCGACACCACGGCAGCCGTGGCGCCCTCGCCCGCAGGCGCGCCCGCGGCGGCGCCCACCACGTTGCCCACCGTGGGCAGGTGGTCGTCGGCCAGGGCAGAGGCGCCCACGTACGGAATCTGCTTGGTGCCGCCCATGGCATTGACCTTGAGCGCCAGCAGCTTGTTCTTCTCGTCCATGAGGTCGAGCACCTGCTTGTTCAGGCGGCCGATCTCGCGATAGAGCGCCTTGTTGGACGTGTCGTCGCGATGCAGGCGGCGGTTGATGCGGTAGCGGTGGACCAGAATGGCCACAATCAGCACGGGGACCGCGATGAGCATGGCAAGCAGAATGACCGCGCCGATCTTGCCCACCAGGTCAAACGTGGTGAAGTAGGTCATAAAGATGTTGAAGTACTCGACCCAGCCAAACACCAGCAGGTTAAGGATGGAGCTCACGACGGCAACGACGTTGTAGACGACCTTTGCCAACAGCTCCCAGGCAAATCCCAGAAACTCACTCACCGTCGGTACCCTCCTGCTTGGTCGCGTTCATCGCCGCCTCGGCCTCGGCCTTCAGACGACGGGCTTCCTCGAGCTTGGCCTCGGCCTGGGCGAGCTGCTCGGCGGCGTTATCGGCCGTGACGGCGGTGTCACCCTTGTCCTCGGCGTCCACGATAGCGGCCGCGGCGGCCAGGCGGTCCTCCTCGGCCATAGCGCGCTTGAGGTTCATGCCCACCACGATGAGGTGATACACCTGGTAGATAAAGAACAGCAGCATGGGCAGCACAATCACAATGAGGAAGCCCATGGAGCTGGACAGGAAGTCCATGACCTTGCCCATCTGCGGCAACGCGAACAGGTACTTGCCCACGATGTCGCCGTCACTGATGATGTGCGTATCGGCCACGTCGTTGTTGTCGCCCTTGGTGGTAAAGCTGCGCATGCCGTTGACCTCGTCGATCGCGGCGATGCGGTGCGTGTTGAGCGCGTACTCGTTGTCGATGATGGTATGGAATGTCACGATGTCGCCCACCTCGAGCTTGGAGGTGTCGCACTTTTTGATGAAGATAAGGTCGCCCTTGTTAAACGTGGGCGCCATGGAGTCGGACTGCACGGCGAGCGGGGTGAAGCCGGCGATGTCGGAGACGCTGCCGTCCTCGCGCGTGGCGAGCGTGGTAAACGCATACAGGGCCGCCACCAGGATGATGATCCACATGACGACGCTCAACGCGATGGATGCGGCTTTTTTAACAGATTGCATGATGTCCCTTACTACCGTGTCTGTCTAGGTCGTGCGCGGCCCGGTGGCCGCCGTGCATATCTACTGTTCCTCGATGCCCTCAAAGCGCATCGAAACCGAATAGTTAGCTCCCTTTAGCATATTAGTGCAATTTGGGTCCGTTCCCTCGAGCCATATGCGAACGGTTACCGGCTTGTCCGTTTCTGTAGTCAGGTCGAACATGTCGCTGGCCGCGGTCGCCTCGCCCGAGCTGAGCCCAAAGACGGTGGCCACGCTAGATGAGCCCCCGCCCCCGTTGGGGTTGTAGACCCAAGTGTGGCCGTCGGCAGTAAAGCTCATGCGCATGGCGCTGGCCATGCCCTGCGTGTCGGAGCTAAACCGCGTGCCGGACACGCCGCCGTCACCATCCTGCCCGGTCAGGCGCACGCGCAGGTCCGCGCTGCTCATAAAGTGCAGCGTGAACTCCAGGTAGGCGCCGGTGGCGGGATCGGCAGTGGAACCGTCCTCGAAGGTGAAGGTCTGGTAGTCGCTCGTGGTGACGGGCTTGAGCTTGGACGCATCGATGTCCACGCCCTTTTCACTGGCGATGCGCGCCGAGATCTGATCGAAGCCCAGGCTGTGGACGTATTCGTCAAACGTGGCGTGCTCGTCCAGGTCAAAGCGCAGCGAGCCGTCGGCGTTGGCGTCGATCATGAGCATGCGGGTCTTGGCGCTATCGGCGATGGAGAACCAGGCGAACGTTGCCATGGCTATCGCCACCAGCGCAAACAGCACCAGCACCACGGTGGTGGTGAGCTTGCGGCGAAGGTCGGTGTCGGTGGGCGCGGCGGCGCTGGGCTGGCGGGTGGCGAGCGTGCAGTTGGCGGCGGGTTGCTTATGCGTCATTGCTACTCACCGTCCAAGGTCGCAAAGAGCGCCAGGTGCAAGGTGCCCGGATCTTGATAGAGATAGTCGGCGCTATCGGGATCGGTGCCCTCGATGTAGTAATAGATATCCAAACGATAGGTCTGGCCAAGCCCAAGCGTGGCAAGCGCGTTTTGCGGACGCGCGGCCGTCTCGCTCGTGTCCAGCGTAAAGGCGGCTGGGTCCTGCGTTACGTTGGCACCGCAAGCAAGCTGGCCGTTTTGCCAACCCAGAAGCATGCCCTCGGTGTAGCCCGCCAGGCCCGAAGGCGCGGTCGCGGGATGCTCGTCGCGATGGCCGCTATCAGAGCTGTCGAGCTCAAAAATGTTGGTGGCAAGCACCTGGTTGCCGCTCGAAATCTTGATGCCCACGCGGGCTGCGCGCAGCAGCTCGGCATCGGCACCCTGCGGGACCAGCGATTCGGCCAGATACAGGTTGACCTTGCCCCTTACTTTGCTGGCGCCCGTTCCGGTAATGGTGGAGCGCAGGTCGATCCAACCGTGGTAGAAGGCGGAGCCGTTGTCTTTTGCCTGCTCAAACACTGTGGCATCGCCGGCAGAGTTGTTTTGCGCACAGGCAGCAAAGCCGTTGAGATCGAAGGTCGAGACCGGGTAGAGCGTCACGGCGCCGGTCGCGATAGAAGCTAGGGAAACGTCGCCCTGCTGCGACCAGCTGCCGCGGTCGGCATCGCCCAGCTCCAGCACCAGCTTGGACGTGTCGCTGTGCACGCTCACCGAGTTGGTGTTGACCTTCATGTTGTTCGTGAACCAAGCGTAGGTCGCGGCGCCCAGCGTGGCGGCGAGTGCCACCATGACGAGCGCGATGTAGGCACGCGCGCGGTGGGCGTGGCGGCGGGTGTCAGAGTCCGAACCCACAGCGCGCTCGGCGGCAGCGGCGGGTGCGGTCCCCGGGGTTGCGCCCGCGGACTCGCTGGCGCCTACCTGCATGTGCTTATTCTTGTGCATTTAGCTCGCCCCCCCTATGCCTTGGCCGCG
>CABRZC010000005.1 GCA_902475375.1 uncultured Collinsella sp. | reverse complement strand
CCCGCGACCCCAACCTTGGCAAGGTTGTGCTCTACCAACTGAGCCATGTCCGCTTGCGGGTTATTAATTTACGCGAGTTGTCCAAAAGACGCAAGTACTTTTTTCAAAAAACTTGTCTGCCGCATGTTCGTAGTAGCTAAACGCGCTAAAGCGATTGGCTAGGCACACGACTCCAGCGCTCCGCTAAACAGCTTCACCATCTGCACGCGCGTGCCGGCGCCGTCCGTACGACGAGCAACCTCCACGTTATCGACGAGCATACGCATAAGCTTGATACCACGGCCGCGCTCCTCTGATGCGACCGGTTCGCTCGTTTCATCGATAGAATAGCCGGCACCTCGATCAAGCACCTCAACCACAACGCGATCGCCATAGGCCTGAACCGTCAGGACGCACCCGATACCGCCCGCATGGTCATAGGCATTACCCAGCGCCTCCCCCGACGCCAATGCGACATCGTAGCGCTCGTCACGGCGCAACGGAAGCGATTCAAGGAGTTCGGCGATGCGATGTCGGTAGTATGGAAGATTCTCGATACCCTGACGGACCTCGACGCTCTTACTCCAGCGAGGCAGCTCCCCCACCGGAATGGCGGGAATAGGCTCCCGTGTCGGCCCCGCGACATGAAGAATATCGACAAGACGAGCAATCTCCAAAAAGCGAACAACTTCACCCGATGCATTGACGAGCGAGAGCAGGCCTTCTCGCCTCATGAGCTCACGAGCGCGCGTAAGCAGGAATGCCAAGCCCGTCGAATCGATAAAGCTAACAGCCTGACAGTTGATGACGACACGACGCACGCCGCGGCCAATCAAAGCATCCAACCGCCGACGCAGCGCAGGCACCGTGGCGATGTCGATATCGCCTGGTGGCGTCAAAACCGCTATGTCATTCCACTCATTCATACGACTATGGTTCCCCAAAAAAGCCCACTCGATGCATTCGTTTCCCCAACCGTACGGATTCAGCCCGCCCAGCGTCGTCTATGAACGACCCCGTAAAAACTCAAGGGACACCAATGCAATGTCATCGTCCAGCGCCGATTCGGTAAATCGGTCGAGCTCGCCCAAGACCTTGCCGCAGATTCCCGATACGCCCTCACCCGAGACAGAGAGCAGAAGGTCACGAAGGCGCTGCTCGCCAAAAAAAGCACCCGAGCGGTCACGTGCTTCGATTGTTCCGTCGGTGTACATAAATAGCATGTCACCAGGAGCGAACGTAAACACGCCTGTCTCGTACACCATGCTCTCAAAGGCACCGATTACCCCCGATTGGCATCCAAGCAGCTCGACCTCTCCCCCACGAGCCTCGCCGCCACCCAGCGGCATCGACTCTGGCCTGATGACCATGGTCGGAGGATGGCCCGCCGAACAATACGTTGCGCGTCCGGCTTTAAGGTCAATCTTGGCGATAAAGGCCGTCACGAACGTCTCGACCCTCGAAAAGCCCATAAGCATGCTGTTAAGGGAGCGTGCCATGCGGGCCGGTCCAGCGCCCTCCCAGGCATATGCCGTCAGGGCCGTCTTGACGAGTGCGGACATCGATGCAGCCTCAATGCCTTTGCCAGACACATCGCCCAGAATCATGACGGCGCAATCGTCGGGAAGACGGATGAGCGTATAGAAATCGCCGCCGACCAACGCCGAGTTCGTGGCCGACAGGTACACCGAATCGGCGGCGATTCCCGGAACATCCCCCAGTGAATTTCTCATGCCAATCTGGAGGGTCTGAGCGATATGGCGCTCCTCACGCTTTTGAGATTCGCCTTCATAGATCAGTTCAAAGTCATGGGCCAAGTGCACCAAGTAGTCATATTCAAGGTCATCAATCGGCTCTTGGCTGCCATCACGAAGCAGCAGCGCACGCGTCGTCGGCCCCTTCGCAACAGAAGCAGGAACGATTGCGTCGTTACTGTGCTTGCCATCGCCCTCAGGGCGTGGGCGCCCCGCCTCGATGCCGGCGTCGACGTAGAGACCCTGGCAAGGCAGGCCATGCGCTCTAAGCCAGCCTCCCATAGGCATCGATTCGTCAACGCGAGTTATACGGACGTGTTTAAGGTCCTCGGCACTCGTGCCGCCCAAAACAGATGCCTCAAAGCCATCAGGGGCAGCCCCCAGACGTGCCGCTGGCGCCGTCGTGGAAAAGAAAAGCTTCTCGGGATCGTCCGGCAAAGCAACGCGACTGCCGCCTTCAAAATCTATGACGTAGGAATCCAGACTGGCGTCATACTCAACAGGGCAAAAATGGCAGTTAAGCATATTGCAAATCTCGGACGATACCGCCTGGGTAGCCGCGGCGGAATCGTCTAGAAAGGTAAACAACTCATCACGTAAGACATTGAGCGAGCGGCCAAGCTCGGCCGTGCGACGAGAGCGAAGGCTCGATGCCATGCCGACCAGCTGGATAGACAGGTAATCGCAAATGACCTCGAGTACGTTAACGTCATAGGCGAGCGGTGCCTGAGGACGCTTCCAACCAACTTCCAGCACGCCAAGGACCTGCGTACCGTAAAACACGGGAAGACAGATCTCGCTGCGATACGGAGGCATATCCTGCACACGCAACAGGTGCTTAGAACGATTGTCCAGGTCCATGAACATACCCGAGGCGGCCCTATCGCCCTCAAGGTCCTGTTGAATCGACAAGCGACAGGCGCGCGACTCGCGAAGAACATACGTCGGAATGCCAGCGCCATACGGCAAAAACTCGGGCAGGTAGCTGTCATGTAGCTCCTTGGAAACACCGCGAAGCTTAAAACCGCCGCTCTCAGAAAAATAGATGGCAGCACCCGAGGCGTCGAGGGTTCCTACAAGCTGGTTCAAAACGATATCAAGCAAACTGGGCAGCTCATCGGAGCCCACCGTACTCATAATGACCGAGAGCGTGCCAGAGAGACGCTTATTCGCCACTCTAAGCTCCGAAAGCGCACGCTTGAGCTGACGGTCATGCGAATACTGTTCTTCGATGCTATGGAGCGCCACCAGGACGCGCGGCGCACGGCGGCCAAAGATTCGAGGCGGCGTAACCGAGCCGGCACAAACCAGGACGGGAATAAAGGATCCGTCACTTAACTTGAGCATCAATTCGCTCTTTGTTCCATTGGTCTCAAAAGGAAGACGATGCTCTGTCGCGCGTTCAAATGCCGACGAATACAAGAGGTCTTTAACATCCCCGTTGATCACATCGGACCGCTCCTCGCACATCAAGTCGAGCAAGCGATTATTCACATGCAGAATGGTTCCGTCGAGCTCGCAGATAATGACAGCATCGCTCGTGATCTCGACCAATTGGGCAACGTCTGCCCACTCATTGCGCTCAAGCGTTTCCATCGTGAACCCCACCGTCTATCGGTAACAAAAAAGCCTCCGAAGAGGCTTCTCAAATGCGATGGTGTCGGAGGCGGGACTTGAACCCGCATGACCAAAAAGCGGTCACTAGCACCTCAAGCTAGCGCGTCTGCCAATTCCGCCACTCCGACATGCTATGTTGTTGATTCGCAGTTCGCTTTGTTGGACCCGCGCGTTCAACGAGGAAGATAATAACCTATGATTCGAGAGCTGTGCAAGCACTTTTTTGAAAAAAGTTTACGAATTTGTAAATGCGCAGGTAAACTGACCTGTTCGGGCAGGAATGAGGTTGCTTTCCAACGCGTCCTCGGGCATGCGGCATTATTTTGATCCGCGCTTCGCGCTACAAAATAATGTCGCCCCCTGCGGAATGCGTTGGAAAGCAACCTCATTCCTGCCCTAGGGGCACGTACTCCAGACACCGTTCTCGAACATGTTCTGGGGCTGATATAAATTTAGTGGCTCGGCTTTGCCGAGCCCTTATATGGGGAGGCCGGAGCTAAAGCTCCGGCCTCACTCAAATTCTTATTAGATAAAGTGAGCGATCAGGGAATCGCACTCCCCCTGCCGAGTAACACCAGGGCGGGCCCGGACAAACAACCGACTACAGGTCGATATGCGATTCCTTGATCGGGAACGGCTCGGCGAAGTGGCAGGCGCAGCAGTGACCCGGTGCTACTTCCTTAAACTCGGGAAGTTTCTCAGAGCAGATGCTCTGCGCGATTGGGCAGCGGGTGTGGAAACGGCAACCGGTCGGCGGATCCAGCGGTGACGGCGGATCGCCGGCGAGGATGATGCGCTTACGGGTCTTCTGGATATCCGGATCGGGAACCGGAACGGCAGACAGCAGCGACTGCGTGTACGGATGGTGAGGCTCACTATAGAGCGTCTTCCAGTCCGAAACCTCGACCATCTTACCCAGATACATAACGGCAACGCGATCGGAGATGTGCTGCACGACGGACAGGTCGTGGGCGATAAACAGATATGCGGTACCAAACTTGTCCTGGAGTTCCTTGAGCAGGTTCAGAACCTGGGCCTGAATGGACACATCCAGAGCGGAAACCGGCTCGTCGCAGATAATCAGCTTGGGCTTCAGCGCAAATGCGCGAGCAATGCCGACACGCTGACGCTGACCGCCGGAGAACTCATGCGGATAGCGGTTGATGTGCTCGGGGTTCAGTCCAACGACGTCGAGAAGCTCGCGGACACGCTCAATGCGCTCCTCTTTGGTGCCCACGCCGTGAATGGTCATGGGCTCGGAGACAATCTCGCCGATGGTCATACGAGGATTGAGCGAAGCATAGGGATCCTGGAAGATAAACTGCATCTCGCGACGCATGTCCTTGATCTCATGCTTGCTCATCTCGGCAACATCTTTGCCCTGGAAGAACACCTTACCGGCAGTCGGCTTGGTCAAGCGCATAATGGTGCGGCCCGTCGTGGACTTACCGCAACCAGACTCACCAACCAGACCAAAGGTCTCGCCCGGATAAATCTCAAAAGAGATGTCGTTTACAGCAGAGACGACGCGCTTGGAAAAACGCTTGGCGAACATGCCGGACTCAGCGGGGAACTCCTTAGAGAGGTGCTCGACCTTCAGCAGCGGAGTGCGCTCGTTATTGTCTGCCATTTACGCCTCGCCTCCCTTCTTGGAATCCTTGCGCGTACGAGACGTCCCGGGAGCGTTCTTGAGGAACTCGGGGTCACCGGAATAATGGCACGCAGAATAGTGGCCGGACTCGGTGACAACGCGCTCGGGGCGCTGCTTGCGGCACTTATCGGTTGCATAGGGGCAACGAGGCGAGAACACGCAGCCCTCGGGCAGGTTCATGAGTGAAGGCGGGTTGCCGTGAATCGGCGTAAGCGGCTTCTTCTCATCGATGGCCTGCTCCGGGATGGAGCGAATCAGGCCCCAGGTGTAGGGGTGGCGGCTCTCGTAGAAGATTTCCTCAGCAGTACCGAACTCGACGGGACGGCCGGCGTACATAACCATAATCTTGTCGGCCATATCGGCAACAACACCCAGGTCATGGGTAATCATGATGATGGCGTTGCCGTTCTTCTCCTGCATTTCCTGCATAAGCTCAATAATCTGAGCCTGGATGGTAACGTCCAGGGCAGTCGTGGGCTCGTCGGCAATCAGAATATCGGGATCGCAGGCAAGGGCCATGGCAATCATGACGCGCTGACGCATACCACCAGAGAACTGGTGCGGATACTCATTGACGCGCTTCTCGGGCTCGGGAATGCCAACGAGGTCCAAAAGCTCGGTGGCGCGCTTGAGCGCCTCCTGCTTGGAGTAACCACGGTGCAGACGAAGGCCCTCGCCCACCTGCTTGCCGATCTTATAGACCGGGTTCAAGGAGGTCATAGGATCCTGGAAGATCATCGCGATATCGTTACCGCGAATGTGCTGCATCTCTTCCTCGGTCATTTCGAGGATAGAACGACCACGATAGCGAACGTCGCCGCCCTCGATCTTTCCCGGAGGCATCGAAATGAGGCCCATGATGGTCATGGCGGTCACGGACTTACCGGAGCCGGACTCAC
The DNA here is from genome assembly GCA_902475375.1 of uncultured Collinsella sp. GTDB lineage: Bacteria > Actinomycetota > Coriobacteriia > Coriobacteriales > Coriobacteriaceae > Collinsella. The sequence continues at coordinate 40,208 of CABRZC010000005.1, read as the reverse complement.
CGACGACGCCCAAGGTCTCGCCGCGATCGAGCGTGTAGGAGACACCGTCGACAGCGCGAACGACGCCATCCTCGGTGTGGAAATACATCTTAAGGTCATCGACCTCGAGCAAATGCTGGCCCTCGGGAACCGGCTGGTCCTTCAGGTCCACATAGTTCTTGTTCTTCTTCATCCTTATGCGTCCTTCATCTTGACGTCGAGGGCGTCGCGCAGACCGTCACCCAGCAGGGTGAAGGCGAGCACCGTCGAGAGAATTGCCAGACCGGGCATGATCATCATCCAGGGAGCAGTCAGAAGATACTGCTGACCGTCCTGAATCATGGAGCCCCACGAAGGCGTAGGCGGGATAACGCCCATGCCGAGGAAGGACAGAGCGGACTCGGTCAAAATGGCACCACCAATGTTCATGGTCGCGTAGACCACGATGGAGGCGACGGAGTTCGGGAAGATGTGACGCACGACGATACGAGCATCGGATGCGCCCATCGCGCGCGCAGCGTCAACATAGTCGTTTTCCTTGACCGTCAGGATCGCGGATCGGAAGACGCGCGCAATCGAAGGCCAGCCGAGAATACCGATGGCGATAAAGACGTTCTGAAGACCACGGCCGATAACGGCGATCATGGCGACGACGAACAGCACGTACGGGAACGCCAGGAAGATGTCCGCGCAGCGCATGATAATCGTATCCCAGATGCCGCCATAGAAACCGGCAAGGGCGCCCATGACCAGACCGATCACCGTGGAGATGGCGGTGGCCATAATACCGACGGAAAGCGAAACACGTGCACCGTAGATAACACGAACGAGAATGTCGCGGCCAAGGGCGTCGGTGCCAAACGGGTGCTCGGCACACGGAGCCAGCAGCGACGTCTCGGCCATGGTGGTCGAGTCGGAAGCCGTCGGCGAACCGAGCCAGGGCTTAGCCCACAGATCTGCGGTCAGGGCAACCAAAACGACGACGATAATCCAACAGACACCGATAACGGCGAGCTTGTTCTTGCGAAGACGCTTAAAAGCGTCGCCCCACAGCGTGCGGGACTTGGCGGGAGCAGATGCGGCCTTGGTGGCGGTAGCCTGCTCCTGAGACTGAGAATCAGTTTCCTGCATGAGACGTACCTCCCTTAGGCCTTATCCGACGGACCGCCAAGGCGGATGCGCGGGTCGAGGAATGCATAGCTAATGTCGACGAGCAGGTTGATCACCATGACGACGACGACGATGAGCGTAACGCCGCCCATAACGATGGGCCAGTCACGCATGCTAATGGCGCGATAGACCTCATAGCCGATACCGGGCCAGTTAAAGACCGTTTCGGTCAGGATGGCACCCGAAAGCATGCCGCCAAAGTCGACACCAATATAGGTAACGACGGGGATGAGTGCATTCTTAAGCGCATGCTTGATGATGATCGCGCGATTGGAGAGACCCTTGGCCTTTGCCGTACGGATGTAATCTTGGTTCATGACGTCAAGCAGCTGCGAACGCATAATGCGGGCAGCATAAGCGGTCGAAACCGAAGCCAGCGTAATGGTCGGAAGCACATAGTGCATCCAATCCTGATACTGAGAGCTGGAACCGCCGGCACCCGAAATCGGCATGGAGAATGCGCCGCCGGTGAGGTCCTTAAGGATGACGCCGAAGAACAGCTGCAGCAGCATGCCGAGCCAGAAGGCGGGAACGGCAACGAGGATCGACGTGGTCAGCGTTACCAAAATATCCCAGAAGGAATAACGCTTTACCGCCGAAATGATACCCGCACCGATACCCATGATCGCCTCGAGCACGATGGCGCACGCGGCGAGTTTGACCGTATACGGATACTTCTGGGCAAAGATTTCCGTAACCGGCAGCTTGCGCTGGTACGAATTACCCAGATCGCCATGAAGCAGACCGTTCATGTAATACAGATAACGGTCTACAAGCGACGTCTGAACGGGATCGCCGTTCTCGTCAAGGATCGCGTTACCGTCCTCGTCCGTCTGGACCAGGTGATAGCGTACGCGAAGCTGAAGCTCTACCTCGGGGGACAGAGCCTTGTCTCCACCGATCAGCTTGATCGGATCTCCCGGCACGATATTCTGGAGGGCGAACAGAATCAGCGTGACGCCCAAAAACACCGGGATGAACTGAAGCACACGTTTAACGATGTACTTACCCATACCACTCCCCTATCTAGGGATTAACCTAAATGGGATGCCGATCGCCAGACCGGCATCCCAAAATTACCATCAGCCAGTTTACCCCAGGTTAGGGGGAACTGTATGTTTCCCATGAGGTCTACGTAAATACTTGACCCTCACGGAAGCTGCAAACTCTTAGGCGAGCTCAGCGGTACCCAGATCGGCGTGCTTCTGCGGATCAACGTAGAGGTACTTGACGCGGTCGGAGCCAGCGATGGTGTGCGTGTAGAACATCACCGGGATGACCGGGCAGTCGGCGGCGACCATGGCGTCGGCCTCCTGCATCTTGGCGATACGCTCGTCGTCGTCAACCGTGGCACGGGCCTCGTCAACCTTGGCGTCAAAGTCGGGGTTGCTGTAACCGGAGCGGTTGTCGCCACCCAGGGAGTCGGAGTGGAACAGCGGATACAGGAAGTTGTCCATGATCGGGTAATCGGCGATCCAGCCCAGACGGCCGAACTGATAGTTGAAGTTCTGATACTGCTCGAGCAGGGCAGACCACTCAGGGGTATCGGAGACGGCGGTGACGCCCACCTTGGCGAGGTCGCCGATGATGGACTCCATGATCTCCTTGTGGCCACCGTCCTGGTTGTAGGACAGGGTCACATTGATGCCACGATCGCCGTTAGCGCCAGCGGGAGCGACCTTGTCGAGGTACTCGTTAGCCTTGTCGACGTCATAGGCGCAGAACTCCCATGCGCCCTCCTTGTAGCCGGCGATTCCCGGAGGAACGATGCCGTCAGCGGGGGTACGGGTGCCCTTGAAGATGGTCTTGCAGATGGCCTCACGGTTGATAGCCAGGGAGATGCCCCTGCGCAGGTCAGCGTTGTTGAACGGCTCGGCCGTGGTGTTGCACGTCAGATAGTACGTGGAAGGCTCGGAGCCGAGCAGCATGCGCTCGCCATCACCCATGGTGTAGCCATCCTTCGACTCGCCGCGGTCCTTCTTGGCGGCGTCGATCTGGGCAACGGGAACGTCGCAGACATCGAGGTTGCCGGCCTGGAACTCCTTGTAAGCGGTCTCCACGTCCTTGATGACCTGGAAGTGGATGGCGTCGATCTTGGCCTTGTCGCCATAGTAATCGTCAAACTTCTTGAGGTTGATCTCCTGACCATCCTCCCACTTGCCGTCCATCATGAACGGGCCGTTACCGACCGGGGCAAGGTAGAAGCTCTTGACATCGGACTCGGCGCACTCGGGAACCGGGGACAGAGCCGGGTGAGAGGCGACGAACGGGAAGTCGGCGTAGGCGGAAGTCAGCTTGACAACGAGGGTCTCGTCATCCGGGCAGGTAACGCCGGACAGCTCGGTAGCATTACCGGCAAGCAGATCGTCATAGCCCTCGACCATGGAAAGGTGGTAGGAGACCTCGGAAGGACCATACTCGGTAGCGATGGCTGACTTAGTGTTGACCAGGCGCTCCCAGCCGAGCTTGAAGGACTTGGAGGTAACGTCGTCACCGTTGTGGAACTTAGCCTTCTTGATCTTGAAGGTGAACTCGGTGGCGTCGTCGTTAGCCTCAAAGGACTCGCAAGCCAGCGGAACGATCTCGCCCTTCTCGTTATCGTACTCCGTCAGAGCGTCGAAGAGCTGGTACTCGACCTGAGTGCCCTGATCCTCCTGGACGTTGTAGGGGTCGATGCAGACCGGGTTGTTAATGTAGAAGTTCAGCGTCGAACCGGACTCAGAACCGGAAGCGTCGCCGCCCTTCTTGCCGCACGCGGCAAGAAAAGCCATGGAGCTCGCAGCGAGGGTGCCGCCAACAAAGGCGCGACGACCCATAACGGGCTGGTGGAACATAGAATCAGCCATGCCATCCTCCTTATGAGATAGGACAAAGTGAATTCGGCCGGGCAACGTCGAGACAGCCCAATCGAACCATTCAAACGCGGTCCGCCGTTATGGCTGGTTATGCAATGCGGGCCAACGTTTTGCAATACAGTAGCGCATTTTATTCACGATTTGGGGCTAATTCCGGTTAACGGTCGAGAATTTCTTTAGTTAGGCGAAGTATGTGGGGATATTTTGACTCTGTTACAAGTCTGTAAACAAAAAGGGCCCCGCACATGCGGGACCCTTTGCAAACGTATATACGCCGATGCTTAGTAGCCGACGATGCCCTGCGGGAAGAAGAACATGCACAGGACGACACACACGGCAAAAACGACGGCCATAATTACCGTCAGGCGATCGAGGTTCTGCTCCATGACGCCCGTGGCAGAGCTGGAGTTATACAGCGAGCTAGCGATCATATCCGAAACGCCGGTGCCCTTACCGGAATGCATCAGAACGAGAATCGTCAGCGCCACGGCAGAAACAGCCCAAACGACAAACAGAAGAATCTGGAACGGACCCATAGATAAGCTCCTTAATAGAACAATTCAAACTCTAGTACTGTACCACAACCTTCAACACTCCCCCACCTGCCATTTAGGGACGGGGTAGAAATGGCAGAAATACCAAAAAGGGGGTCGTCCGGTTGTGGACAACCCCCTTACTAGAAAACGGTATTTGTTTTCTATTAGGCCTCGGTGGCGAGCACGCGACCCGTCATCTCGGCGGAAGGCTCAATACCAGCCATGGTGAGCATGGTCGGAGCGATATCGGAAAGACGGCCGTCCTCGATACCGGTGAGCTTGGCCTTATCATCAACGATGATGAACGGCACGCGGTTGGTGGTGTGAGCCGTAAACGGATGCTTGGAACCATCGGAAGCGACGTCAAACATGTGGTCGGCGTTACCGTGGTCGGCGGTGATCAGCGCAAAGCCGCCCTTGGCGAGAATCGCCGGGACAACCTTGGACAGAGCATCGTCAACAGCCTCGACGGCCTTAACGGCGGCGTCGAATACACCGGTGTGACCAACCATGTCGCAGTTCGCGAAGTTCACGATGTAGAAATCAGCGCGATCCTCGTTGATAGCGGCGACAAGCTTCTCGGTAACCTCGGGAGCGCTCATCTCGGGCTGCAGATCGTAGGTAGCGACCTTGGGGGAAGCGACGAGCACGCGCTCCTCGCCCTCCTTGGGCTCCTCGATGCCGCCGTTGAGGAAGAACGTCACGTGGGCGTACTTCTCGGTCTCGGCGGTGTGCAGCTGCTTCAGGCCATTGGCGGCGATAACGTCGGCCAGAACGTTCTCGGGGAACGTCTTGGGGAAGGCGACCTCGACGTCAAACGTCGGATCGTACTCGGTCATCGTCACAAAGTGCGAAAGCTTAATCTGCTCGCGCTCAAAGCCGTCGAACTCCTTGTCCGTGAACACGCGAGTCATCTGACGAGCGCGGTCGGGACGGAAGTTGAAGAAGATGGCCGCGTCGCCCTCGTGAATGCCCTCGTTGTGGGCAGCGAAGGGCTCGACGAACTCGTCGCCGCGCGGATCCTTCTCGTAGTAGGCCTTGATACCGGCAACGGGGTCGGTATCGGCATCGGACGCGTTGACCATGACATCGTAGGCGCGCTGGATGCGCTCCCAACGGTTGTCGCGGTCCATGGCCCAATAACGGCCCGAGACGGTGGCAACGCGAGCGTCGCAACCGGTCTCCTCGGAGATCTTGGCCAGGAAGGCGCAGAACTCACTCATGTAACCGGCACCGGACTGCGGGTCGACGTCGCGGCCGTCCATAAAGGCGTGGACGCGAACGGTCTTGACACCGTGCTCGGCAGCCATCTTGACCAGAGCCTCGACGTGGTTCATGTGAGAATGAACACCGCCAGGACTCATAAGGCCCATGAGATGGAGAGTCTTGCCGTCAGCCTTGACATCGTCCATAGCCTTGACGAAAACCTCGTTCTTGGCGATGGAACCGTCCTTGATGGCATTGTTGATGCGCGAAAGCTCCTGGAACACGATGCGGCCGGCACCGATGTTGAGGTGACCCACCTCGGAGTTGCCCATCTGACCGTCGGGAAGGCCCACATCCTCGCCCGAAGCACCGAGCGTGGTGTGAGGATACTTCTCGTACAGGCTATCAAGGAAGGGCGTCTTAGCAGCGGCGACGGCGTTCTCGCCATCGGCCGGAGCCAGGCCACAGCCGTCCATGATGATCAGGAGTGCAGGAAGATGACGTTGTGCCATATGTCCTACTCGCCTGCCTTGACGACCATAGAAGCGAAGTCGGCAGCCTTGAGCGAAGCGCCGCCCACGAGGGCGCCGTCGACGTCGGGCTTGGCGACGAGCTCGGCGATGTTGCCGGGCTTGGCAGAGCCACCATAGAGAACGCGGATGCCGTTAGCGAGCTCCTCGCCGAACATCTCCTTGAGGGTCTCACGGATAGCGCCGCAGACCTCCTGAGCGTCCTCGGCGGTAGCGGTCTTGCCGGTGCCGATAGCCCAGATGGGCTCGTAGGCGACGACGACCTGCTTGGGGCAAGTGATCTCGAGACCCTCGAGACCAGCCTTGACCTGGTTCACGACGTGCTCGACATAGGTGCCGGCCTCGCGGACCTCAAGAGACTCACCGCAGCAGAAGACGGGAACAAGACCGGCGGCAACGAGGGCCTTGGCCTTCTTGTTCTGATCCTCGTCGGTCTCGTGGAAGTAATCACGACGCTCGGAGTGACCGATGATGCAGTAGGTGCAGCCAGCGGACTTGAGCATGTCGCAAGAGGACTCACCGGTGAAGGCACCCTTGGCCTCCCAGTACACGTTCTGTGCACCGAGGGCGATGGGGGCAGCCTGAATGCGGTCATGAACCGTGGTGATGTCGATGGTCGGAGGGCAGACGAGCACCTCGACGCCAGCCGGAACCTCGGGCAGAGCCTGGGCCAGCTCGTCGGCGAGCTTGGCAGCCTCGGCGACGTCGTTGTTCATCTTCCAGTTACCAGCGATAAGAAGGGTACGATTAGGCATCGAGAAGCGCCTCCACTCCGGGCAGGGCCTTACCCTCGACGAGCTCCATGGAAGCGCCACCGCCGGTGGAGATCCAGCTCATCTTGTCGGCCAGGTTAAACTTATTGACGGCTGCGACGGAATCGCCACCACCGATGATCGAGGTGCAATCAGCCTCGGCAACAGCCTCGGCGATAGCCTGGGTGCCATGAGCGAAGTTGTCGAACTCGAAGACGCCCATGGGGCCGTTCCAGAACACGGTCTTGGCGCCCTTGACGGCCTCGGCGTAGAGCTCCTCGGTCTTGGGGCCGATGTCCATACCCTCACGGTCGTCGGGGATAGCGTCGGAAGCGACAACCTCGGGGACAGCGTCCTCGCCAAAGTGATCGGCAACGCGGTTGTCGATGGGGAGCAGGATCTTGACACCCTTCTCCTCGGCCTTCTTGAGCATCTCGCCGGCGCGCTCGACCCAGTCCTCTTCCTTGAGGGACTGACCGACGGACAGGCCCTGAGCCAGGAAGAAGGTGTAGGCCATGCCGCCACCGATGATCAGGGTGTCAGCGGAGTCGATGAGGTGATCGAGAACGCCGATCTTGGAAGAAACCTTGGAACCGCCGACGATAGCGACGAAGGGGCGCTCGGGCTCGGCGAAGATGCCGGTCAGCGTGTCGACCTCCTTCTCGAGCAGGAAGCCAGCGACTGCAGGCAGGTAAGCGGCGGGGCCCACGACGGAACCCTGGGCGCGGTGAGCGGTGCCGAAGGCATCGAGAACGAAGACGTCACCATAGGAAGCGAGCTTCTTGGCGATCTCGGGATCGTTCTTCTTCTCACGCTTGTCGAAACGGACGTTCTCGAGAACGAGGACCTTGCCCGGCTCGACGGCGGCGACAGCCTCAGCAGCCTTCTCGCCGTAGGTGTCGGCGACAAAGGCAACGTCGAGACCAGAGAGCTCAGCGAGCTTCTTAGCGACAGGCTCAAGGGAGAGCTCAGGCTGGAAGCCGGTACCCTCGGGACGGCCGAGGTGGCTCATGAGGATGACGCGAGCGTTGTGCTCAACGAGGTAGTTGATGGTGGGCAGGGCAGCCTTGATACGGGTGGTGTCGCCAACGACGCCATCCTTGATAGGCACGTTGAAGTCAACGCGGACGAGAACGCGCTTGCCGTCGACATCGATGTCGCGGACGGTCTTCTTGGTAAAGGCCATGTTTGCTTCTACCTTTCGTACGTGTCTGCCTCCCATTACGGCAGACGATTTCCTATAAAAAGGGCGCGACCCTAGGGTGTAAGCCCTATGAGGCCGCGCCCTTCTTTAGACGCTCAACGAGCTATTCGCTAAAAGCTAAATTAAGCAACGAACTTCTCGAAGTACTTGATGGTGCGGACCATCTGAGAGGTGTAGGAGTTCTCGTTGTCGTACCAAGAGGTGACCTGAACGAGGGTCTGGCCGTTGCCGAGATCAGAGCACATGGTCTGAGTGGCGTCGAAGATGGAGCCGTGGGTCTCGCCGACGATGTCGCGGGAGACGATCTGGTCCTCGTTGTAAGCGAAGGTATCGGGGATGGTCTCGGCATAGGCCTTCATGGCAGCGTTGACCTCGTCGACGGTGACCTTCTTGTCAACGACGGCGTAGAGGTTGGTCAGCGAGCCGGTCGGCGTCGGGACGCGCTGGGCGGCACCGATGAGCTTGCCGTTGAGCTCGGGGAGAACCAGGCCGATGGCCTTGGCAGCGCCCGTGGTGTTCGGGACGATGTTCTCGGAGCAGGCGCGGGAGCGACGGAAGTTGCCCTTGCGCTGCGGGCCGTCGAGCGGCATCTGGTCGCCGGTGAAGGCGTGGATGGTGGTCATGATGCCGGAGACGATGGGAGCGAAGTCGTTCAGACCCTTGGCCATCGGGGCGAGGCAGTTGGTGGTGCAGGAAGCAGCGGAGATGATGTTGTCCTCAGCGGTCAGCGTCTCATGGTTGACGTTGTACACGATGGTGGGCAGATCGCTGCCGGCCGGAGCGGAGATGACGACCTTCTTGGCGCCAGCGTTGATGTGGGCCTGAGCCTTAGCCTTGCTGGTGTAGAAGCCGGTGCACTCGAGAACGACGTCGACGTCGAGGTCGCCCCAAGGCAGGTTGTTGGCGTCGGCCTCCTTGTAGATCTTGATCTCCTTGCCGTCAACGGTGATGGAATCCTCGCCAGCGACGACCTCGTGATCGCGAGCATAGTTGCCCTGCGTGGAGTCGTACTTCAGCAGGTAAGCGAGCATATCGGGAGAGGTGAGGTCGTTGATAGCGACGATCTCGGAGCCCTCATGACCGAACATCTGGCGGAAGGCCAGACGACCGATGCGACCGAAGCCGTTAATAGCAACCTTTACTGCCATTGTGTCTCCTTTCGTAAGGCCCCCGCAAGCTACAGCGCCTGCCGTTGAGGCCCACAAACTAACCACTCGCCTAATATACCTTTTTTTTGGCTTGAATTTCACGAGAATGCTCGAAATTGAAAATCAAATTTGCGTTAAAACGCTTTAACGTATAAAACAGCAGTTAAACCACCATAAAAGCTATTGCGTTAAACTACCCGCTTGCTTCAATGAGCTTTTCAAGGCGCAAAACACGGTGATACAAGGCCGACTTCGACAAAGGAGGGTCGGCCATTTCCCCCAAATCTCGCAGTGAGAGATCGGGGTAACGCTCGCGTAAGTCACAAAAAACTGCCAGAGCGTCCGGCAGCGTTTCGCGCAAACCGCGCCGATCAAGCTCATCGATGAGCGCAAGCTGATGTTGGGCGGCACCGGCACTTCTGGTCTGGTTGGCAAGCTCTGCGTTCACGCGACGATTCACGTCGTTCTTCACCAGCTTAACCGCGCGGGCCTCTTCAATCTCGGCAACGCTGCGCTTGGCGCCAATCAGCTGTAACAGACGTTTAATCTCCTCGGCACTCTTGATGTACACGGCATACGAGCCGCGACGCGCATTGACGCGGGCGTGAACTCCAATCTGCTCCAGAAGGTCGCAAAGTCCCTTTGCATACTCCTCGCCCTGAACCGCGATCTCCAAATGAAAATCGCCACGCGGGTCGGCAACAAAGCCTCCGGCAATCAGCGCACCGCGAATATAGGCGAGCCTGCAGCAAGGACGGGCGACGATGTGGCGCGGCACACCCGCGACGAGCCCTCCCCTACGGTCGAGAATGCCCAGCAGCACCAGAGCCTTATCCAAATCGGGCTGATCGGGCAAGGTGATGAGATAGTTTCGTACCTTGTGCAGGACCGACTTACGAACCGTGAATTCGGTCTTGAGCTTAAGGATACGATGCGTCAGCGCAATCATCGTGCGCGCCACAGCACCCGTCTCGGTCGCGACCGTCAAGCGGTACCGTCCCGAGCCCGCCAGCGAAAGCGTGCCGCTCACACGCGTTAGCGCAGCAAGCGTCGACAAATCGCAGTATTCGCATTCTGGTTCGCAGCGCGCAAGCTCGTCACGCACCTCAGCGGTAAACGACATGTAAACCTATGCCTTCGTGTTGGCACGCGACAGGTCACGGTGGGAGATGCTCACATGATACTGAGCACCCTCCAGGTAGCGGGCCGTGGCCTCGGCAATGGCGACGCTACGGTGCTGTCCGCCTGTGCAGCCGATAGCAATGGAAAGCTGCGGCTTGCCCTCTGCGATATAACCCGGCATGACCGTATCGAGCAGCTGGGTCCAGGCCTTCCAGAACTCCTGGGTCTTGGGGTGGTCCAAGACAAAATCGGAGACCTTCTTATCGAGACCGGTCATGGTGCGCATCTCGGGATCGTAGAAAGGATTGGGCAAGAAGCGAACATCGATCATGATATCCGCCTCGATGGGCATGCCATGCTTAAAGCCAAACGAGAACACGTGGACATCCATAAGCTGCTGGTCGGACAGCTCGGAAAAAGCCATGCGCAGCTTGTTGCGCAAGGCAGAAGTGCGCAAGCGGCTCGTGTCGATAATCATATCGGCTCGATCGCGAACGCCCTGCAGCTGCAGACGTTCACGCTGAATAGCGTCGGCCGTGGTCTCCCCCGGCTTTGCAATGGGATGGCGACGACGGTTTTCGCTATACCGGCGAATCAGCACCTCGTCAGACGCCTCGAGAAACACAATGTCGCAGCTCATCTCGCGCTCTTCCAGTGCGGCAACAGCATCGAGCAGTTCATCGAACAAGCCCTGGCTACGCAGGTCGCAGGTAACGGCAAGGTGCCTGCCCACGCCCGTATTGATGCCAACGAGCTCAGCAAGCTGGGCAATCAGGCGTGGGGGCAGGTTGTCGATACAAAAATAGCCCATGTCCTCAAACACATGCATGGCTTGCGTTCGGCCCGAGCCGGACATTCCGGTGATGATAACGATATCGGGGATACGCTCCGAGCGCTCCGCCGCATCCATGGCATCTCCCTTTTGCATGTGTGCCTCCTAAAATAAGCGCGGGACCCGGCCAGCGGATCCCGCGCGATCAATTGCCTTTATTGAGTATACCGCCCCAAGCGGATACAAGGCCCGTCTTACGCCTCAAGCGCAGCCTTGAACCAACTTGTAATACTCGTGGGGTGCGTGATAGCGGTGCCGACGACAACGGCCCACGCGCCGGCGTCGATTGCAGCGCGAGCCTCCTCGGGCGTATGCACGCGACCCTCGCAAATGATGGGAAGGCCGGGAAATTCCTCGGTCGCCTGACGCAGGAGCGGCAGGTCGGGGCCATCGGCCATGGTGCAGTCGATGGCGGCGACACCGTGAGAGAGTGTGGTGGATACCAGGTCGAAGCCCATATCAACCGCACGGCGAATGTCCTCGATGGTGGCACAATCCGCCATCAGGAGCACACCCTCCTCGTGCAGCGGGCGGAAGGTGTCCTCGACCGACTTGCCATCGGGACGCGGACGATCGGTGGCGTCGATCGCCACGATATCGGCACCCGCAGCAACGCAGGCACGAGCGTGACGCAGCGTCGGCGTGATGTAAACGCCCTCGTGCCCGTCCTTCCACAGACCGATGACGGGAACCTCACAGCGACCCTTAATGGCGGCAATGTCGGCAAGGCCCTGGCAGCGAATGGCGGCGGCGCCGCCAAGCTCGCAAGCGCGAGACATTTGAGCCATGGTCTCGGGCGTACGAAGCGGCTCGCCCATATACGCCTGAACGCTCACGACGAGCTTGCCCTTCAGGGACTGGATCAAAGGATCAACGGTCATGTTCGACTCAACCTTTCTCAAAACAGCCTTCTGAGACACCGCACCTTGACGTTCAAACCGTCGCTCGCGTACCGAAGTACGCTTCGCTCCTCTTTCACGTCAATCTGCGGCACCTCAGAAGGCGCACTTGGTAGTTATGTTTACTTCAACGATGCAAGAAGGTGTTCGGCGGCACCGATGAGCGGCGCGTCGCCCTCCAGAGAGCCGATGAGAATCGGCGTGTCCTGAAGCGGGTCGAGCGCCTGGCTGGCATAGCCCTCGTGCACCGAGTCCTTCCACGTCTGTGAACGCCAATCGGGGCCTTGGTGAATCACGCCGCCCGAAAGCACGATGACCTCGGGGTCCAGGATGTTAGCGAGCGAGCCCAGGCTGGCGCCCAGCGCAAAGCCGGCGTCATGAATGACCTCGGTCGCCTTTGCGTCGCCTGCGCGGCACAGGTCGTTCACGTCACGGCCGACCGAAGGACGGCTGGGGTCGACGCGGCCAAAACGCTCATCGTACATGCGCCCGATTGACGTTCCGGAAGCAACCGACTCCAGATGGCCGGAACGCCCGCAGGCGCAGGGAATGCCGGCGGCAGCCGAGCACTCGATGTGGCCCATATGGCCGGCAGCACCATGGAAGCCCTGCATCACGCGGCCGTTCTCGACATATGCGCCGCCGATGCCCGTACCGATGCCCAAACACAAGACGGAGAACTTGCCCTTGCCGACGCCCCAGTGGGCCTCGCCCAGAGCATGAGCCTGCACGTCGCCTACAACAGCAACGGGAAGGCCGAGGTCCTCGCGCAGACGCGGCCCCAACTGAACACCGGACCAGCCGGGCATAATCTCATTGGCATACGCGATGGCGCCCGTCTTGGGGTCGACGACACCGGCAGCGCCGATGCCAACTCCGAGGACCTCGACATCGGGATTTGCCTCAAGAGCTGCCTTGATAGACGCCTCGATGCGCTGGAAGACTGCTTCGCCACCCTCCTGGGCCTCGGTGGGAACCTCAGCCTCAAAAACGGGATGGGGCACACCGCCGTCAGCCGGATACTCCATGATGGCAGTCGCGATCTTAGTTCCGCCGATATCGACAGAGCAGACGTACTTGTTCTCCATGTCGCTCTCCTTCGGAGATAAAAAACAACTACAGGAAATGAAGGCGGTGTTATCGCCGCAGCATGATAAAGGTTTCCCAGGTGCCCGAGGTTGGGGTGAAAGTGGTCGGGCGTTGAACTAATGGGTCACGCCCGACCACTTGAGCCCCAAGATCGGGTGCCTGGGGAAGCTTTACAGGAGACCGTTGTCCTGGAGGACCTTCTTAATCGCCTCGACGTTTTCACCGGTCATGGCCTTCACCGGGCGCGGCATGGTCGGGCTGTCGAAGATGCCCATGAGGTTCATAGCGGTCTTGAAGGCGCCGACGCCACCGGCATAGCCCTGGACGCCCGAGGTGACATCCCAGATGTGCGAAATCTCATTGAGGCGATCCTGCTCGGCCTTGACGGTAGCCCAGTCACCAGCCTGAGCGGCCTTCCACTGACGAACGTAGCCCTCGGGCTCAACGTTGGCGAGACCCGGGACAGAGCCGTCGGCGCCACCGAGGTAAGCGCCGTCGACAACAACCTCGTGACCGGTGAGGATGCTCATCGGATGGCCGTTCTTTTCGTTCTCCTGAACGAGGTAGCGGAACGAGATGTCATCACCCGAGGAATCCTTGACGCCAGCAAGGACGCCCTCGGCGCCGAGCTTGGCAAGAAGCTTCCAGGGAAGCTTGGTGTGGACGCACACGGGGATGTCGTAGGCGAAGATGGGCAGGTCGAGTTCCTCGTGAAGGATGCGGAAGTGCTCCTCGACCTCGGTCATGCCCTGCAGGGCATAGAACGGGCAGGTGGCGACGAGCGCATCGGCGCCCAGCTCCTGAGCGACCTTGCCGTGCTCGATCATGCGCTCGGTCTCGGTATCGATGATGCCGACCAAGACGGGCACGCGGTGGTCGACGATGCGGACGGCCTCTGCGACAATCTGGCGACGGCGCTCGTCGGTGGAGAAGACGACCTCGCCCGAGGAGCCCAGGAAGAACAGGCCATCGACGCCGGCATCGATCATGCGGTTGATGCTGCGCTCAAAGGAGGCAACGTCGAGCTGGTGGTCTTCGGTATCGGGAACAACGACGGGAGGGATAACGCCGGTGAATTTCTGAGTTGCCACAAGAATCTCCTTAGTTGTCTGGCGGGCAGCCCTATGCCGCCCACTCTTGTTGGCGGTGTCCAGGCCGTCTAGGCCAAAGAACACGAATAGAACGTTTGGTTAAAGAAGTCGACGACTTCGTTTTCGAACGCATTGATGCGCTCGTGAGCGTATTTGGCATAGATGATATGCCTCCGGTCACACTCAAGACCGTTGAATACGGCAAACTGACCCTTGGGATCACTCACGGTATCCATGAGCGATGTGCCCATGAGCACCGAGCCACGAACCCGAGGCGACAGCGTCTCGAGACCGCTGGGAAGCGGATTGGCAAGCGCCGTGCAGGCAAGGCCCCGCTCGTCCAGAGCAGAAACCGCCAGCGCGACACCGCCGCCAAGGCCCTCGCCCCATGCAAAGATGCGGTCGGGATCCATGCCATCAAGGTTGCGCGCAACCTTCGCCAACGCGCAGCCCCAACGGACACGCTCGACAAAAGCAGGCGAGGTAATCCCCTGCTGCAGATCGTTGGATCCAATAGTCTCATCGTCCAGCGCGAGGACGGCATACCCCATGGCGACAAATCTCGTCATGTGATGCCAGCCGCGCACGGGTCGGTCGATGTCGTGAAACATCAGGCATAGTGGCACAAGCTCGGATGCCCGGTCACGACCAACAGGCTCAATCAAACGGCCGTGCACGACATACCCGCCGAGCTCAAAGGAAACCTCGGAGTAGCGCGCGCACGGATTTGCGAAATCAATCGCCGTAACGGTCAGCCCGCAAACCTCAAGGTCCGAAGCGGCTGTCTCCAACTCGGAAACATCCGCAGAAGCATCGCCGCGCCAATCCCGGAAATCAGAGAGCCTTGACGAAACCGTCCCAGCAATTCCCGCAAGCTCGGGGACAATCAGCTCATCGATATTGCTCTCGCACTTAGACATGAGCCTCCCCTCCCTTGCAGAAAAACGGAATGATCAGATCGTCAAAATCCTGAATCTCCTCGTGACCGAAGCCTTCAAAGAACTCATGACGCTTTTCGCAGGTCAGGTTGTTGTAGACTGCAAACTGCGTCGCCGGAGGGCAGACGATATCGGCTGTGCCCGTGCCAAACAGCACGGGGCATTTGACCATGGGGGCAAAGTTCTTGGAATCGAAGTACGCCAGCTTGGCATAGGCTTCGTCGATACGAGTCGAGTCCTCGTCAAACCAGCGAGACCAATAGCGCAGGCCCTCGTAGGCGATGTCGTCGGCATCCAAATCCCAGACCAGGCGGAAATCCGACAGGAAGGGATAGAGGATGGCGGCGCGATTGATAAGCTCGCTGTTAAGCGCACAGGTCGCTATACCCAAACCGCCGCCCTGCGACGCGCCGTTCACAAACACACGGGCAAGATCGATGCCCTCGAGCTCGCGAACGATACGGCACAGAATGCGAATATCTTGGTGCAAGCGGACATAGTAGAGGTTGGCCGGGTCACCGTCGATACCGGCGACGATATGGCCCGCGACCGTTGTGCCCTCAAATCCGCCAATGTCCTCGGACGGACCTCCTTGACCAGGACAATCGAGAGCAATGAGCGCCATGCCCATGCCCGCAAACGATGCCTGCTCAAACCAGCTGCGACTCGCACCTGGATATCCATGGAACTGAAGTACCAATGGCATGGGCTCGTCCGAGACAGGTTTAAGGTACTTGGCGTGCAGGCGAGCGCCACACATGCCGGTATACCAGAGATCGAAAAGCTGGCAGGTCACGGCATCGGTGACCGATGCCGCCTCGATCGCATAGTCAAGCCCGACGGCGTCAGCCTCGGCCATGCGATCCTTCCAAAAGAGATCGAAATCTGATGGACGGGGCATGGCGCCTCGATATTCACCAAATTGCTGTTGTAGCTCCTGAGCACTTGGCATGGCTCGTGAACCCAACCTTTCGAAATCGCAACGGAGGTGCGCCCGGCAAGGGAACCGGGCGCACGGGAGGGAAAGCGAGGCTACTCGCCGAGCTTGGGATGCAGCAGCGACGGCGCAGCGCCGAGCAGCATCTTGGTGTAGGGGTCCTGAGGGTGCTGGAAGACCTGCTTGGCCTCGCCCTGCTCGACGATCTTGCCGCCATTCATAACGATGATGTCGTCAGAGATATAGCGGACCGTCTGGATGTCATGGCTAATGAACACCATGGCCAGGCCGAGCTCCTTCTTAAGGTCGGTCAGCAGGTTCAGAATCTGCGCGCGGACCGAAACGTCCAGAGCCGAGGTGGGCTCGTCGGCGATGATGGCATCGGGGTTCAGCGACAGGGCACGGGCAATTGCCACGCGCTGACGCTGGCCGCCCGAAAGCTGGCCGGGAAGAACCTCGGCGGCGGAGCTGGGCAGGCCGGTGAGCTCCAAGAGCTCCTTGACGCGCTTCTCCTGCTCGGCCTCGGTACCCAGGTTGTGGACGCGCATGGGGTCGAGCAGTTGCTCGCGAACGACCATGCGGGGATTGAGCGCCGTGGCCGGGTTCTGGAACACGACCGAGATGACGCGACCCATGTGGCGACGGTCCTCGGCGGTACGTTTGGTAACGTCCTTGCCCTTAAAGTAGACCTTGCCGCTCGTGGGGGCCTGCAGGCCGCACATGACGTTAGCCGTGGTGGACTTTCCGCAACCAGACTCGCCGACGATGCCGATGGTCTGTCCGGGCATGAGCTTAATCGTTACACCCTGGACGGCGTGAACCAGGTTGGGGTGCAGAATCGAGCCGGTACGGGTCCTAAAGGTGACGTGGACGTCATCAAGGAAGATGATCGGCTCGACGCCGTTGACTGCGGTCTCGCTCATCTACATCACCTCCGCGTGAGGGGTCAAACCATTTGCCTTGAGCACCTCGTCGGGGAGCTCGGAATAGAAGTGCTCGGTGCCGGGCACGCGCTTGAAGACCGGACGGGTGTCCAGGCCAATGCGCGGATGACTCGAGCGGGGTGCGAAGCGATCGCCCTTGGGGAAATCGCGCGGGCTCGGAACGGCGCCGGGCACCTGGTGCAGGCGGCCCGAACCGCTCTCGATGGACAGGACGGAACCCAGAAGACCGCGAGTGTACTCGTGGATCGGGTTGGTGAGCAGCTCCTTGGTGGGCGCCTGCTCGATAACCTGGCCGGCGTACATAACCGTGATGTTATGGGCGACCTCGGCGACCAGTGCCAGGTCGTGCGAAACGAAGATCATGGCAAAGCCGAGCTTGGCCTGAAGGTCGTTAAGCAGCTTGATGACCTGCTTCTGGACGGTAACGTCCAGAGCGGTCGTGGGCTCGTCGCAGATGACCAGCTTGGGGTCGCGGGTAAGGGCCATAGCGATCAGAACGCGCTGACGCTGACCACCGGAAAGCTCATGCGGATAGCTCTCGAGCGTACGCTTGGGGTCGAGGCCCACGAGCTCCAGGAGCTCCTCGGCGCTACGGGTGCCGCCGCGCTTGGTGAGCTGCTTCATCTGGGCGGAAATGAGCATGGAGGGGTTGAGCGAGGACAGGGCGTCCTGATAGACCATGGCGATATCGGTACCGCGCAGGCCGAACCACTCCTTCTTGCTCATCTTGAGCAGATCGCGGCCCTCCCAGAGAACCTCACCAGAAAGGTGCTCGTCATCGTCGGTCAGGCCCATGATGGCCAGCGTGGTGATGGACTTACCGCAGCCGGACTCGCCTACCAGGCCCATGGTCTGGCCGGGACGGACGTCAAAGTTGACGTGGTCGACGACGTTGATATCACCGTGGTGCTCAAACTGAATGCAGAAGTCACGGACCGAGAGAATCGGCTCGACAGACTCGTCGGGCACATGGCGGTCGTTACGCTTGAGCTCGACATCGCGCAGGGCGCCAAGGCGAGCGGAGAGGGACTGAGCCTGCTCCTTGTAGGCACGAACGGGGTCGGAGACCAGCAGATCGGCCTCGCGACGCTTGGAGGAATCGGTCGGATCCAGGGCGGCGGAGGGAGCAGCGGCCATGGCGTCGGTAATACCCTCGGAGAGGATGTTGAGCGCCAGGCAGGTGATCATAATGGCCAGGCCCGGGAACAGTGCCTGCCACCAACGGCCAGCGAGCACGCCGCCGCGGGCGTCGGCGAGGATGTTGCCCCAGGTAGCGGTGGGCTCCTGGATGCCGGCGCCGATGAAGGTCAGCGAGGCCTCGAAGATGATGGCGTCTGCGACCAGGGTAACGGTGAAGACCATGATCGGAGCGATGCAGTTGCGCAGAACATGCTTGATCAGAATCCACGGAGCCTTGGCGCCGGACACGATGACCGCGCGGACATAGTCCTCACCGTACTCGGACACGATGTTGGCGCGCACGATACGGGCGATCTGCGGAGTGTACATAAAGCCGATGGCGAAAATGATCGACGGCACGGAATTGCCCAGGATGGAGACGAAAACGGCTGCGAGAGCGATACCCGGGATGGACATGATGATGTCCAGGATACGCATGATCGCCTCAGAGATAGACTTGCGCGAAACCGCTGCAAGGGCGCCCACGACCGAGCCGCAGACCAGAGCCATGGCAGTGGCGCCAAAGCCGATAATCAGCGAGTAACGACCACCGTAGAGCATACGCGACAGAATGTCGCGGCCCTTATCGTCGGTACCGAAGATAAATCCGTTGCCGGGAGCCTGGCGAGCCGTAAAGATCTCGACCGGGCTATAGGGGGCAAGAAGGGGCGCCAAAATCGCAGTCAGGGCGACCAGCACCAGCACGACGGCGGCAATCTTAGAAGACAGCGTCATCTTCTTCCAGCCACCGAGCTTGAGCCCCTTGGAGGCAGCCTTCTCGAGCTGCTCGGTTTGCTTCTCTCGAATCTTTACCATAATCTACACCGTCCTGATGCGCGGGTTGATGAGCAGGTAGAGCATGTCAACCACGATGTTGATGATGATGAAGGCAAGAGCAACGACGATAACGACGCCCTGAACCAGGTTCGCCTCGTTGCCCTGAACGCCCTGCAGAATCGCAGTGCCCATGCCGGGGAGGTTGAAGATAACCTCGATGACGACGGCGCCGCCCATGAGGTAGCCGATCTTAAGACCGAGGGTGGTGACCGGGGTGATCAGCGCATTGCGAAGAACGTTGATGCCGACGACGACCTTCTCGGGAACGCCGGCGCCACGAGCCATACGGACATAGTCCTTGTCGAGCTCCTCGACCATGGCGGTACGCACGATACGAGTCATCTGGCCCGTCAGCGGAAATGCCAAGGCGATAGCGGGCATGATCATACGTCCCAGATAGCCAACCGGATTCGTGGTGAAGTGAGGCAGAGCACCCGATGCCGGGAGCACCTTAAGGTAGGAAGAGAACAGCAGGATCAACAGAACGGCAAGCCAGAACGACGGGGTTGCCAAGCCGGCGATGGAAAAGACGCGGATCACTTGGTCCGGCCATTTGTCGCGATACAGTGCCGCGATGACGCCGAGCAAAAACGAAACGACCGCACCGATGGCAAGACCGATGAAGGTCAGCTGCATCGTGACGGGCAGGGCCGTGGAGATGCGCTTGGCAACGGAGTTGCGGGCAGCGCCGTAGGTACCCATGTCGCCATGAATCAAATCGCCCATATAGCGCACGTAGCGCACAGGCCAGGGGTCGTCCAGACCATACTTCTCATGGTACTCGGCAACCGCCTCGGGCGAGGCACCGTCACCCAACGCCGTGTAGGCGGGGTCGGTCTTGGAGAACGACATAAGGAAGAACACCAGGACGGTGACGCCCAATGCCATGATCGGCAGCGCCACAAGACGCCTTCCAATCAAACGTAGCAAGTTGTTCACGTTCTCTCCCCTTTCTTTTGTCGGTAGGACCAACTGGTATATGAGTACGGATACTCATTACAAGACCCGAGCGACATCGTTGCCGCCCGGGTCTTTGTTTCAACTATGAGGATACGGTCCCAACGGCCGACATCCTGCATACAGACTCAAGCGAGTCTTACGCCTTGACGGTCGCAACGCCCCTGAAGGACATGCTCGTCGTGCCGATGCCCTTGAAGCCGTCGAGAGCCTCGCCGTTGGGCGCGGTGGACGGATCGTCCCAGGAAGCGGAGACGGTCTTGACGTGGACAACGGGGTACAGAACGGCGTTGTCGGCGATGATGTCGAAGCACTCGTTCCACTTCTTCTGCTGCTCGTCGCCCTCGGCGGCAAGAGCCTCGTCCATGAGACCGTGAAGCTTCTGCCACTCAGCGGACTCCTTCCACGGGCAACGGGTCTGCATCCAGACGTTGTCGCCATACCACCAGTTGAGCAGCAGGTCGGGGTCAGCGCCGAAGCAGGAAGGATCGCCAGGGGCAAGGAGGATATCGTAGGCCTCGCCGCCGTCGATGGCAGCGTAGGTGGCCGGCGAGGTATCGGTCTGGATGGTCACCTCAAAGCCGAGAGCGTCGAGGTCGTTCTTGACCTGGGCGGCCATGCCCTTGATCTGCTCGTTGTCGGTGGTGCGCAGGGTGATGGCACCCGGGGTGATGCCGGACTCCTCGATGAGCTTCTTAGCCTTCTTGGCGTCGGTCTTGTACACCGTGGAAGCCTCATGATAATTGGTGAAGCTCTTGGGCAGGTAGCAGCTGGCAGCGGTGGCAAGACCGGCGAAGGTGTTGCTGACCATCTTCTCGGTGTCGAGCGCATACATGACAGCCTGACGGACCTTGACGTTGTTCCAAGGCTCCTTGGCGACGTTGAACATGATGAAGCGGGTGCCGAAACCCTGAACGTTATCGATCTTGCAGCCGGCGCTCTCGAGCTGGTCGACGGCGTCAGCGGTAACGAGCTCCATAACGAGCGTGGAGCCCTCCTGCTGAGCGGTAACGCGAGCGGTGGGGTCGGTCAGGATGCTGTACTGGATCTTCTTATCCTCGGCAGCATACTCACCGTTGTACTCGGGGTTGGGAACCAGGGTGATCTCGGTATCGGAGATAGAGTCGTACATCCAGGGGCCGGAGCCGATCGGCTGCTTGGCGCGATCCTCCTCGGTCTGGGTGGCCGGGGTAACGCGGATGATGGCAAGACGATCCTTGAGCAGAGAGAAGTTGGGGACCTTGGTCTTGACCGTCACGGTGCTGGCGTCCTTAGCCTCGATGGACTCGAAGGGCTGGAAGAACGGAGCATAGGTAGCGGAAGCGGCGCAAGCGGTGTAGGAGGCAACGACATCGTCAGCGGTGACCTCGGTGCCATCGGAGAACTTGGCGCCCTTGCGGATGGTAACCTCGAAAGTGGTGTCGTCCACAGACTTGGGGTCGTCGGTGGCGAGCTCGTTGAAGGTGCTGTAGTCGTGGTAATCGATGCCGTAGAGGCCCTCGACGACGTGCCAGTTAGCACCCAGGCCCACAGCGGAGCCGGTGCTGGCGGGGTCGAAGCTGGACGGAGCGTAAGCGGAACCAGCGGTGATCACGCCGCCGCCACGGTTGGCGGAATCGGTGGAACCGGAAGCGGAACCCTCGTCGCTAGAGCTGCCACCGCAGCCGGTGAGACCAAGCCCTGCGACAGCAGCGACGCTGCCGGTGAGGCCGAGGAACGAACGCCTGGACATACCCTTGTTGATGATGGCCATGTCTTCTCCTATCAATAGAGAATCTTACCCGGGAGCACCTAGACTTGCCCCCGCGCAACTTGCGGACGATATATACCTTACCTACCGACAAACCCAACTTGGGTGCCGCGCTCGGCGACCGATACATACATACGCTTGAACGGTATTTACTACCGTTCACCGAATTCATTGACAAACGATTCGACAGACAGTATGTATCGACGAGGTGAGATATCAGTCTTCGTCAACCCGCAGGATAGCAGGGTTATTCACCATGGCTAGTCAAACGTTTTAGCGTTAATAAAACCCGAAATCAGCAGGTAATCGCCGCGAAATAAATGATTGAAAATCAGCCAATCATGTATATCAGTTGTTTAGAAGCGCGTTTAGTTTTCGGAACGGCTGGCCGATGCCTGGGCGCGCTCGGCATTCCATGCAACAAGTGCCTCGTGGACCGCTTTGGCGACATCGGCCGGAACGCCTCGAACTTCCGCAATCTCCTGCTCGCTTGCCGCGCGCAAACGCTTCATCGAGCCAAAATGGCGCATAATGGCACGTTTTCTGGTGGGTCCCACGCCCGGAACGTCGTCAAGCACCGAAACCGTCATAGCCTTATCGCGCAACTCGCGATGGAACGTAATCGCAAATCGGTGGGATTCATCGCGAACCTGCTTGATCAGATAAAGCGAAGCGGAGCCGGTCGGCAGCACGACGGGGGTCTCGTCCCACGGCACGAAAACTTCCTCATCGGCCTTTGCCAAGCCACAAACTGGTATATCGAGGCCAAGCGCCTCAAGTTGCTTAATTGCAGCGGTCAATTGCGGTTTGCCGCCATCGACAACGAGCAAATCGGGGCGCGAGCCAAAACGCTCGTCCGCCATGCGCTCGGGAGCATAGCGACGCCCCAGAACCTCGGACATCGATACGAAGTCGTTCGCCTCGTCCAATTCGGCCTGAATTTTAAAGCGACGATACTGGCCCTTGTCGGCACGGCCGTTGGTAAATACCACCATCGAAGCGACGGTAAAGGTGCCGTGCAACGTCGAGATATCGAAGCACTCGATGCGCAACGGCGGCGCAGGCAGCGCCAGCGCGCTTTCGAGCTCCAGGAGCGCCTGATTAGTGCGATCGTCAGCATACCCCGTGCGCATCATGTAGCGCATGAGGGCATGGCGCGCATTTTTGGAAGCCATATCGAGCAGGCGGTGCTTTTCGCCGCGCTGCGGCCTATGGAGATGGCAAGAGCGTTCGCGCTTGCCCGCAAGCCACTCCCCCAACGCTTCGGCGTCCTCAAGCTCGACAGAGAGATTGATCTCGGCTGGAATATCAGCCGTCTCGTCGTAATAGCGCTTAAGAAAGCCCGATTGAAGCTCTTCCTCGTCGACATCCAGGCCTTTATCGAGGATGAACTCACAAGTTCGAACCGTTCGGCCCTCGCGAACGACAAAGACACAGGCGGCAGAGATAGTCTCTTCGCGATAGAAGCCGATGACGTCGATATCGACGCTCGATGGAAAAACGACCTGTTGGCGATCGTCCAGGCCCCTAATGACTTCCAGGCGACGCTTGACGCGCGCCGCACGCTCAAAATCGAGCGTCTCGGCTGCCTCCGTCATCTCGGACGTAAGCTCGTCAACGACATCCTTGCGATGGCCCGACAAGAAACGTTCGACACGTTTGACGTTCTTGGCATAGTCGGCAGGGGAAATCGCGCCGATGCATGCGCCCGGCCCGCGCCCGACATGGTAGTCAAAGCAGGGACGCCCGTTTTGCGCGCAAATCATATTGACGATGTCTTCTTCGCCCTTATGAGATTCGACGATGCGGCGGCAGCGGCGCCATTCCGCACAGGATGCCGAGCAAATAGGAATAACCTTGCGTAGCGTATCGATGGTCTCACGCGCCGCACGGCTATCGGTATAGGGGCCAAAATAGCGCGTTCCCGGTTTATGACGCTCTCGCGTGTATTTAATAGCCGGAAACAAGTCGCTCTTGGTAATGGCGATAAAGGGATAGCTTTTATCGTCTTTGAGATCGACGTTAAAGTACGGATGGTACTGGCCAATCAGATTGCGCTCGAGCACCAATGCCTCGTGCTCGGTCTCCACCACGATATAGTCGAAGCTCGCCACCAGCTGCATCATGAGCGGGATCTTTTGACGCTCGTCCTGCAGCGTCACGTATTGACGCATACGGGCACGCAGGTTTTTTGCCTTGCCCACATAGATGACATCACCCTTGGCATCTTTCCAAAGGTAGCAGCCGGGTTGCGTGGGAACGCGCGAAACCTGCTCGGCAAGTGTTGGAATGTTGTCGTGACCTGCCACGCGCACCTACTTGCGACGAAGCAGCGCCGAGACCTCGGGCATCTTAAAGACGAAGGCAAGACCAAAAGTTACAGCGAGCGAGACGACGCCTGCAACACAAACGTAGCCCAGGGTAATGAGGATCGAGCTGCCAAGCGCTCCGACAAAGTGCTCAAGTGCCCACATGACGCCGGCGCCCGCGGCAGCGCCCAAGCCACCGAACAGTAGGCCGAAGAAACCGCCATGCAGGATAGACTTGACCTGAAGGCCATGCAGACGACGGCGCAGCCACCACAGTGAGCATCCGACCAAGACCACGTAGTCAACGACGTACGAAAGCGCAATTGCCGGCATACCGTAGCCCAGCACCACGCCAAACAGCAGCACCGAACCGGCCTGGCCGATAGCGGAGTACAGGCAATAGCGGCTATAAGGTTTCATATCGAGCAGGGCCGAGAAGCTCTTCTGCATCAGCACGACCACGCCGTAGAGCGGCAGGGAAAGTGCCAGATAGATAAGGAACTCCGACACCAGCGCCACACCGGATTCATCGAACTTGCCGGCGCAGTAGATCATGTTGAGCGGACGGGCGAAGACGATCAGATACATCGCAAACGGAATCAGGAAGAAGAACATCTGGGCGACACCGCGCGAAATGCCCGTGCGGACGCTGTCGTAATCCTTCTCCTGCGCATCGTGAGAGAGTTCGGTATAGAGTGCCGTCGAAAGCGAGGCGGCGATCAGCGCATAGGGCAATGTGTACCACAGGCGCGCATATGCGATGACGGAAGGGCCGGTCTCGGGCTGCACCACCAGCGCGGCGGCATTGGTAATGGAGGTCGAGACAAACATGCACACCGTGGCGAGCAGCGTCGGGATACCAAGCGCGATCGTCTGTCGCAGCGCGGGATCCTTAAAGTCGATATGGATATGAGGATGCACGCCATGCTTGCCAAGCGCGGGAATCTGGCAGGCCATCTGGACAAAGACGCCGAGGGTCGTACCAACTGCGATCAAGATAATACCGGCCTGCTCGCCAAATTGTGCAGACACGGGAGCAAAGCCCATAAAGCTGGCGATGACGATGACATTGTTGAGAACCGGGGCAAACGTCGACCAGAAATAGTCGCGGTGTGCGTTGAGAACGCCCGAGAACACCGAGCCCAAGCCATAAAACAGAATTTGAATAGCAAAGAAGCGGAACATGAACGCAGCGGTATCCATGCTGCCGCCATCGCCCGAAAGGAACGACTGCGTCCAAATAAAGCCGGGAGCAAACACGGTGCCCAGCAGCGAGATACCGCCCAGCAGCAGAAGCAGAATACCAAGCAGGTTGCCGACATACTCGTTCGATGCCTCGCGACCCTGCTCGCGCCTCACACCCATATACACCGGCAAAAACGCCGTAACGAGCATGCCGCCCATCACGAGCTCGTAGAGCATGTTGGGCAGGTTGTTGGCAACCTGATAGGAGGACGAGAGCAGCGACATACCGATGGCGGCCGCCATGGCCCACGTGCGGATAAACCCGGTGACACGCGACACGATGGTCAGCACGGTCATAAGGCCAGCAGAACGACCAACCGTGGAGTAGTCCGACGAACCCATATCGTCTACGTCGTCCTGAGAGTCCTCATAAACCTCATCTTGTGGCGGCAAATCGTCCACGACGGCAAAGGAGCCGGTCATCGCAAAGGGATCGTCAACCAAAACGGCGTCATCAGCAGGTGCGGCGTCATCGCTGTTCGGCATGTTGTTACCGGATACGGCATCATCATCGAATATGGCATGGTCGCCAAACACCGTGTCAACTTCATTGGCGGCGACGGTTCGGGCAGAAAACGACAGAGGGTCCCAGTCGTCATCACCGTCGATGGCCACGCCCTCGACGGGATCGGTCGAACCAAGCGGCGACCATTCGTCATCCGAAAGAAGCGGTTCGCCATCATCATGAGCCGTGGGCTTGGCGGAACGAGCGGCAGGAGCGCTCTGCGGTGTGCTCTTTCCCTGGGCTGCCATCAAAAACACCGCCGTCTCATTGGGACGCGGCGCACGAGGAGCCTCGGAGGCGATCGGCATCACGCTGGCGCTCGATTGAGCGGCGGCCAAAAAGACAGCCGTCTCATCGGGACGAGCCGAAGAAAGAACCGTACGGGGAAGTGCCGTGCCGGCACCGGCGGCACGCAAGTACACGGCCGTCTCGCCCGGGTCAGCGGCAGCGGACCAGGCGTTTCGAATCTCGTTATCGAACGAAGCGGCCTCGGGCGCGGGCGTCTGAGGAGCCGACCCTTTTGCAAAGTGAGCTCCGCGCTTTGATTCTTCCTGCGGCATCGCTCAGTCCTCTCTCGTGATCGGGGCAACCGTCGCCCCGCAAAATGCAACTAAGTCATCGGGAGCAAGCTCAAGCTGATAGCCGCGCTTGCCACCCGAGATAAAAATGGTATCCCAAAGGATACATGTCTCATCAATCAGCGTCCGGAATCGTTTTTTCATACCGACCGGACTGCAACCGCCGCGGACATACCCCGTCGCGGCAAGCAAATCTTTGACATGCATCATGGTCAGCGACTTTTCGCCTGCGGCGCGCGCGGCGGCCTTGAGGTCGAGCTCGTCGGCAACGGGAATGCAGCACACGACATGGTCGTTGGACGGCGTCGTGCAGACCAGGGTCTTAAATCCTTGACCGGGCTCCTCGCCAAGCTGCTCGGAAATCGCGACGCCCAGCCCCGACGATTCGTCGCCGTCGTCTTCGTACGTATGGAGAACATAGGAGATGCCGGCGCTTTCCAGCTCGCGCATCGCATTGGTTTTTGACGTCTTAACAGCCTTTGCCATGGCACATCCTTTCCCTCGCAGAGCGACGCAAGGATTAAGTATAGGGCCAATTCCGCCGCATATGCCATCTCGACACACAGAAGCGCCACCGAATCAGAAGGAATCGATGGCGCGTCGGTACTACAACGTCTCTTTACTGTGCGTCGAGCTGCGCCTGACGCTCACGGTCACGCTTGAGCAACGGCGCCAAGAACTTGCCCGTGTAGCTCTGCGAACATGCCGCGACTTGCTCCGGCGTGCCTGAGACCACGACGGTTCCGCCACCGTTGCCACCCTCGGGACCCATATCGATCAGGCGATCGGCAACCTTGATGACATCGAGGTTGTGCTCGATCACCAGCACCGTATTGCCCGCATCGACTAAACGCTGAAGCACATCTAGCAATTGGCGAACGTCCTCAAAATGAAGACCGGTCGTAGGCTCGTCCAAAATATAGAACGTCTTACCCGTCTGACGACGATGAAGCTCCTTGGCGAGCTTTACGCGCTGCGCCTCACCACCCGAGAGCGTCGTGGCGGGCTGGCCCAAGCTCACATAACCTAGGCCGACGTCATACAGGGTTTGAAGCTTTCGCTTGATCTGCGGAATATTCCCAAAGAAAGCCAGCGCCTCGGCCACGCTCATGTCGAGCACGTCCGAGATTGTCTTGCCGCGGTAGGTAACCTCGAGTGTCTCGCGGTTATAACGCTTGCCGCCACATACCTCACAGGGGACATAGATATCGGGAAGGAAGTGCATCTCGATCTTAATCTGGCCATCGCCCTTGCACGCCTCGCAGCGACCTACGCTTACGTTAAAGGAGAAACGTCCCGGCGAGTAGCCGCGCGCCTTCGACTCCGGCGTGCTTGCAAATAGCGCACGCAGATCATCCCAAAGGCCAATATAGGTCGCAGGGTTCGAACGCGGCGTGCGACCGATCGGTGACTGGTCGATATCGATTACCTTATCGATGCACTCAATGCCCTCAATCTTCTTGTACGGACCCACGGGACGCGTCGAACGATGGATGGCATTCGTAAGCGCGGGCGCAATCGTATCGGTGACCAAGGAACTCTTTCCCGATCCCGATACGCCGGTTACGACGGTAAGCGTGCCAAACTCAATCTTGGCGGTAACGTTTTTGAGGTTGTTGGCACATGCTCCCGTAATCTTAAGACAGCCACGTCCGGGGTTGCGGCGTTCATTGGGAACTCGAATCATTCGCTTGCCGGTCAGATAGGCACCCGTCATTGATTCGGGGCACGCCATGATGTCAGCGGGCGTTCCCGCGGCGACCACGTGCCCGCCGTTGACGCCCGCGCCTGGCCCCATATCGATCACATAGTCGGCAGCGCGAATCGTGTCCTCATCGTGTTCAACGACGATAACGGTGTTGCCGATATCGCGCAGGCGCTCGAGTGTCTTAATCAGCCGCTCGTTGTCGCGCTGGTGAAGACCAATCGAAGGCTCGTCCAGAATATAGAGAACGCCCATGAGGCCCGCACCGATCTGCGTAGCCAGGCGAATGCGCTGCGCCTCACCGCCGGAAAGCGTCGCCGAAGCACGATCGAGCGTCAGATAATCAAGGCCGACATCAACCAGAAAACGCAAGCGTTCCAGGATTTCCTTGACGATACGACCGCCGATGAATTGTTGACGCTCGGTGAGCTCAAGGTCCTCAAAAAACTCGAGCGACTCGCGGCACGACAGGCAGCAAACCTCATAAATGGACTTGCCGCCCACGGTGACGGCGAGCATCTCGGGGCGCAGGCGAGCACCATGGCAGCTCGAACACGGCTCCTCGCGAATGTACTTCTCCAGGCGCGCCTTAGTGTTCTCGTTGGTCGTCTCGGTATAGCGCTCGTACAGGATATTGCGCACGCCCGAAAACTTGGTGTCCCACTGGCTGCGACGACCGTCGAGCTTTTGATAGTCCACCGAAATCTTCTTGTCGCCCATGCCATCCAAAAACGCACGACGCACCCGCGGGGGCAGGTCCTCCCATGGCGTATCGGCACTCACCTTAAAGTGTTTGCAGACCGCAGCAAAAATCTGCGGATAATAGTTGGAATTGCCGAACAGGCTGCCAAAGACTCCGTCGGCAATCGACTTTGAGGGGTCTTCAATCAGCGCCTCGGCATCGACTGTCTTTTTAAAGCCCAGGCCATCGCACTCGGGACATGCACCATAGGGCGCGTTGAACGAGAAATCGCGCGGCTGCAGGTCGTCGATGGAATGCCCGTGCTCCGGGCACGCCAGTGCCAGCGAATACTCCAGCAGCTCGCCCTCGGTTCCCTCGGGAGCGTCGCGCTCGGGCAGCATGTACACGTTCACGTTACCGTGCGCCAAGGCAGTCGCCTGTTCAACCGACTCGGCGATACGGCCCAGAGAGTTTTCCCGAATCACGATGCGGTCGACTACGACCTCGATATCGTGCTTGAACTTTTTGTCCAGATCGATGGGGTCGTCGAGCGAGCGTACTTCGCCGTCGACACGCACGCGGCTAAAGCCCTCAGCCCGAAGATCCTCGAACAATTTTGCGTACTCGCCTTTGCGCCCGCGCACCACCGGTGCCAGCACAAACGCACGACGACCCTCTCCCGCTGCCAGGACCTTATCGGCGACCTGGTCGGTGGTCTGGCGCTCGATAACGCGACCGCACTCGGGACAGTGCGGCGTGCCCACGCGTGCAAAAAGCAAGCGAAGGTAGTCATAAATCTCAGTTACAGTACCCACCGTCGAGCGCGGATTCTTGGACGTCGTCTTCTGATCGATCGAGACGGCCGGCGAAAGGCCGTCGATCGAGTCTAGATCGGGCTTGTCCATCTGGCCTAAAAACTGGCGCGCATAACTCGACAGGCTCTCCACGTAGCGACGCTGACCCTCGGCATAGATCGTGTCAAACGCCAGCGAGCTCTTGCCCGAGCCCGAAAGACCGGTAATGACCACGAGCTCGTCGCGCGGGATGGAAACATCGATATTGCGCAGGTTGTGTTCGCGCGCACCACGGATAACGATAGAAGAATCAGACATGGAAGCTCCTTGCCTCCTATAACCTCAAATCACACTGTCGATGAGTTTAACGCACTCAACGCGCACAGATGTTCGTAATACAAGATTCGCAGACCTTTTGCTTTGCGTGTCGGGTGCTTTGTTTCTCGAAATGCCGTGGAAAGGTTAGAGTAATCTAAAACTGAACTTAATTTGCTGTAACAGAGGAACGTCCATGACCGAAGATATCCCCCTTGAAATCACTTCGAGTGGCATGGCCAATCTGCCCATATTCATCGCCGTCCTTATCGTGGCCGCCGTCGTCGTGCGCGTGTATTTTTCAATCAAACACAACGAAAAACCGCCCATTGCCCGCGTCTTTTGGTGCGCGATGCTCCTCATCCCGCTCGGCATGGTAGCTGCATGGATTACGAATCAATTGCTCGTAAATGAGGACTGTTCCCTATGGGTCCTTTCTTATTCGGCGCTCGGTGCTGCCGCCGTCATACTTCTTGTCGAGCCCTTGGTTTCGGGACTTATCGACCAAACCGATCTTGCGACGGGAACGGTTGCCTGTATTTGCCGCGACATCCTTGTCGTCGCCGCTGTTTCAGCGCTCTCGTTCGTTTCACTCGAAATTGCCTGCAACGAAACGTTCTATCGCATTCCCGCCAACTCATTCGGGTTTTCCGTTGGGCTGCTCGCGACGGTTCTGCTCTCCCTTTATTTGCTGGGACAGCGTCATGGAGGAGTCATGGCCCTCGTGCCCGTCGTCTGTTGTACCCTTGGCATTGCCGAGCACTTCGTCATAACGTTTAAAGGCGAGGCCATCCTGCCGAGCGACATTTTGGCATTGGGCACCGCAATGGAAGTAAGTGAGGGATATGAGTTCACCTTCACTGCAGGAATCGTAACCTCACTCGCCCTGCTGGAGATTTCCCTGGGGCTTCTTTCGCTTATCCGACCGCGAAAGCTCCGTACGCCCGCCCATGTCTTCCCCGCAATCGCCGCTAACCTCTGCGCTTTTCTGCTAGTGACCGTTGTGGGGCTCTTGGGCTTTTCCAACATCGACTTGGAGCAGTCGCTGGATTTTGGATTTGACCGTTGGCAGCCCATCACCACGTATGCGTCTCAGGGTTTTATCACTTCGTTCACCGAAATGGTCAACGAGTTGCCCATTGAAAAGCCCGAAGACTATACGCCCGATGAGGCGCAGAGCATCGAGCAGGAGCTCGCCGCCGCCTACGACAGCACGTATGGCTCGAGCGAGCAGCGCGCGGCGGCCGTTGCCCAGTTCAATGAAATCAAGCCGACGATTGTTGCCGTCATGAACGAGAGTTTTAGCGACCTTTCGTGCTTTGAGCAGCTCCAGGCGGCCGGGTACACCGGTCCCGCATTCTACAACTCGCTTCCCGACACACTTGTTCGCGGCACCATGCTCGCTTCGGTCACCGGTGGCGGAACGGCGAACTCCGAATTCGAATTTTTGACCGGAGCGACAACGGCCTTTGTCGGATTAGGCAAAATCCCCTATCAGCTGTATCAGATGAATGGCGTCAACAGCCTGGCAAAGGACCTTAAAGAGCTTGGGTATACCACTACCGCTATGCACCCGCAAAACCCCGTCAACTACCATCGAGATAAAATCTATCAGCAGCTGGGTTTTGGAGACTTTCTTTCAATCGGCGATTTCGAAGGTGCGCCCTATTACCATGCCGGCGTATGCGACTACGCCACCTACGACAAGATACTCGACCTGCTCAGAACCGACGAAGCCCCGCAGTTCATCTTTGACGTCACGATGCAAAATCACGGCGGCTACGACTATGGCACCGTTCCCGCCGAAGAGCTGACAAACTATTGGGTCGAGGGAGCCAGCGAGGGCGCCAATAGCGCGCTCAATACCTATCTCACCTACATCAATGCATCCGACCGGGACCTCGAGTACTTTATCAACGAGCTCCGCAATATCGGCAGACCGGTTGTTCTTGTCTTTTTTGGCGACCATCAGCCGAGCGCCGCAACGACTCTCAACGACGAGCTGTACCCTCAGGAAGATACGGCAAGCCACGCTTTCCGTATCTATCAGTCGACCTATTTCGTCTGGGCTAACTATGAAATCGCCGGCAATACCGAGCTCAACGTCTACGACACCGTCGGGGCAAACGAGATTGCAGCTATTACCCTTAATAAGATCGGCGCCCCGCTCACTGACTATCAAAAGGCCCTGCTTGCAACAAGGTCAGATGTGCCCACCATCAATGTCGCCGGCTATCTTGGTGCCGACGGGCTGCGCTACGACTTGGAATCTGAAGACAGCCCATACGCCTCGACGATCGACAAGCTGCAGCGCATGCAATACCTCGAGTTCGCCAGCAAAGTTCAGTAAGCCCGCCCATTCGCTTGGACCCATCGTATTGCAAGCACGCTCGGCCCAAATGCATCGCAAATGACTCCCGCTCGCAAACGAGGGTACAATGACGCTCGTGTCACATCGCGGGGCCCCGGCCCCAACATATACAAAGGAGTCATACATGGGTTGCGAGCACGCACAAGCAGCCGGCGGACAATCAACGCCGTCGCAATTTGAAGAGAATACGCTGTCGGAGGTCAAGCGCGTTATCGCTGTGCTTTCCGGCAAGGGAGGCGTCGGCAAGTCGTTTGTGACGGGCGCCATCGCAACCGAGCTCGCCCGCCGCGGCAACAAGGTTGGCATTCTCGACGCCGACATCACCGGCCCCTCCATCCCCAAAATGTTCGGCATGAGCGGACGCCATGTCCATGCCCTCGGCAACCTCATGCTGCCCGAGATCTCCGAGCACGGCGTCAAGGTCATGAGCTCCAACCTGTTGCTCCAAAACGAAACCGATCCCGTCCTTTGGCGTGGCCCGGTTATCGCGGGCGCCATCAGGCAATTCTGGAGCGAGACCTCGTGGGGCCCCATCGACTACCTGCTGGTCGATATGCCTCCGGGAACGGGTGACGTCGCGCTCACCGTTTTCCAATCGCTGCCCGTCGATGGCATCGTCATCGTCACGAGCCCGCAAGACTTGGTCTCGATGATCGTCGCCAAGGCAGTCAACATGGCCGAGAAGATGAACGTCCCTATTCTGGGCATTGTCGAGAACATGAGCTATATCGAGTGCCCCGACTGCGGCAAGAAGATCGAGGTCTTTGGTAAGAGCAAGCTCCCCGAAGTCGCCGAGCGCTACAACCTCGACATCTTGGGTCAGCTTCCCATCAATCCGTCACTCGCCGAGGCCTGCGATAAGGGTGAAGTCGAGACCGCACTGCCCGATGACATGCTGCCCAAGGCCGTCTCCGCCGTTGAGGCCATCGCCCCGCACAAGACAGACGAGGCCTAAGTGAACGCAAGCGCCTTCTATGACGTCTTGGTGATCGGCGGCGGGGCCTCGGGCCTCGCCGCCGCCATTACGGCGGCGCGTGTCGACAAAAGGGTCTGCGTCGTCGAGCGCGACGTCGCCTGCGGTCTCAAGCTGCTCGCAACCGGAAACGGCCGCTGCAACCTCTCAAACGAATCCATCGACATTCGGCGATATAACCGCCCCGCCTTTGTCGAATCCATCATGGGCCCCCAACCCGAGCAAGATCTCGAGAGTTTTTTCTCCTCGCTGGGCATCATGACGATCCGTGAGGAAGGCCGCCTATACCCGCGCTCCCTTCGCGCCGAGTCGGTTCGCGATGCACTCCTCAATGCATGCGAGCGTTTGGGCATCACCCTACTCTGCGGAACTAACGTCATTGCGGCTCATAAGGCTTCCGAAGGCTGGACGCTTCAGATCGACCGTCCCGCTCATGTACTCAAACCCAAAAAGCACGGCGACCGAAAGACGGAGCTCCGTTCGCTTCGAAAGGCGTTAGCCGATACTCCTCGCACGAGCGATGCCCTGCAGGCAAGGGCCGTGGTTATCGCTACGGGCGGCAACCCCACCGGCATCGCCGAGGTGTTTAGCCTTCCCTTGACGCCCCTGCGCCCCGTCCTGTGCCCCGTATCGGCATCAGTCGTCGGCGACCGGACGGCACTCGGAACTCTGGATGGTCTGCGCGTCCGAGCCCGCTTAACGCTCTCGCGCAGCCACGAAGAGCTCTGGCGAGAAGATGGCGAAGTGCTGTTCCGTGCCTTCGGCATCTCAGGCGTCGCCGCCTTCAATCTCTCTCGCCGTATCAACCAGGGCGACACTGTTCTGATCGACTTCTTTCCAGATTTCTCCAAAGATGAGCTGCTCGATACGCTCGAGCAGCGTGTCAACGTGCTCGGCGATTTTTCGCCCCGAAACTCCCACTGGCTTGACGGCATGCTCGCCCCGCAGCTCTCACACGTCGTCTGTACGGCATTCGAGCGGTGCCATCCCGGCTCGCGCGATGTCATCCACCTGGTCTCAATCCTCAAGCACTTTAAACTGTCCGTCGAAGGGACGGCAGAGGAGCGCTCAGCACAGGTCACGCGTGGCGGCATTTCTATCGAGTGCGTCTCGACACCCAATCTTTACGTGAACAGCACCACAGGCGCCCCGCTTTACGTCTGCGGAGAAGCGCTCGACATCGACGCCGATTGCGGAGGCTTTAACCTTGCGTGGGCCTGGATCTCGGGTATTCGCGCTGCAAGCAGCCTGTAGCCGCGCAGTCTATAATCAAAAACGCATTCGGGCCGTCTGGGATACCGGACGGCCTCTTTCTTGCCTCTAAGGAGACCTCGATGATCGAAATCACCCAAGTCAACGCGACGCTCGATGAGGCCGGCGACGAAAACGCCTGCCTTGCTATTGGCAGACGCGCCGTCAAACGAGCCCTGCGATGCGAGGATTCCCAGATTAAAGCCATTGAGCTCCATCGCAAGTCAATCGACGCCCGTAAAAAGCGAGATGTTCATTTTATTTTGAGCTTTCGAGTTGAGCTGACAAGCTCCCGACTCGAACAGGAAGTGGTCGACCGCGTCGCCGAGCGCAACCGCTCGCGCATCCGCATGGTTGACGGCGAGGCTCCTTCATTCCCCAACCCCGTCCCGAATGCACCCAAGGGGCGTCCCGTCGTTGTCGGCGCCGGTTGCGCCGGTCTCTTCGCCGCCCTGACCCTTGCCGAAGCGGGCCTTAAACCCCTGCTCATCGAGCGCGGCGACCCGGCATTTCGCCGCTCACATGCGATCGACCTCTTTCTAAAGGAGCGCATCCTCGACCCCGAGAGCAATATCCAGTTTGGTCTGGGCGGCGCGGGGACCTTCTCGGACGGCAAGCTCAATACGGGAACCAAAAATCCCGCCCATCGCCTTATCCTCGAGACCTTCGTCGAAGCGGGCGCTCCCCGCGATATTCTATGGGATGCAAAACCGCATATTGGCTCCGACATCCTCCCCGCCGTCGTTACCAGCATCTCCCAGCGCATTGAACAGCTCGGAGGAACCGTTCGCTATCGAACGAAACTCGTTGACATTCACACTGACACATCTGGCGCCATTGTCGGTATCGACATCCAGTCGTCCCACGACGCGACAAGCGAGTCAATCAACACAAAGCATCTCATCCTTGCTTGCGGTCATTCTGCCCGCGACGTATTCGAGGTTCTCAAAACCCATGATGTCGCCCTCGCTCAAAAGACGTTTGCCATGGGCGTTCGCATCGAACACCCGCAGTGTGATATCGATCGGGCGCAATATGGCCCCGCGGCGGGTCATCCCGCGCTCGGAGCAGCCCCCTATAAGCTCGTTACCCATCTTCCCAACGGCCGCAGCGTATTCTCATTCTGCATGTGTCCTGGCGGACAGGTTGTCGCAGCCTCTTCAGAGCCCGGCCATCTGTGCGTCAACGGCGCCAGTCTCAACGCCCGCGCCGGCCGCAACGCAAACGCCGCTCTCCTCGTTAACGTCACGCCCGACGATCTCCCCAGCGACGATCCTCTTGCAGGCGTAGAACTCCAGCGCATTTGCGAGCGGGCTGCCTATCGCCTTGGCGGCTCCAACTGGAACGCACCGGCACAGCTCGTCGGCGATTTCCTTGCAGAACGCGCCAGCACGACATGCGGCAAGGTAAAGCCCACCTATCCGCTCGGCGTGACTTGGACAGCAATCGATGAGTCATTGCCGCAACATATCATCGAGTCGCTTCGTCTGGGAATTCCCTTACTCGGCAAAAAACTGCGTGGCTACGACCATCCCGATGCCGTCCTCACCGGTGTTGAGACACGCTCGAGCTCTCCGGTCACCGTTACTCGAGACCGTCAATGCCACGCTGTATCGACCCCGGGGCTCTACCCTTGCGGCGAGGGGGCCGGATATGCCGGAGGAATCATGAGCGCAGCTACCGATGGCATCCGTTGCGCCGAAGCCCTGATCGCAGACCTCTAGCGCACGAATTCCAGCACGCAAAAGACACAGGCCCCGAGCTCCACAGGGAACTCGGGGCCTGTTCGCTATTTCTTAAACCGTGCACCCTGGCGTTTTCTGCCCGATGCGAACGTGGAACCCTTGCGGGCCTGCGAACGTAAGCGCTCGATCGTCTCGTCCTCAGACGCACCCTCGAGCATCGCCCGAATCTGAACGACAGCATCGCGCAGGCGCGCCGCCTCCTCAAAGTCCATGGCGGCAGAAGCGTTGCGCATATCCTCTTCCATGGTTTCGACGATCCGCACAAGCTCGTCATGCGGCAGTTCTTCCAACTGCTCCGCAAGTGTCTGCTCGGGTGCCACCGTTTCCGGCACGCCGTCCTCGCCCGACTCATCGGGCGTATAGAATGCGCCATGGCCAAGGGAGTCGCCCTTCGAGCGCCCCTTGGAACCCACAGTCTTTTCGGCCTCGGCAATAAAGCTCGAAATGTCGTTAATGGCCTTGCGGACCGTCTTGGGAACAATGCCATGCTCTTCGTTATATGCCATCTGAATCTCGCGACGGCGCTTCGTCTCCTCGATGGCTTCTTTCATCGAATCGGTCACAACGTCTGCATACATGATGACCTCGCCGTCGGCATTACGGGCCGCACGGCCAATCGTCTGAATCAACGAACGGCGATTGCGCAAGAAGCCTTCCTTGTCAGCGTCGAGAATTGCCACCAGCGAGACCTCGGGGAGGTCCAGGCCCTCACGCAGCAGATTGATGCCCACCAAAACATCAATTTTTCCCTCGCGCAGCGTTCGCAGAATTTCGACACGGTCCATCGTCGCCGTATCGGAGTGCATGTAGTTGACCTTAATGCCAGCGTCGAGCAGGTGATCGGTCAGATCCTCGGCCATGCGCTTGGTCAGCGTGGTCACCAACACGCGCTCCTTGCGGGCCACGCGCTCGCGAATCTCGTCCTCAAGATCGTCAATCTGGCCCCGGACTGGACGAACGTCGATCTTGGGATCGAGCAGACCGGTCGGTCGAATGATCTGTTCAACATCGTTTTGACTCACGCGCAACTCATAGTCACCCGGCGTGGCCGAAACGTAGATAAACTGCGGAATCCTTGCCTCAAACTCATCGAAGCGAAGCGGACGGTTGTCGAGCGCTGACGGAAGACGAAAACCGTGCTCAACAAGCGTAACTTTGCGCGATCGGTCGCCTTCATGCATACCGCGAATCTGCGGCACGGTCACATGGCTCTCGTCGATGATGCAGAGCATGTCCTTGGGAAAGTAATCAATCAGGGTAAACGGCGGCTCGCCCGGCTTGCGCCCGTCCAAATGACGAGAGTAGTTCTCAATGCCGTTGCAAAAACCCATGGTCTCGAGCATCTCGAGATCATAATCGGTACGCTGCTGCAGGCGTTGTGCCTCGAGCAACTTGTCGGTCGCCTTGAGCTCGGCCACACGCTTCTCGCACTCTTCGCTGATCGATTTCAGAGCCGCCTTGACCTTGGGCTTCTCGGTCACGTAGTGCGAGGCCGGCCACACGGGAATAGCCTCGTACTCACGAAGCATCTCACCGGTGACCTCATCGATTTCGGCGATAAGCTCGACCTCATCGCCAAAGAACTCAAACCGCAACGGATGCTCGGCATAGGGCGGATACACGTCAACGACATCGCCACGCACGCGGAACGTGCCGCGCGCCAGGTCATAATCATTGCGATCGTATTGAATATCGATGAGCGCATGGATAAAGTCATCGCGCTCGAGCGGCACCTTCTTGTCGACGTTTGGAGCCAGACCCGCATAGTCCTCAGGAGAGCCAATGCCATAGATACACGAGACCGATGCGACAACGATCACATCGCGTCGAGAGAGCAGTGACGCGGTCGCCTGATGGCGCAGCATCTCGACCTCTTCGTTAATCGAGGAGTCTTTCTCGATATATGTATCGCTTTGCGGCACATACGCCTCGGGCTGATAGTAGTCGTAATACGAGACGAAGTAGACCACAGCATTATTGGGAAAGAACTCTTTGAGCTCGCTTGCAAGCTGAGCGGCGAGCGTTTTATTCGGAGCCATGACCAGCGTCGGCTTTCCCAGGGCCTCAATAGTCTTTGCCATCGTGAAGGTCTTGCCCGAACCAGTCACACCCAGCAAAACCTGATAGCGGTCTCCGTCCCTCACACCCTGCACAAGCGACTCAATGGCCTTGGGCTGGGAACCGGCAGGCTCATAGGGAGAAACGACTTCAAACGGCACCTCAGCGCCCTCAACGCCAAAGCGCTTAAGTTCACCGCCAACGCGTTCTACTTCAAATTCCGCCATGGATACTCCTAACTCATACATCTGCAGTATACGCAGGCGCTGGGCTTAGTCCTATACGAACCGATCGGGATAGAGAGTCTTATATCGAACCCAGGCATTATTGACGCGAATCAGATAAGCCTGCGTCTCGGGAAAGGTAATCGCGTTGTGAAGCGATGTGTCCTGCTGTGCCCAACCGTCCACATTACCCATGCCGGCGTTATATGCGGCAATAGCGCTGTCCGTCGACCCGTTAAAATACGTTAGAAGATACGAAAGATACGCACAGCCAAACTCGATGTTCGTAGCGGGATCGTTAAGGTTGTCGGCTGAATACTCACTACCATCGACAAGACCCAAGGCAATCATATCCTGGACAGTCTCAGGCATCAGCTGCATCAATCCCCGAGCGCCTTGGTTCGACTCAGCCTCGGGATCCCAATTCGATTCCGACTTTATGACAGCACACACCAGATACGGATCAAGATTGTGCGAAATGCTCGATTGCTTTACATACGCCTCGTAGTCAATCGGATACAAAGGCTTAAAGAAGGCGGCAGGGGCATACGAGTAGACGAGCGAAATAAGGCCGAAGACGAACACAACGGCAATTGGCGCCACGCGATACCACGCAAAGAAACGTGTCTTAGACATCGGCATCCTCCTTATCCGCAGTGTCTATAAACCCATGGCATGCAAGCCATGAGTCAAGCTGCTCAAAGAGCGAATTATCGCCTGAGGCATTATCAATCACCGTTGTAGCGAGATTGCACAGCGCAGACTCATCGGGCTGACAAGCAGAACGGGCATCGAAATCAGATGGCTCCATGCCACGTTGAATAGCGCGCTCGCGACGAACTGACAAAGGGGCGCTGATGACCAGAATTTCATCAGCCAAGCCAAATGCATCCTCAAAACCAGTCGGAGCAGAAACCTCGACCACCGCAAAGGGATAACGGGGAGATGAAACCGTACAACAAACCGGATCGAGAATCCTAAGCGAAAGCTGTTCAATGAGAACGGGATGCACAATGTCATTGAGCCGAGCGACGGAATCAAGAGAAACAAAAGCTCGAGAGGCTAAAACGCTGCGACGAACGCCGCCCTCCTCGTCAAGAATATCCCGGCCAAATTCCTCAGCGAGTGCGCCAACGAGATCAGAACCCGGAACATATAACGATTTTGCGAGATCATCCAAATCAATGAGCATGGCGCCGCGAGACTCAAGATAGCGACAGGCGGTCGACTTACCCGAAGCAATATTGCCCAAGACAAAAACGGTAAACATCAAGTCCTCCCTAACGCCAATGGGAGTTATTATCACGCAAATACAAAAGAAGGACTCAAAATACAGCCAAACAGTAAGACAAGCTAAACGAAGGCGAGTTCTGTATTACAGCTCTCAATCAAACGCAAAAAAGGGGGAGGCCGCGAGGCCTCCCCCTTCTACATTCCCAATGGCGGCTCGGTGCCGTCCACCGGTCAGCGGCGCCCTGGCCTCCCACGGGCTGACCCC